>DIDU01000031.1:8066-8355 GCA_002418295.1 Carnobacterium sp. UBA5792 | reverse complement strand
ATCACTATTTTCGCGACCACGGTTATTCTCATGCTGGCACTTCAATTTATTGTTAAAAAAACAAAGATGGGAAAAGCCATGCGGGCAGTCAGTACAGATGCCGATGCTGCACGTTTAATGGGGATCAACGTGGATAATGTCATTTCATTTACCTTTATTCTTGGATCCGCGCTAGCCGGGGCAGCTGGTGTACTAGTTGGCATGTATTACAACTCGATTGACCCAATGATGGGAGTGGCACCTGGTCTGAAAGCATTTATTGCAGCCGTTTTAGGCGGTATCGGGATTA
>DIDU01000031.1:7477-8028 GCA_002418295.1 Carnobacterium sp. UBA5792 | reverse complement strand
GATCAGCGGATACGGCAGTTCGCTAATTAAAGATGCGATTGTGTATTTGATTTTGATTGTGATTTTGATCGTGAAACCAACTGGACTATTAGGTAAAAATACGAAAGAGAAAGTGTAGGTGATAGAAATGAAGCAATTTAATAAGACAAATCTTGGCTGGCTCATTTTTATTGCGGTCGCCTTCCTCTTGATCCAATTCGGTGTTTCGTCCGGTTTGATTGATGCTTTTTACGAAATCACGTTAATGACGATTTTAATCAATATTATTTTGACAACCGGGTTAAATTTAATTATCGGCTTTTCAGGACAGTTTTCTTTAGGCCATGCCGGCTTTATGGCAATCGGCGCCTATTGTACCGGGATTATGACGATCAAAATCCCAACCATTGTAGGGGTATTCGCGGGTCTGTTATTGGGCATCATCGTGGCGAGTGTAATAGCTCTAATTGTTGGAATACCAACCTTACGTCTAAAAGGCGATTATTTAGCTATTGCAACTTTAGGAGTGGCGGAAATCATCCGAATCGCGATTTTAAATATGGGCAGTTTGC
>DIDU01000031.1:6842-7369 GCA_002418295.1 Carnobacterium sp. UBA5792 | reverse complement strand
CATTGCTTTTGTGATTGGCGCAGCTACAGCAGCAGTCGCCGGAGGACTTCATGCTTCTTACTTTAGTGTCATCCGTCCCGCTGATTTTACATTTATGAAATCCATCGATATCTTGAGCATTGTAGTATTTGGCGGATTGGGCAGTGTGACAGGGAGCGTCGTTGCTGCAATTGTTCTGGGCATTATCAATGTCTTTTTACAGCCTTTTGGACAGTTGCGTATGATTCTTTATTCGGTCGCTTTAATTGCCATTATGATTTTTAAGCCGTCTGGTTTGTTTGGTTCCAAAGAATTTACCATTTCAGGCTTATTGAACCATAAAAAGAAAACGACACCTAAATCTCCTAAACAAGAGGAGGAAGTGAAATGAGTTTATTGGAAGTAAAAAAATTAACTAAAAACTTTGGCGGATTAGCAGCTGTTTCAATGGTATCAATGGAACTGGGTAATAATGAGCTAGTCGGATTGATTGGACCTAACGGAGCAGGAAAAACGACTTTATTTAATTTATTAACCGGTGTTTACGC
>DIDU01000031.1:0-6823 GCA_002418295.1 Carnobacterium sp. UBA5792 | reverse complement strand
TATACGATTACCGATATGGGGTTAGGAAGAACGTTTCAAAATATTCGGTTGTTTAAAGATTTGACTGTATTGGATAATGTCTTGATTGCAATGCACGCTAAAAACAAAGTTGGCACAATCGCTGCTCTGTTTCGCACGCCTGCTTTTTATGCATCGGAAGAAACCATGAAAGCAGAAGCTGTTAAACTGTTGCAGATTTTCAATTTAGACACAAAAGTATCGGAGCTCGCTAAAAATTTGCCTTACGGGGAGCAAAGGCGTCTGGAGATTGTTCGGGCGTTGGCCACGAAACCGAAGATTTTATTTTTAGATGAACCAGCTGCGGGTATGAATCCGCAAGAAACAGCCGACTTAACAGCTTTGATTCGTCAAATTCAAAAAGATTTCAACATCACTATTTTGTTGATTGAACACGATATGTCTTTAGTGATGAACGTATGCGAACGCATTTATGTTTTAGAGTATGGGCGGATGATTGCTCATGGAACACCCAATGAAATCAAAAATAATAAAGCAGTTATCAAAGCTTATTTAGGTGGTGATTAGGTATGTTACATGTAAACCAACTGACGATTCATTATGGCGTTATTCAAGCGACTAAAGAAGTGAGTTTTGAAGTCAATGAAGGAGAGATTGTTTCATTGATTGGAGCCAATGGGGCTGGTAAATCAACGATTCTTAAAGCAATTTCCGGATTGCATCGCCCAACTTCAGGAGAAATTCTGTATAAAGGCCAATCGATCCAAAAAGAAACCACTAAAAAAATTGTTGAACTGGGTATCTCGCAAGTTCCAGAAGGCCGGCATGTTTTTGGCGGAATGAGTGTTTTAGAAAATTTGGAGATGGGAGCGTATCTGCGCAAAGATAAAAGCGAGATCCAAAAAGATTTGGCAATGGTTTTTGATCGTTTCCCCGTTTTAGGAGAACGCAAAAAGCAGGATACTGCTACTTTATCAGGCGGCGAACAACAGATGGTAGCGATGGGACGGGCTTTAATGTCACGACCGAAGTTGCTGCTGCTGGATGAGCCTTCAATGGGATTGGCGCCGATTTTTATCAAAGAAATTTTTAATATCATTAAAATGATCAATGAGCAAGGCACCACCATTTTACTGATTGAACAAAATGCTAAAGTAGCCTTAGAAATAGCAGATCGTGGCTATGTTTTAGAAACCGGAAAAATGGTCCAATCTGGTACAGGACAAGAATTGTTAGCCAGTGATGAAGTTCAAAAAGCTTACTTAGGAGGGTAAAAAGGATGAATGTACAAAATTATATGACTGCAGAAGTCGTAACAGTTCCTGAAGATACGAAAGTTCTTGAAGCACTCGATATTATGAAAGAACACAATTTTCATCGGTTGCCAGTCGTTAGAAATGGACGGATGGTAGGGTTGATAACAGAAGAGATCATTCAGGAAAACTCACCCTCAACTGCGACAAGTCTAAGTATTCATGAATTGAATTATTTGTTGACTAAAACGACTGTCGGCGATATCATGCATAAAACAGTGGTAACGATCAGTGCAACGGATTTGCTCGAAGAAGCAGCGGTTAGAATGCTGGAAGACGAGGTCGGTGCTTTGCCAGTTGTAGAAGATGAAGATAAAGTAATTGGAATCATCACAGATAAAGACCTTTTTAGAGCTTTTATTGACGTTATGGGGAACAACAATAAAGGCAGTCGGATCGTTATTGACATCCCAGAGGATCATTCGGGAATATTAGAAGACATTACCAATATTTTGGCAGCAGATAACATCAGTATTAATCAAATCGCTGTTTACCGACAAAAAGAAGTCACTCAAGTCGTTATTCAAATGGATAGTCTTCAATTAGAAGAAATCAAAGAAATTTTAACTACAGAAGGGTATACAATCAGTTCAGCAACCTCTAAGGGACCTAAAAATAACTAGAATGGGCCATCGCGCCCATTCTTTTTTTGTTTTCTTAAAGAAATCATAATCAGGCTTAAGTAGGAGACAAAGGGAAATGAATTAGTGTAAAATGAAAAGTGAAAAGGTCAGAAGAAAATGGAGGTTAGCAAAAAAATGAATAAACTAAAAAAAATAGGCATCACGACCATTGCTGCAGCTAGTTTTATTGGAGCTTCAATCAGTATGATTCCTGCTGTTGCTTTTGCTGCATCAGACGGAATTGATACAACGGTGATCGATGAAAAATGGGGTAAACCAACATTTGTATATGGTGGCGGATTATCCGACAGCCAAGTCAAAGAAACCGAAAAATTATTAGGTATTGAGGAGCCCGAAAATGTTGCTAGTGTTGCTGTGACCGGCTCTGATTTGGTGAATTACTTAAAAGAAGGATCAGGAAATACCGCAAATATGATTTCATCGGTGCTGGTTCAAAAAGAAGGTTCCGGCAAAGGGGTAGAGGTTACAATTGAGACTCCTGAAAACATTACACAAATCACGCAAGATCAGTATGCGAATGCGGCTATTACGGCTGGAGTAAATGATGCAAAAATCATGGTTGCCAGTGTCAGTAAAGTAACAGGAGAAAGTGCCTTAACCGGTATTTACAAAGCTTTTGATGTTAACGGTGAAGACTTGGATCAAGACCGAATGGAAATTGCTCAAAAAGAACTGGAAACAACGAATGAAATTGCACAAGAAAATGCTGAAAAGTCTGATTTTGATTCTGCCAAATTCGATCAAGCGATCATTGAAATCAAACAAGCTTTGGCAGATTTAAAAGAACAACAAGGCAAACTGGCAACGAAAGAAGATATTGAACAAATCATCAACGATGCATTAAAGAACAATCAACTAGAAAATGTGGTCACACAAGACCAAATTGATCAATTAATGGCTTTATTTGAAAAATACCAACAAACTAGTGCTATTGACTCAGCAGAAGTGAAAGAACAGCTGAAACATTTATCAGATACTGTCCAATCAAAATTTGGTGACGCACTTCAACAAGCAAAAGACAGCGGCGTACTAGACAAAGTCGGAGATTTCTTCCGTCAAATCTGGGAAGCCATTGTAGGCTTATTTAATTAATTAGAAAATAAAACAATAGCTTAGAAAACGTGCAAGAAAATTTGAAGCGGATAATTAATTTCAAATTTTCTTGCTTTTTTGTCGTAAATACAGCTTATTTAACAAAAACCAGTGCCCTTATGAAATAACCTGTACGAATATGGAATTAACTTTTGATAAACTCGGCTTTCCATAGTAAACTGTAGGGGCATGCTGTATTCTCTTCGTTCAGTATTTTCACAGCAGTAAAAAGTACGGCAGAGATAAGGCAAGCTAGTTGGTCTTTTCCTTTTAAACAAAGAAACAACTGGTTTTATTTTAGTTTTAGATTAGAAAAGGAGATTTAATAATGAGCAGGAACGTAGTAAGAGGCAAAACGATTGCTNNTTGGCAAGAACAAGTGCCTTTATTAAAAGACATTCAAGCAACAAAAGAAGTTTTTTGGATCAATCCGAATAAAGAAAATTTTCAAACAGCTTCGGAAAAAGCAACATTTTCAAAAAAAGATGTAGATGAGGCAGATGCGCGTTTAGCCCGTTTTGCAGCATACTTAGCAGCTGAATTTCCAGAAACACGCCCAACTAATGGGATAATCGAATCGCCGATTACTGAAATTTCCAATATGAAAACATACCTTGAAGAAGCATACCATGAAACGATAGAAGGCAATCTATGGTTAAAACGTGATGATTTATTGCCGATAGCCGGAACGATCAAAGCTCGAGGCGCTATTTATGAAGTACTAAAACATGCGGAAGACTTAGCTTTAGAACATGGGCTTCTTACATCTATTGAAGAAAACTATGCTGTATTTGCAAGTGAAAAGTTCCGAGCCTTCTTTTCTAATTATAAAATTACAGTAGGTACAACCGGTAATTTGGGGATTAGTGTAGGTGTCGTAGGTGCAAAGCTTGGTTTTGAAGTCATTGTCCATATGTCCGTAGAAGCCAAACAATGGAAAAAGGATTATTTGCGCAGCCGAGGAGTTGTCGTGATTGAACACTCATCTGATTTTACAAAAGCTGTCACTCAAGGCCGACAACAATCTGATTTAGATCCAACGAGTTATTTTGTGGATGGTGAGCATTCCGAAGATCTTTTTCTAGGTTATACAGTAGCTGCTAACCGCTTAAAAGTTCAATTAAAAGAAAAAAATATTTTAGTGGATGCAGACCATCCTTTATTTGTTTATCTACCATGTGGCATTGGTGGTTCGCCAGGCGGGATCACGTTTGGCTTAAAGCAAATTTATGGCGACAACGTTCACTGTTTCTTTGCAGAACCAACACATGTTCCTTCTATGTTGGTCGGTCTGTTAACAGGCGAGTACGATGGCGTGACGGTCAAAGACTTTGGTTTAGATGGGCTAACAGTGGCAGATGGGTTAGCGGTACCGCGTACTTCAGGCTTTGTAGCTAAAGTATTAGAAGATTTCTTTAGTGGCTCCTACACCGTAGATGATCACCAAATCTATGAACTGCTAAGTACCTTGATTGATCAAGAAGAAATCTACTTAGAGCCGGCAGCATTAGCAGGTGTACCTGGTTCCGTCCGTCTTTTTCAATCTGCTGCAGGAAAGAAGTACCTGCAAGACCATCACTTGTCCGACAAAATGAAGCAGGCTACCCATATTGCTTGGGCAACAGGCGGAAGCATGGTTCCTAAAGAAGACATGGACCTTTTTTATCAAAAAGGCCATAAAACTGAAAAAGTAGTTTGATCTAGAACACAATAATCGTTATAGGGGGAATAGGAATGTTAGAAACCATTTATACTGAACATGCACCAAAACCAATCGGACCATATGCGCAAGGCATTAAAGTTGGAGAATTTGTTTATCCCGCTGGTCAAATCGGAGTAGATCCTGTATCAGGAGAATTAGTGGCTGATTCCATTAAAGAACAAACGGAACAAGCCATAAAAAATCTATCAGCAGTTTTGGAAGAAGCTGGTTCTTCCTTACAACATGTGGTTAAAACAACTTGTTATTTGTCTACGATGGAAAATTTCCAAGCATTTAACGAAGTTTTTGGGGAACAATTTAAAGGGCATGAACCAGCTCGTACTTGTTTTGCAGTACAAGAGTTGCCGTTAAAAGCACTCTGTGAAATCGAAGTTGTAGCTGTTTTAAAGAAATAAGAGAAGAAAAACGTAGAAAGCTGCCAAAATAATTTTGGCAGCTTTCTACGTTTTTTCATTTATGGATGATTTTTGTTCCAACTCGTTTCTTTTTGGATAAACTAGTTCTAAAAAGAGATGAGTTTGTACCAAAAGGGGTGTGATCCCTGAAAGTTAGAGCGGTTTTATTCAAAATCGAAATGCAAACCCCATTTTTCTCTTAAGGTATCCATTATTTCGGTCACATCATAAGTCAAATCAAGGGAACTATGGTCTTCTTTTGAACGGATCATTTCATTTACATGAGCAATTTCATAATTCATTGCTTGTAGAGTATTACCGGCTTGAATTCTGTCAACTGTTCCATCAGGATGAGTCAATGTAGCTTCATCGGCTCTTGGAAAGTCTGTTACAGTCAAATAACCATTTTCAAACGCTACGATTCCTTGTTTTGGCATCTTAGCTCGGAAAGTGAAAGAAACAGTAGCTATTTCATCATCAGCGTTTTTTAATAACACACCTGCTTGCTCATCAACACCCGTTTCATAAAAATTCATCGTAGTCAAAATTTCATTAGGTTGACTTGATAAGAAAAAGCGCGCAAACGAAAGTGCGTAAGTTCCAATATCTAACAATGCGCCGCCAGCGATCTCTTTATTAAAGAAACGATTGGTCGGATCAGCTTCTTTTAAACTGCCAAATGAAACTTGAATCATTTTCAACTTGCCCAAAGAACCGTCGGCTATAACCTTTTTAAGTTCTTGGTAAAGCGGCATGTGGTAAATAGTCATAGCTTCTGCCAACACCAATTCTTTTTCTTTTGCTACTTTCATCGCCTNNAGGACGTGCTTTCCGTTTTCTAAGCTTTTTAAAATTAGATCAGCATGGTGGCTGTGCGGTGTTGCAATATAAACAACATCTACATTTGGGTCTGACAGCAACTCATCGTAACTGCCATAAGCTTTTTCAATACCGTGTTTTTCAGCAAACTCACTAGCTTTTTCAATTGTTCTGGACCCAACAGCATAGATTTTTGCGTCTTCTGCTGCAAAAGTAGCGGCAAAACTTGAAGCAATTGAACCTAATCCTAAAATACCCCAATTTAATTCTTTCATTTATTTTCCTCCTCAATATACCGATGCAAGTATTGTAAATCTTTTTTCCTTTTCTATTGTAACAACGCAATGAATTGAAAGCAATGGAAAGCCTTACACTTTAGTTTTTCCAGCTTTAAGTGTAGAATGGAATTAGCACTTATAAGGTAATTTATCCAGCTAGAAAGAAAGGGGTCTTTATTATGCAAGAAGCACTTATTCAGATTGTTTTACACACGATCAAAGAAAAATATATGAGTGAAAAAGCCTTTTATTCAACCCAATTAGATATCACTCCGCAAAACTGGGACTGTTGGAAAAATGGCGAACTCAATTTAAGACCAAATAATATGCAGGCAATCATTAATTTATTTACTGATTATGAATGGATGCTTGTCCAAAAAGTTATTCGAAATGCTACTTTTTTCCCAGAAGTAGAAGCCAATCCCATTGGAGAATACGCAGCTATTAAGTTTCATGTGGCTAAAAAATGGGTCAATAGCGGCAACGCTGAACTAGAGTTCCAAACAGAAAATGAAGAAGAATCAGATGAACAACACCGTAAATTAAATGGGACAGTATTGAGAATTGAAATGAATTACGA
>DIDU01000028.1:7435-7867 GCA_002418295.1 Carnobacterium sp. UBA5792 | reverse complement strand
TCGATCAGGTTTTCTATCCATTTTTCAGTTTGGTTACGATCGTGCCTTCCCATCCAATGAGCTGGTCCTATTTCGGTGGGCGTTTCAATCATTTCCCCTAAATCTGCTGCTAATTCCGCAACTTCTTTTTCTTCAAAAGGAACACCTGTCCATTCACAAGCTGCTCGAAATAACACTTTTTGCGCTTCATGGTAAAGCACGATTTCTTCTTGTTCTGTCCACTTTTCTACCGCGGCTTCCCAATGTTTTTTCAACATACTGTTCATCTTATCTAGTTTTGTGGGAGACATCAAAGACATAAACATTTCTTTACGATGTAGGTGCTCTTTACCATCCAATGTTTGAACGCCCTTTTCTCCGAGCAACGTTTTTTGCACTCTTTTTGGTGCAGCATCTTTTCTTTTAAATTTAGACGTGTCGTAAAAAAGTTCT
>DIDU01000028.1:6799-7400 GCA_002418295.1 Carnobacterium sp. UBA5792 | reverse complement strand
TTTTTGTCCTAACAAATGAGTCTCAAAGACATCCGATTGAAACTTTTTTCGCCTATTCAAAATATAGCTATATCCTTCTTTTAAAACATGTACTGTATTATCTAGCCCTTTTTCATGAGGCATTGGTTGAATAGTCATTTGCTCCACTCCTTCAAGTTCTATTTTTTAATTTTGTACCCTTTAAGAACCCTCTATTATAGGGCCAGTATACGAAACTGACTCTCAGGATTCAACTATTAGGATTGTCGATAAACTAACGAGTCTTCAAATTAGTGCTTGACATGCTCTGCGTATTAACCATATAATACACGAGACAACCGTATTAAGCCCTTAATACATTTTTTTACAGCAGTTGTATTAGCTGCTTAATACAATAAATGATAGGAGAGCTGCTATGAATATCAATCTTAATAAGCGGGATCCGGTCTATTTGCAAGTCGTACGCTACTTTAAAGAACAAATAGCAATCGGACAACTAAGACCCGGTCAAGAAATTCCCTCGCGGCGAGAACTAGCCAATCAACTGAAAATCAATCCCAATACAGCACAACGAGCCTATAAAGAAATGGAGGCAGCAGGTTTGATTTATACCGAAGGAAAT
>DIDU01000028.1:0-6784 GCA_002418295.1 Carnobacterium sp. UBA5792 | reverse complement strand
CGAACAGTCGTCAAGAATAGGAGGATACATATGATTGAGGTAAAACAAATCACCAAAAAATTCGGACGTAACAAGGTCTTGAAAGGTCTGTCTTTCACAGCCAATAAAGGCGAGATCACTTGCTTGATTGGTATCAACGGCGCCGGAAAAACAACTGTGATGAATGCCATTATGAATTTAACGCCCATTAACAGCGGTGAAATTTTGATTGATGGCGAAAAAATAACAAAAGACAGCTATCAAAAAATCACATTTATTCCTGATGCCATTGCAATGTTGTCTCAAATGACGATCCAACAAGCCATGCAATTTATGCAAGATTTTTATACAACTTGGAATCAGAAACGCGCCAATGAATTGTTGCATTTTTTTAATTTGCAAAAAACCGAAAAAATTGCCGATTTATCAAAAGGAAACACCGCAAAAATCAATTTATTGCTTGGATTAGCGCTAGATGTTGACTATCTTTTAATGGATGAACCTTTTTCNNTTTAGCCGCGAACAGATCACAGAAGTTTTTACTAGTCATTTAGTCGAAGACCGGGGCGTGATCATTACAACTCATGAAATCAATGACATCGAGCATTTGATCGATAAAGCTGTTCTATTAGATGATGGAGTAGTTGTGAAAGAATTTAATGCTGAAGATATGCGCGAAAGAGAAAATAAATCTATTATTGATGTGATGCGGGAGGTTTACATTAAATGAAACATTATCTAAAATTAATGAATTTCGAATTGAATCGCTTTTTTAAAATCTATCTTGTTTTAATTGGGTTAACGATCATCTCGCAAATCACAGGTACCATCATAGAATCAAAAGCTTATGTCAGTCTTGCGAATGAAGCTATTCATAAAAATTTAGTTCCATTAGAGCAATTTTTCGAAGACAATCAACCTATGAGTCTCGTGAGATTGCTGACAAGCGGTTGGTTTTTGATTCCCATTGTCTTAGCTGCCGCGGCTTTACTTTTTTATAGTTTCTTTATTTGGTACCGCGATTGGTTCGGAAAAAACACCTTCATCTATCGGTTATTGATGCTACCGTCTGCACGACTAAATTTGTTTTTTTCAAAGCTTTCTGCAATTTTTTTGATGGTTTTAGGATTAGTGGGCACTCAATTGATTTTATTACCGATTGAGCAGCAACTAATCAAATGGCTTGTCCCAAAAGAATTTAGAATAGACTTATCAATTAGAGACAGCCTTACAGCTTCTTCAGCCTCTTCATTTTTCACATTACTTCTGCCAGATTCGTTTATTCAATTCTTGGTAAATTATGGAATAGGACTACTATTTTTAGTCGTGCTATTTACCATCATTTTATTTGAAAGAAGTTTTCATTTTAAAGGAATCTTCCTAGGCGGTTTATTCGGCATAGCAGCTATGGTTCTTTTCTTTTCGCCCTATCTGATTGAATCAGCTTTAAATTACTATTATCTCTATCCTATTGAGCTCTTTATCTTAGAGGTAATCTTAGGAATCGCTATTATAGGAGCCTCGATCTGGGTAAGCAGTTATCTATTGAACAAGAAAGTTACTGTCTAATAAAGGAGGGCACATAATGAAACGTTATTGGAAATTTGTTACCATCAGTCTGATTGCGGTCTTAGCAATTGCAGTTTTTTATCTTCAACCACTCTTTACGAAANNAGGAGATGCAGCAGAATTAAAAAACTTAACTCTCTATGGAGGTTATTCGCCTTTAGGATATAACAGTCCTGGAAATACCTTTTTCTATATAGAAAAACCATTTTCACTCACTGAGAAAGAAACACTCTATGATAATCAACGCTCTTATTTTGAAAACTTAGCAGTCAATCCTTTTGATAATCAATTACAAAAGTTACAAAAAGAGAACAAGACATTTATGCGTGCAAAAGATTTAGATAGTCGGAATTTCTTTGAAGATGATACTTTTTTGGCTTATGTTGCTATCGACGACTCTCAATTAAGCAGTTCATCTAATAAAGCTGTTTTTAATATTCAAATTTTAAACAAAAATTCAAAAGAAGTTTCGTCTTATACGATTGATATTCCACTTAAAGACAATACGGATTACTTATACCTGGAAAACATTCAAATCATTGATAGTGCATTAAAAGTTGTAACAAGAAGCAGTTTTTCAAATAGTGCACAGGAAGAGTACCATGTTTACCATTTAGACTTAGGCAATCAAAAAGTAATCAAAGATGACTTACTTTCATTCGAATCAAAAACATTTGGGAATGAACAAAGTAATGTCATGCTTCTTAATGATTTGCAAGCTGATCAACCTGAAGATGAATTGGTATTTGAAGTGGACTATCTCGAACCTTATGATGAGAAAAAAGCGGAAGAAGATCCTGATTATTATCCAGACACAACAGGAAGAGAATTTTTTGTTTATGACTTCAAAAACCAGACAATTAATCCTCTGCTTACCTCTAAAGAAAACAACCATACAGAAACAAATGCCGTGGTTGACAAAAACAACCTTTATTTGTATCGTTTAACCAATCAAACCATTGAAGTGTCTACTGTTTTTCTTGATGACTCTGGTAAAAGCGAGAATTATGTATTCGATTTACCATCTGGCAGCAATCCCCAACTTGAATGGATGACCATACAAGCAGAAAAACTTTATTTAATTACTCCTGCTAAAGATTCTCAAACAAAAAAAGAGCTGATGGTTTATGATTTAAACAGCAGCGATATTTTATACGAAGGAGTAATTGAAAAAACAGCAAGAAATAAAGATCAAACAACTGATGCTCTTTACATTTATGATGGTTCAATCAACTGAAACTGCACAAAAAAAGGAAGAGACGCCTCAATGTCTCTTCCTTTTGCTTTTTATTAACGATCACCGTTAAAAATAGAATTTTTAACAATCACATAATCGACTTTGCGCAATGACTCGATATCATTTCCGCCTGCATATGAAATAGCAGATTGTAAATCTTGTTTCATTTCTTGCAGGGTTGCAGCGATATCGCCTTTGTGCTCAACCATGATTTTTTTGCCTTCAACGTTTTTTCGTTCGCCTTTTTGGAATTCAGAAGCACTGCCGTAATATTCTTTGTACATCTTTCCATCGATTTCAAGTGCTTCACCAGGCGATTGTTCATGTCCAGAGAAGATAGAACCAATCATCACCATTGTTGCTCCAAAACGAATCGATTTAGCAATATCCCCATGGTCGCGAATTCCGCCATCAGCGATAATCGGTTTACGAGCTGCTTTTGAACACCAGCGTAGTGCTGCCAATTGCCAGCCACCAGTTCCAAAACCAGTTTTCAACTTGGTGATACAAACTTTTCCTGGTCCAATGCCCACTTTGGTAGCATCTGCTCCAGCATTTTCTAATTCGCGGACTGCTTCTGGTGTACCGACATTTCCCGCAATCAAGAAGGCTTCAGGCAGATACTTTTTGATATGGTGAATCATATCGATTACTTGGTTGGAGTGACCATGAGCAATATCGATTGTAATGTATTCAGGCGTTAAACCTTTATCAGCCAATTCTTTTATGAAGGTGTATTCATCAGCTTTTACACCCACACTGATCGAGGCATATAAACCTCTTTTACGCATATCCTCAATAAACGGCAAACGTTTTGCTTCTTCAAACCGGTGCATGACATAGAAATAATCATTTTCTGCAAACCAAATAGCTAAATCTTCATCCATTATGGTTTGCATATTTGCTGGAACTACCGGCAATTTAAAAGTTCGGTTACCAAGCACTACACTGGTATCGCATTCGGATCTGCTTTGAACAATACTTTTATTGGGAATCAATTGGATATCTTCATAATCAAACACTTTCATGGGCTTTAAAACCTCTTTCTTTTCGTTTTTTTCTTATATTAGCAGTTTCCTCTTCCAACCGCCGCTTACAAACGAACATTTATACTTTTCACTAACTTTATAGTTCGTCCACTAACCAATTTACCGCAAAACTCATTATTTGTCAAAAGAATTAAGCATAAAAAGAGTAAAAAAGTGAACTTTTATCCCTGAAATTGATTGGTCGTTCGATATTACTCATAATTAACTCGTAATTATCCTGATGAAAGTTTTTCGAAGCAAGAAAAAAGCAATTATTTCCCCAAAAAATTCTGGGAATAACTGCTTTTAATTGGTCATTTTCTTAATCAGTCTTTATCAATAACTTCTCCTGTTTTAGAATCAATATAGACATCGACATCGTGATCGCCATTCTCAATATTTTCTATTTCTACTTCATAATATGTTTTCCCTAGTTTGGTTTCCAATTCCCATTCTTCAACATAGCCGCTGCCTATTTCTTTAAGTGCGGCAGACATTGCTTCTTGGGGTGAAATCAGATTAGTTAAATCAAGTTCTGTCTTATTCTGAGTATTCTCAGTTTCTCTTTCTTTTTCTAAAATATCGCCAGACATCGCATCAATATTCAATTCCATTTCTTCGTTTTGATTGAATCCTTCAACTTCATATTGGTAGTAGCCATCATCTAAATCAAAACTAATGGATTTGATCGTGGTATCAGGATAGGTCTTATTATAAATATCAATAGCTTGTTCTAGACTGATTTTATAGTCTTGATTTTCAATACCTTGAGAAGACGACTCCTCAGTTGTATTAGACTGAGCCTGATCTGAAGAAACAGCTGAACTGCTTTCACTTGTTTTACCTGCTTGTGATTGGCTGCTCGTTACTGGCATACTAGAAGATACTGACTCTTCAGATGCTGGATTTGTTGGCGTCTCATTTGCTCCGCAAGCGGCTAAAACCGTTGTGGATGTCAACATCACTAGTCCGGTTAACAGTTTCTTACTCGTATTTTGTAACATACTATTCTCTCCCTTTCTTTAAATTCCGATCTTCTGATTCTCCTACTGATAAGAAACAGTTTAAGGAACTGAATACTTTTTGCTGTCCCTACCTTTAGTATAAGGGAAAGGCAATGACCATAAAAGCAAAAGGCTTAGGGAAGAGTTTAATATATAGGATCTAGCCTACAGTTGATTGTTTTTATGCTTTGTTGTTTAAATCAGCGTATTCTTCCCGCAAGATAGCATAGCATTCATCATCGGAAAATTGTCCTTTTACCAGACGGTTTTTGCGTAGAATCCCTTCTGAAGTCATCCCTAAACGTTCCATCACTCGACCGGAAGCTCTATTTTTAATATCGTACATAGCATAGATACGTTCCAATCCAAGCGTTTGGAAGCCTAGTTCAATCAACAAGCTAGCAGCTTCTGTGACATAGCCATTGCCCCAAAATTGTTTATTTAAAATATAGCCCAGCTCGGCTTTTTTGTGATTAGCATCTACGCGCAAATCAATTGTTCCAATCATTTTATTGTTTTCTTTTAAAACAATAGCGTACTTACCCAGTGGTTCTTTAACAAAAAATTCTGCAATGGTTTTCTTTGTTGNNTGGTCGCAATAAAATACGCTGACCCATTAGTTGTTGGTGTTGCACCATTAAGTATATGATATTCTCCATCTTATTCCTCGTTTCTCTAACTATTTTTATCTTGCTTAACAAGAATAATAAACAACTTCTTTCAATAACTCAATGGTTTCTCTTTTTATCAGTAAAACATTTGGCACAACAAATCAAAAAGCCTTGCGCTATTCAGTACAAAATCAACTGAACAACGAAAGGCTTATTAATCTTTAAGCAGGTAATCTGTACTCTGCATTTATTTTAGGCTGTTAAATAACCTGCTAATGTTTCTTCATCTAATCCTACTAAATGATCCAAATCTGTTCCAATCGACATTCCAATGGTCCATTGGTGAGTTTCTGATATTTGCCCATAGTAGAGATAAACACCGTGTTCTCCCATAGCCATGCTTGCACGGTAAACACCTGCAGAATCATAACTATATCCATTATCGGTGTAGGACAGAATCACTTTTTCTTCCGTAAAGTTGATTCCATCAGTCGAAGTACTGTATTTTATCACACCGCGTATTCCTTCATTTGTATCATTATCATTATTCAAAAGATAATAAGTGTCTCCAAATTTAACGACGCTTGGATGCCAAGTATGAACCGTATTTCCTACAGTATTGATTGTAATCGCCTCACTCCAGTCTTTCCCATCAATACTTTCTGCGTAATGAACTTCCCAATCCCGCATAAACCACATTTTATAGAGATTATTTTCATAAATAACGGAAGGAGCAATGTATTGTAAAAAATTATTAGCTGCAGAAGTCATAGCTTCTGGTGCTGACCAGTTGATTCCATCACTTGTTTTAACACGAAGTAAGGTTTCTTCATAATTTAAGTTGTTAACTTGGCGATACCAAAGTTCCAATTCTTTTGTCACATCGTTATAAACTAAGTGCGTATCTGAATTATAACCATTTTCAAGTTCAATCGGAGCCAATGGATTTAAAACAAAGTCAGGAACGACCCAATTAATGCCATCATGGCTAGCCACTATACTTGGATTTTCTTTTTGATCATCGCCATAAGGGTAAGGTGTAAATCCCATCCAATATTTGTACCCGTTCCACGCTTCCTCAAATTGGATAACAGAAGGATGAGTAGCTTGGTTCGTACGTCCGGGCCAATCTTCTCCATCATCATAAGGCGTCGGAATAGGTAAATAAATTTGTGAATTAGGTCCGCCTGTCACAATTGTGCCGACAGTAATAACTGTTGCTGCTTCTTGCCCAGTATCCACTTCTACCATAATCGTGGCTTTTCCGTTTTTCCAAGTGGTGATAATACCGGTTGCTGCATCAACTGTAGCGATTTCCGGGTTTAAAGACCACCAATATTCCCATTTAGGTTTTAC
>DIDU01000216.1:2877-4884 GCA_002418295.1 Carnobacterium sp. UBA5792 | reverse complement strand
AGTTTTAATGGGGAAAGTTATGAACAAATGGTCAGGCGGAAAAATCAATCCAATGATTGGTGCTGCAGGAGTATCTGCTGTCCCAATGGCTGCGCGTGTCGTTCAAAAAGAAGGAGTTAAAGCAAATCCAACTAATTTCTTATTGATGCATGCTATGGGACCCAATGTCGCAGGAGTGATCGGTTCTGCAATAGCGGCTGGAGTATTATTATCTTTTTTGAATTAGCAATATATCATTTAATAAGATGACGAGCGAAAATTATTTTTGATATCTACTTGAAACTCCGCTATACTTTTCTAAAGAGTTTAAATAAAAGTAAAGGTGTGGAAAAGATGGAGCTATCAAGAGAGACAGCAACTGAACGCATTGCTTTATTAGAAAAGGAATATCAGCAGTATCTTGAAAAACCTATGAATTTAACGATTACAAGAGGAGTGCCTAGTAAAGAGCAATTGGCTTTATCTGAACCAATGCTCGGTTTATTAAACCAACCAGAAGATTTTATCAGTAATGGTACCATTGATATTCGTAATTATGGCGAATTAACTGGGATTTATGAAGCAAAAAAATTATTTTCTGAACTATTGGGGGCAGAAATAGAAGAAACACTGATCGGCGGGAACTCTAGCTTAAGCTTAATGTATTTGGTGCTGGCAACTAAATTTTTTATGGGGGAGCACCCTTGGAAAACAGAAAAAAAAGTAAAATTTCTTTGTCCTAGTCCTGGATATGATCGTCATTTTTCAATGACTGAACATTTAGGTATAGAAATGATTCCAATAGAAATGGATGAAAACGGACCTGATATGGATGAAGTAGAACGATTAGCAGCCAATGATTCAGCTGTGAAAGGAATCTGGTGTGTTCCAACCTATAGCAATCCGACAGGTATAACGTATTCTGATGAAGTGGTTGATCGACTAGCGATAATGACAACCAAAGCACCGGATTTTGCCATCCTATGGGACAACGCTTATCTAGTGCATCATTTAACAGATGTGCATAAAACAGCAAAAAATATATTGACCACTTGTAAAACGGTTGGAAATGCAGACCGAGTTTGGATGTTTTGTTCGACTTCTAAAATAACGTTCCCAGGAGCGGGTGTTTCAGCATTAGCCGCTTCAAAAGAAAATATTGCTTTAATTGCTAATGAGCTATCCTACCAAACAATTGGATACGATAAATTAAACCAAATGCGGCATGTAAAATTTTTACAAGATCCTGATCAAGTAGCCGTTCATATGGCCAAACACGCTGCAATACTAAAACCAAAATTTGATTTGATCAAGGAAAAACTGCATGAACGTTTTGATGGCAAATCATTAGTAGAATGGACAGAACCTGCTGGCGGTTATTTTGTGCACCTGACGACATTAGAAGGCTGTGCCACGAAGATAGTGGAAGCTTTGGATAAAATCGGAGTAAAAGTAACGACAGCTGGAGCAACGTATCCCTATGGAAAAAACCCGAAAGACAACAGTATCCGTTTAGCTCCGACATCTGTCGAATTACCTAACTTGAGTCAGGCAATGGATGCAATTGGTCTGTGTATTGAATTAATCAGCTTAGAAAAAAAATATTTATAAACTTGAATTGAATAGAAAAATTAGGAAGAGATGCCACTTTTTATTAGTAAAGGTTGCATCTCTTTTTAATTGTACGTATAATCGAAAATAGATTAAAAAATGATAAGAGTAGAAGGAGACGTTTATGGAAATTATTAAACTAATTGGAATTTTGATCATTATAGTAGGTTTTCTTTTAAAATTTGATACCATTGCGGTTGTTTTAATTGCAGCTTTGGTTACTGCTTTAGTCTCAGGAATTTCATTTACAGATTTTTTAGCTTTATTAGGAGATACTTTTGTTTCTAACCGGCTGGTAACCTTATTTTTGCTGACTTTACCGATGATTGGATTAATAGAAAGATTTGGGTTGCGGCAACAATCCGTTAGACTGATTGAGAAAATGAAAGGATTGACCCCTGGTCGCTTCTTGTCTAT
>DIDU01000216.1:0-2798 GCA_002418295.1 Carnobacterium sp. UBA5792 | reverse complement strand
CTCGGCCACTGGTTGAACCGATGACTCAAGCAGCAGCTGAGGCAAAATATGGTGAACTCGACGAGGAAGACATTGAACGGCTGAAAGCACGTTCTGCTGCAACAGAAAATTACGGTAACTTTTTTGCTCAAAATACTTTTATTGCAGCAGCTGGTGTTTTATTGATTGCAGGTACACTGAAATNNTGTCAGAAGTTGCAATTGTCCAAGCTTCTATTCCAATTGCTTTAATTGCACTGGTTATGGTTGCAGGATCAAATATTTTATTCGATCGTAAATTGCAACGAAAGTATGGAAAGAAAACCAATCTGCCGGCACAAAAGGAGGAAAAGTAACCAATGGAAACTCTTATAACAAATTTATTAGAATTTTTCTTTATTGTGATTGGTTTATTGTTGATGTACACGGCTAGTAAAGTTTTTAGCGATAGCAACCACCCAACACGTTTAGGTACAGCATTATTTTGGCTATTATTAGGTATCGTATTTGCGTTTGGCAACTTTATACCGGCAATGATTAATGGAGCATTGATTCTAGTGATGGGTGTATTAACCTTATTCAAACAAGTTCGTTTAGGAGAAGTCAAAACAGTGAACGAAGATGAAGCTTTAAAAGCTAGTGAACGCTTAGGGAATACCATTTTTATTCCTGTGATTGCTTTAGCAGTTGTGGCAGTTCTGGTTGCACAATTTACTCCTCTTGGAGGACAAGTCGGAATTGGGATTGGATCCGTTGCTTCTTTAGTCATTGCCGTTTTTCTAACCAGATCGAACCCAAAAATGGTTTTAGATGAAGGCGATCGGATGATCCAACAAGTCGGCACGACAGGCATCTTGCCACAATTATTAGCAGCACTGGGTGTTATTTTTACAGCAGCTGGTGTTGGAGATGTTATTGCAAGTGGAATTTCAACTTTTATACCCGAAGGCAATTGTTTATTAGGTGTTATCGCCTATGTGTTAGGCATGGTTATTTTTACAATGATCATGGGAAATGGCTTTGCGGCTTTTACAGTGATCACAGCGGGTATTGGGCTGCCTTTTGTTATGGCTCAAGGAGGAGATCCTGTTATCGCAGGTGCTTTAGCTTTAACTGCTGGTTTTTGTGGAACATTGATTACACCAATGGCTGCTAACTTTAACGCGTTACCAGCTGCATTATTAGAAATGAAGAATCCAAATGGTGTGATCAAAGAACAAGCACCCTTTGCTATCGTAATGATTATGGTTCATATTGTGTTAATGTACTTCTGGGCATTTTAAAAGAAGCACACTTAAGTAAAAACAGACATTAAATAAGAATGGTTAGTTTTGCTATATTAAAAAAATATGGTAAATTTCATAAAGCAGGAAACAATTGAAAGGAGTTTGACAATAAATGAAAATATTAGTAACGGGTTTTGATCCATTTGGCGGAGAAAAAATCAATCCAGCTCTTGAAGCGGTTAAAGGTTTAGAAGACACCATCAAAGGTGCAGAAATTAAAAAGTTAGAAATTCCAACAGTATTTGGTAAAGCAGCTGAAGTTGTGAAATCAGCCATTGAAGAATTTCATCCAGATGTTGTTTTAAATGTGGGACAAGCAGGAGGACGTTTTGCACTTACTCCTGAACGTGTGGCCATCAACGTGGATGATGCTCGTATCCCGGATAATGAAGGAAATCAGCCGATTGATGCAGCAATTCAAGAGCAAGGGGATGCAGCTTATTTTACTCAATTGCCTGTTAAAGCAATGGTAACAGCAATCAAATCAGCAGGTCTGCCTGGAGCTGTTTCCAATACAGCAGGAACATTTGTCTGCAATCATATTATGTACCAAGTACAGTATTTAATTGCTACGTCATATCCCGAGATTAAAGGTGGATTTATTCATGTGCCGTTTATTCCTGAACAAGTAGTCGACAAAGCGGGGCAACCGTTTATGAACTTGTCTGATATGACAAAAGGATTAACCGCAGCGATAGAAGCAATCGTCGCTTTTGATGGCAAAGAAGACTTAAAAGAAGTAGGAGGAGCGATTCATTAAGATGCAAGCAGAAGTTTTCCGACCAGTTTTTGTTTATGGCAGTTTAAAAACTGGTGAATTCAATTATAAACGTTATTTAGATGGCAAAGTGCTCACCGTTGAACCAAAGCGTGCCCGTATCAAAGGCAAACTGTATGATATGCCGTATAAAGGGTATCCTGCTCTTGAGGTTGATGAGCTTAGTCCAGTTTGGGTATATGGCGAAGTAGTTGAACTGTTGGATTACGAGACAACGTTATCTCAATTAGATGGATTAGAAGGTTACTATGGAGTAGATCATCCGGCTAATGAATATGAACGCAGTATCAAGACTGTCGAGGTTTGGCAGGAGCAGACTCAAGAATTTATTGCTCAGAAAGCTTTTGTTTATCTTTATCGTGTAGAAAATGATGCTCGCTTCCCTGAACAAGCTGAAGCAGTAAAAGATGGGATTTGGCGGCCAAGCGTAACAAGCAATCATGCTGAATAAATAAATAAACGATTCTTCTGACAAAAAGTATTTTTTATTTATTAGAGCAGAAAAGAATTTAAAGTTAGCAGTAAGTTGTTTTGTAATAATGAAAAAGCAAGAAACTTTGCTACTATCAGCTGATACACTTAAAATAGAAAAGTACTTCCTTATTGCGTATTCACAACGCTCAATAAGGAAGTACTTTTTTGTGCAGTAAGTTTATTTTTCTTTAGTTCCATCTTTTTTATAAATAATCACTTTAGTGTCTTTATTGTCAGCAATTTCTTTGGCACGTGAAACAGCTTCTGTTTTTTTATCATAAG
>DIDU01000193.1:1332-6673 GCA_002418295.1 Carnobacterium sp. UBA5792 | reverse complement strand
TCCAAATGAAGACCAAAAACTTGATCAACTCCTTCAACAAATCCGCCTGCTACAAATTGACGCGCACCGGCGCCAATTTCTTCGGCTTGGTGAAAAGCCAGTTTAATCGTTCCGCCAAAATCTGCTTCGTGTTGTTTCAGGATTTTGGCTGCGCCTAATAAAGCGGAGGCATGACCATCATGCCCACAAGCATGGTGCAATCCTGGTTTTGTGGATTTATAGGGTTTGTCTTTGGCATCTTCTAATTCTAATGCATCGATATCAGCTCGCAGCAAAAGAGTTTTTCCAGGTCCTTTACCGCCAACGATTATTCCAATAGCCCCAGTCTCGCCGACCGCTTCATAGGGAATAGCCAATTTATCTAGTTCTTCTTTAATGCGTNNGTGTTGGTGGAAGTAGCGGCGTAAGGCAATGACGTCTTCGGCTCCTTGTTGGACTTCTTCTTTAATGGTTGAACTGGTCAATGTAGTGGTCATGAAAATCATCCTTTCAAATGTTATGTTTTATTTATGAAGCAGGGAAGAAAAGAGTGCGTTATTTCCAGACTGGAATAGACGAACCTTTAGAAGTGTCTTCGATCACTTTTTTCGTACCGTCTGATTGATAAGCAGTGACTATTTTTTGATAGATCTCGTTGTCTTTATCTTCTTCGCGAGCGGCAATCACGTTGAAATAAGGATCCGATTCTTCCGTTACAGGTTCAAGAAATATGGCATCTTCAGTAGGGATAAAGCCAGCATCGACGGCCATGCCGCTATTGATTACGGAAGCTGCTACATCCTCAAGAGCTCGTGCTGTCTGGGAAGAATCAAGTGCTTCAAACTTTAAATTTAAAGGGTTAGAAGTAATGTCTTCAATTACTGGAATTTGTCCTTTAGTTGGATCAACTTCAATCAAACCAGCTGTTTGTAAGAGCAATAAAGCCCGGCCTTCGTTAGAAACATCATTTGGAATGGCAATAGTATCGTTCGCTTTGATTTCATTGACATCTTTTAATTTAGAAGAATAAATCCCTAAAGGCGCAATCACGGTATTTGCGATAGCTGTTAGACTTTCATTGCGATCTTCATTAAAAGCATCTAAAAAGATTTTAGTCTGAAAAGAATTCAGGTCTAGTTCGCCTTCAGCCAATGCAGTGTTAGGTGTTGCATAGTCTGAAAACTTAATGATTTCCAGGTCAATATTATCAGCTGCCAGTTGTTCCTTCACATATTCCCAAGGTTCGTTGACTTCCCCAACGACGCCTAATTTAACGGTTGTTTTTTCTGAGCCGTCCGCTTTTTGATTGCCGCAAGCTGTTGTAAAAAGTACCCCTGCTAATAATAATGAACCGAATAAGATTTTCTTGAAATTTTTCATGTGTGTTTTCTCCTTTTTTGTTATATTTTTTGGGTTGAGTGTGATTTTATAAATTTCAGACGAGCCGCTCACTGCGGACTTGTCTCGCTTTTCTTATAGAGTAGAGTATTATAAGTTTTTTCTGCCTTTAATGTCTAGCGTTCAAGCCCTGACCTCTCGTAAAAAAGATGTCTACTTCCCATTGCGCAGTATGCTCATTCAGGGTCGTATTCCCTATTTTTACGGAGGTCAAAGCGGGCTTGTCCCGCTTTTCTTATTAATGCGATGTTTTTTTGACTAATTGGTTTCCAATAAATTGGCTAATAAAGACGATGACTAAAATAATTAAAGTTGCCACTAAAGTGACGTCATTTTGATAACGATTATAGCCACGAGCGATCGCTAAATTGCCTAAACCACCTCCGCCAATGGCACCAGCCATAGTCGTTAGACCAATCACATTGATAATTGTTAGAGCAGAGACCCGGATAATTGAGGTCAATCCTTCTTTCAAATAGACGCGGAAGATGATTTCTAACGGGCTGGATCCCATTGACTGGGCCGCTTCGATAACTCCTGAGTCAACTTCTAAAATGGCAACTTGGATTTGTCGAGCGTAAAAAGGAACGGTCCCGATCACCAACGGAACAAGTGCGGCTGTCGTGCCAATCGAAGTATGAACTAATAAGCGCGTCAAGGGAACGACTAACGCCAGTAAAATAATAAAAGGCAGTGAACGAAAAGTATTGACAATATTATCTAAGAATCGATAAAGTAACGTATTTTTTAAAATGCCATTTTCATCCGTTACCACTAAAATAACACCTAGCGTGATACCTAAAACGCCAGCAATCAAAGCAGTTACACCGGCCATATAGAGGGTTTCAAGGGTACTTTCAATAATTTCGTTTTTTAATACTAATACATTTTTAAAATAAGTTGAAAAAAAAGTAGTCATGGTTTAGTCCTCCTTTTAAATAGCTGCTTCTTTTTTGAATTGAATGATTTTTTGTTGGTGATTGATAATAGCGACTTTGACGTTTTGTGATTTTGAATACTGAATGGCTTTTTCTTGTTGAACAGCTTCTCCTGAAAAAACAACGACCAAGTTTCCGACAGGGGTATCTTGTAAAAACTCCACATTTCCAAAAATAATATTAGTCGTAACGCCGAAACGAAGCGATAGAGCTGCAATTAGCGGTTCACTTGTACTGTCTCCGACATAAGAAATATTTGCCAACTGGTCATTTGCTTGTAAATTTAAGAGAGTAGGGCGTTTAAGGACGTTTTCCAATGCTTGATCAAGATGAGTAGCTGTACTGATAAATTCTTTCGTCAGCTGTTCTTTAGGATCGGTGAAAATAGAAACGATATCGTTAGATTCAATCACATACCCGTTTTCCATCACGGCAACTCGATGACAAATTTCTTTCACGACTTGCATTTCATGAGTGATGATCACGATCGTCAACCCTAAACGTTGATTCAGTTCTTTTAATAATTCTAAAATGGAGAGGGTCGTCTTTGGATCAAGCGCGCTGGTAGCTTCATCACAAAGCAGGACTTCTGGATCATTCGCCAATGAGCGAGCAATGGCGACCCGTTGTTTTTGACCACCAGAAAGCTGCGAAGGATAAGCCTGACTTTTATCGGACAAACCGACTAAAGCCAATAATTCTGCCACACGCTTAGCCATTTCGGTTTTTGACAGTCCCGATTTTCTCAAAGGATAAGCAACATTTTCTGCAATGGTTCGTGAAGCCATCAAGTTAAAGTGTTGAAAAATCATGCCGATTTTCTTTCGGGCTTTCCTTAATTCTTTCGGCTTCAATTGCAATAAATCTTGCTCTCCTACGATGACAGAACCAGCCGTTGGACGCTGCAATAAGTTGATCGTCCGGACGAGTGTACTTTTTCCTGCACCACTGTATCCGACGATCCCAAAAACTTCTCCTTTTTGAATGGTTAAAGAAACATCTTGTACTGCAGAAATCGTTTGCTCTTTGCTTTCAAATGTGACACTGACTTGTTGTAATGAAATCATGCTATGTCCTCCTCTAATTGATATAAAAATAAAAAACGTCCGTCCTTAATCCAGTTGTGCTAGATTAAAGGACGAACGTTTGACCATTCGTGTTACCACCTTTGTTTAGATTAGCTTCGCAACTAATCCCTCATAAAGTACGGGATTAGAAGTATTCCGATACTCGTGCACTGTAATGGGTGCCGCCCATGATAGCCTGATATCTCTATAGATACTTGGTATCCCGCTCAGAGGCCATTTTCTTTCTGTGCATTGCAAACCTGTTTTCAGCTGCCAGGCTCTCTGTTGTTGCGCTGCATAGAATTACTTTTCTCGTCATTGCGTTTGATTCTATTGAATTGAAATAAAAAAAGTCCTTAAAAAGAAACCGATTATCAGTTCTTTTTAAGGACGAAAGCTATTAGCTGCTTCGTGTTACCACCTTAGTTTGTAACATCATTGCTGATATTACCTCATTCAGTCTAAAAAAGATTCTTGCATCTTTCTGTAGCTGAGGCACTGTAACGGGTGCTCCCGACATAAGCTTAAAAATGGTTTTTCATTTAATCGCCTATGCCACTCCAAGACCATCTTCGGTTCGACTTCCTTACCCTTTTTCAGCGTCGTGCAGGGTTCTCTAAAAAGTGCTGTCGGAACGTACTCTTCTTTTCGTAGTGTTTGTTTCGTTATCTTGCTTTTAAATATACAGAGCTAAAATGAGAATGTCAACACTAAAATGATAATTTAATGAAAGTAATATGAGGAAAAAGAAAAAGAAAGTTGTATTGGCAGGAAAAAGAAAAGCATGCTATAGTGGGTGATGGCGATAAAATAGACTATTTAATCGTCAAATAAATCAGAGTAGGAAATGAAGCGTTAAGTGCTGCAGGGATGGGATGTTGCCCTCAGACGAAAAATTGTTTCGGCAATTTGCGGTTTTGTTTCTGCATTCGCTGCATAGTTTTTATGTGGGGAGCTCTTAAAAGGAGATCTTCAAAATGAACAAAAAAAAGTTTGATGCCAGAAGTATTTCAATTATCGGCTTATTGATGGCACTCGACATTATCTTAACGCGCTTCGTGGCGATTGAAACACCAATCGTTCGAATTGGGTTTGGCTTTCTGCCTGTTGCAATCATCGCCATGCTGTATGGCCCTTGGATTGCTGGTATTGCTGCAGCGATAACAGACTTTATGGGAATTATGCTATTTCCTAANNGGCACGGCTTATCCAAAACTTGGTATTGGCACCGGTCAATATCGCTTTGTTGTACTTCGTATTGCAAAATAAAACCTTGCGAAAAGCAACTAAAATTGAATAATGAACAATTGATGGATACGTAAATAAGAAGGCCAAAAAGTTGGAGGTTTCTCCAACTTTTTGGCCTTATTTTAGATAGAAGCCAATTAATCTGCTGAATTAAATTGACACTTTTATTAAAAAAAGCTAAACTGATTAAAAAAAGATGAGAAGAATAATGAAAAAGAATAACAATCGGAGGGCCTTTTATGATTACTCGTACTTTTGGCGTGAAAAAGGAAAAAGAACACTATCAAATCCGCATTGGAGTATATGGTATTCTATCTGACCCTGAAAAAAAGAACATACTTGTTGTTTCACCTCCTAATGGTTCTTATCTATTACCAGGCGGAGAAAAAGAAAATCAGGAAACAAATGAAGAAACATTGCAACGGGAATCAATGGAAGAGCTAGGCTGTCGGATTGAAATAGGGCGACATTTAGGTGACGCAGAGGATTATTTTTATTCTACTCATCGAAAGCAGTACTATCATAATCCCGCTTATTTTTATGTCATTGATGTATGGGAAAAAGTCAGTGAACCCTTGGAAGATTTTAATGAATTAACCTGGATGACAGTGCCTGAAGCGTTAAAAAAATTAAAACGAGGCAGTCATCGTTGGGCAGTTGAGCAATGGATGAAGATGGATAGAAAAAACTGATTGGGCATATGCCCAATCA
>DIDU01000193.1:0-1326 GCA_002418295.1 Carnobacterium sp. UBA5792 | reverse complement strand
GTACCAACTTCCATTTTAGCAGCTAATTTGAATCCATTATCTGTTGGGTCTGAAAGCAATTCAATGGTAGTTGTGACTTGTGTTTTACCACTGACGTTCTCTTCTTTCATTTTATGTTCCAGAGCTGAATTAAAACAAGCACTATAGCCGAGTGCAAAAAGTTGTTCAGGGTTGCTTCCTTGTCCAGGACCACCCATTTTTTTAGGAGTTGAAACACGAACTGAGAAGGATTTATCTGGCAAATGACTTTCACCGTCACGTCCACCGGTATTGATAGCGGTAGTTTGATACATAACTTTAGATTCTGACATTTAAGAAAAACTCCTTTCTAATATGATCGTACAATTTAAGTATATAGAAGAAAACAAAAAACCCCAAGTAAAACGCTTTAGAAGTTAAGATAACAATTGACTTCATCTTGCTACGTCAGTAAGCTAAAATAAAGGAGTAACACCAAAAAGAGGAGGGAAAAAGATGCCGTTTGTTCATATCGAATTAGTTGCAGGACGTACACCGGAACAAAAAGCGAATTTGGTCAAAGAAGTAACCGAAGCTGTTGTGAAGAATACAGGAGCTCCAAGCGAAAAAGTTCATGTCATTCTCAACGAAATGCAGCCAGAAAACTATGCTCATAATGGAAAACTGTTAGGTTAGAACAAAATAACCAAACAAAAGACCGTCTCAATGGTTTGAGGCGGCCTTTTGTTTGGTTTTTTTAAATAGAAAATACCAGTTCTTCAATTACGTGGGCGACACCATCCGACTCATTAGACTTTGTAATATGGTCACTGACTTCTTTAATACTGTCAATGGCATTGTCCATAGCTACTCCCGTTCCTGCAAACTCAATCATATCGCGGTCATTTTCGTTGTCGCCAATGGCCATGACATTTTCTTGAGGAATGTTTAAGATTTCAGCCAAGTCTTTTAAAGCTTGTCCTTTGCTGGCAGCTTTATTCAATACTTCTAAATAGAAAGGTTCACTTTTTAAAATCGTATATTTTTNNNTGCCACGGTCTAAAATAGCGGGCTCATCAATCATCATCATTTTGCTGATGACGATTGCGGGATCCATTTCTTCAACACTGCGGTATTTAACCGGCATATTGACCAAGGAAGATTCTCTGATCGTATACGGACTGATATCTTTATTAGCTGTATAAATCGCTTCTTTATCTAGCGTTTGGCAATGGACACCTACTTTTCGGCTCATTGCTTCGATTTCTAAAAAGTCGTCAAAAGACATTGTATGGTGAGCGATAGCTGTTCCGTCATGAGCTTTTTGAACCAAAGCACCGTTATAGGTAATGACATAATCGCCTTCTT
>DIDU01000121.1:14408-18784 GCA_002418295.1 Carnobacterium sp. UBA5792 | reverse complement strand
ACCATATCATCTGTAATACCCGTTAAATTAATCGTTGTCTGGGATAAAGGATGTCCAGGATCTATGAACTGTTCAAATTTTTCGATTACATTCCCTTTATACATTTTAACAGCCGATAGCTCAATAATTTTGTTATAAACAGCTGATAAACCGGTCGTTTCTACGTCAAAGACAATATAAGTTGCTTCACTCAATTCAATATTTTGGGAGTTGTAAGCAATTGGAACCCNNTTTGACCTGCATGGAAAGCATCTGGAAAAGATTGAGCGCCTGCATGATCTGTGATAGCAATTGCCGGATGGCCCCATTTTGCGGCCTGAGCTACTAAATCAGTCACATTATTTGTGGCATCCATTGTACTCATATTGCTATGTAGATGCATTTCAACACGCTTTTGGCCTTCAGCTGCCGTATCTTTTCGTTCCTCATGAAAACATTCAGTAATATCTTGGGCATTTAAAACTAAGTCGCGCATAAAGTTATCTTCTTGAACGCTGCCGCGAGCTTTAACCCACATTCCTTTTTTCAAAGCGGCAAAAGCGGCTTCGTCTTCTGGTGAATTTGAAAACTTTTTCACCGTAAACGAAGAAGTATAATCCGTTATCTTAATAATCATTAATTGACGTTCAGAACGCAATACACGTATTTCCACATCAAATACAAATCCTTCGATCGTAACCCGTCTTTCTTCTTCTAAGATTTGATCCATTTGTTTTATTTCTTCTTTATCCGTGATTTTACGGCCTAAAACAATTGGTCCTTTCATGACCGATTCGATCCCCATATCTTTGTGGCGTTTTTTTTCTTCCTCTGCTTTTTTCAAGTTTTCGCTGGCACGAATACTTAAAAGAGCATCAGCTTCTTCTTTTTTTGCTTTAAATTCAGTAATTTTTTGTTCATGAATAACTTCATCAATAATAGGCTCTATTTTAAAAGCTGGAAAACCTAATTTTTGATAGGCAAGTTCTACAGGAGGCAAATACTGATTGACTAAATGACTTTTTACAACTTCATTTTCTACTAAAAATAGAATTTTTTTCCCTTCCATCATGGGAAACTGTTCTTGAAAAGGCCGATCACAGAGCGGAGAAGAATNNACACCGCTTTTTTTAACTGCTGTTGCCCAATAATGTTCCAGCTTTTCGACAGTCACATTAGGGGTATAGGTTACAATGGAAACTTCAATGGCAGCGATTGAATTAAACGCAAGCTGCAGTTTTTCAGATAATAACTGATATACCTCAAATGGTAAAATATCTTCAAATTGAAATTGAAAATGCCATGTTTTAGATAATTTATGCACCGTAACTTTTTGAATTTGCGCTTTTTCAAAATAAGATCGGTACTCGACTGCTTGATCTAACCCTATTTGTTCTAGTAATTTTTGAAACAATTCTTCTTGATTTAAACTCATGAGCGACTCCTTTCAATTGCCGGTGATTCTTCATCTATCATAAAAAAAGAAAGCAAAGGAAGCACAGACAAGACAAATACTGTACTTGTATGAACTCCCTTTTCTTTTTTTCATTAGTTATTTTCAGGGTTCAATAAAATTCCCATTGTTGCGACCATTTCGTCTTTACGCACTTCAATAGTCTCACCTGTTTTACGGATTTTTACTTCTACGATATCATCTACAGCTTTTTTTCCTACTGTAATCCGAATAGGCAAACCAATCAAATCAGAATCTGCAAATTTGACACCTACTCGTTCTGTACGATCATCCATTAAAACTGAAAATCCGGCTTCTTGTAAAATCTGGTATAGTTCCTCTGATAGGTTGACTTGTTCTGCAGACTTCATATTAACCGGCACCAAATGCAACTCGTAAGGTGCTAATTGACGCGGCCAATTCAATCCGCTTTCGTCACTTTGTTGTTCAGCAATAGCTGAAAGTAAGCGACTGACTCCGATTCCATAACAACCCATGATCACAGGGATAGAACGTCCATTTTTGTCTAAAACAGTCGCTCCCATTGCTTCAGAATAACGAGTACCTAATTTGAAAATATGTCCGATTTCAATTCCTTTAGCAAATTTCAATACGCCTTGTCCGTCAGGGGATAGTTCGCCTTCTTGCACAAAACGCAAGTCAACGTAAGCTTCTACTGATAAATCACGTTCAGGATTAACGTTCATGTAATGGTAGCCAGCTTCATTGGCTCCAGTTACCGCATTAGCCATATCTTGCACATACACATCACCTAATACACGTATGTCTTTATGAACACCAACTGGTCCAATCGAACCAAAATTAACACCCAAATAGGTTTCCGCTTCTTCATCTGTAGCCAACTCTAAAAAGTCTGCCTGTAAGAAGTTCTTTAATTTTACCTCGTTGACTTCATGATCGCCTCGGATAACAACTAGAATTGGAGAACCGTCTGCAATAAACAGCAAACTCTTCATCACATCACGTGTCTCTACTTTCAAAAATGCTGCTACTTCTTCCACTGTTTTGCTATCAGGTGTAGCAATTTTTTCCAGCTCTTTTTCAATTTCATGCGACTTCTTCCGCATATAGAAACTAGTGGCCATTTCTAAGTTAGCGGCATAATCGCTTGAATCTGAATAAGCAATAGTGTCTTCGCCAGAATCAGAGATTGCCATAAACTCTTTCGAATCGCTGCCGCCCATTGCGCCAGCATCCCCAATGATTCCTCTAAAATCTAATCCACAGCGCTCAAAGATACGTGTATACGCAGTTTCAAAATCCAAATACGTTTTATCCAGACTTTCATAGCTGTCATGGAAAGAATATGCATCTTTCATAAGAAACTCTCGGCCTCTTAACAACCCAGAACGTGGTCGTTTTTCATCGCGGAATTTTGTTTGAATTTGATATAACGATAAAGGCAAACGTTTATAAGAAGCTATTTCATCGCGGATCAATGCAGTGAAAGCTTCTTCATGCGTTGGTCCTAGTAAATAATCTCGTCCGTGACGATCGGATAATTTAATTAAATCATCTCCATAGGTTTCATAACGCCCCGATTCTTCCCATAATTCACGTGGCAAAAGAGATGGCATCAGCATTTCAACCGCATCAATTTTTTCAAATTCTTCGCGAATAATCGTTTTTATTTTTTCTAACACTCGGTTAGCTAATGGCAAATAGCTATAAACCCCACTAGAAATTTGTCTAATATACCCAGCTCTTAATAATAACTGATGACTCAACACTTCTGCGTCATTAGGAGTTTCTCTTAAAGTTGGCACAAATAGTTTCGATTGTTTCATGATTATTCATTATCTCCTTTAGTACGTTCAATTATAAAGCAATTCTCGCTCTTTTTTACTTATTTCAAAAAATAAGTTTGGATATCATTCCATGTTACCAGAACCATTAATAACAGTAAGGCCCCTACACCGATTATCGTAATAAGGCCTTCTTTTTCTGGACTTAGCGGCTTACCTCTTACTCCTTCAATGATATTCAAGAGTAGCTTTCCGCCATCTAATGCTGGCACCGGCAGCAAATTGATAATTCCTAAGTTAATACTTAAAACAGCTAACCAATTAACGATACCAATATACCCAGTTTTAACAACCGCTTCTGTCGTTGCATAAATAGCTACTGGTCCACCAAACATATCAATAGAAAAGCCCTTAGTAAAGATAGAGCCTAGAGCACTAACAATTTGTACAATCACGGTCCAAGTATAAGTGAAGCCAAATAATAATTTTGCTCCTAAAGATTTATCCAAAGAAGCTTGTACGCCGATAATTCCTACTTCTGAACCATCGCTTCCTTTAGTGGTTTCAGGGATAACAACGAGTTGCTTGTTGGATCCATCTGAGGACTTCACAGTAAACATTAAAGATTGACCGGGGCTTTCTTGAATGATCTTCACCATTTCAGTCCAAGTAGAAATTTTTTTATTATTGATCTGGACTACTTGGTCGCCTTCAGACAAGCCAGCTTGTTGAGCTACGCTATCTGCCATAACCGGTCCTAGTTTATTGGCATCACTGACAACTCCGCCTTGCAGAAAAGCCATTACTATAAACGCAACAATTGCTAAAATAATATTGTTCATAGGTCCTGCGAAATTAGTCATCATTCGTTGAGGTAAACTAGCTGCTTGAAATTGAACATCTAACGGTGCAATTTGTACTTCTGTTCCATCTTCTTCAATCAACATAGCATCACGTTTTACGGAATAATGCACAAATTCTGATTCATTACCAGCCATATACCCTTCAATATACAAGTCTTTTTCTAAATCGATTGCACTAACTTCTAAAGGAACTGCTTTTAAAAGTTGTTTTTTCTTATACGTATTGATAGTAGTTACTTCATTTTGTTCGTTTAAAAGAACTCCGACAGGCATACCCGGTTTAATTTCTGCTTCTTCTTCGTATCCCGCCATTCG
>DIDU01000121.1:14094-14347 GCA_002418295.1 Carnobacterium sp. UBA5792 | reverse complement strand
TAAACGTGGTTTCATTTTTACGGTAAGAAAAAATTTTTGGACCAAAGCCAATTGCAAATTCTCTTACCAAAATACCCGCTTTTTTAGCAAAATAGTAATGCCCAAATTCATGGAAAATAACTAAAATGCTAAAGACGAGTATAAAAGTAATTATTGTTGTTACCATTCTATCTCTCCTTTAAATCCAAGTTAGAACTCTTTTTCTAGTTTCTTTATCTGCTTCTAAAAGAGTTTTTAAATCTGCATCTCTATC
>DIDU01000121.1:13680-14003 GCA_002418295.1 Carnobacterium sp. UBA5792 | reverse complement strand
AAGAACGCAGCAACTGCAATCTCATTCGCTGCATTCATGATCGTTGTGGCTGTTCCACCTATTTTGCCAGTTTCGTAAGCAAGATGCAATAATGGAAACCGATTAAAATCCAGACTTTCAAGATTCAACTGACCAATAGTAGTCAAATCAAAAGGAATAGGTTTTTTAATTGGCAGCCGATCAGGATAAGTCAATGCATATTGGATAGGCTCACGCATATCGCTCGCACCTATTTGAGCTTTTATCGCTCCGTCATTAAATTGAACCATTGAATGTACGTTGCTTTCACGGTGTAAAACAACCTTAATTCTATCATAATCTAT
>DIDU01000121.1:13148-13605 GCA_002418295.1 Carnobacterium sp. UBA5792 | reverse complement strand
CCCCATTGACCAATTTGGGTGTTTTAACGCATCGGCTACTGTGACACTTTTTAGTTGCTCACGTGTATAATCTCGAAAACTTCCGCCTGAAGCCGTAATAAGCAATTGACTGATATCTTTTTTATTTTCACCTTGCAAACATTGAAAAATAGCAGAATGTTCGCTATCTAAAGGGAAAATCGATATATTATTTTGTTTAGCCGTTTTCATTACCAGTTCACCAGCCATAACGAGAGTCTCTTTATTGGCTAAGGCGATCTCTTTACCTGATTCAATCGCTGACAGTGTCGGTAATAAACCGATACTTCCCATCACAGCCGTTACGACCGTATCAATCTCTTCTAATACAGCAATCTCCGATAAGCCTTCTGCTCCATATGTAAATTTAATTCTAGGGTACTCCAGACTTAATTTTTTAGCTAGTTCTTTTGTAGCAACAGCAACCATTTTAGGAGCT
>DIDU01000121.1:7865-13067 GCA_002418295.1 Carnobacterium sp. UBA5792 | reverse complement strand
CCCGTCCTTTTTTTATATTTTGATAAAAAGAAAATGATACCACTTTAAATAATGCGGGATAAGCTTGAACTACTTGGACTGTACTGTTGCCGATCGAACCAGTGGCTCCTAATAAACAAATTTTTTTCATGACAATAAAAGTAGTTATCGTTAAATGACAACTACTTTTTCACTTCCTTTCATGAATTATATTAGTGTCAATAAATGTAACACAGGTAGAGCAAATAAAATACTATCAAATCTATCCAAAATCCCACCATGTCCTGGTAAAATTTTTCCGGAATCTTTTACCTGATAGTGACGTTTAAAAGCTGATTCTACAAGATCGCCTAATTGTCCAGAGATCGAAATTAAGACCGTTAGTAAAATTCCCCATGACCATGAAAAATGCAATGGATGAATCAGTAAAAAGAGAGTAGAAACAATTATGGCGCTGATAATTCCACCCAAAGAACCTTCAATCGTTTTGTTAGGACTAATGCTAGGAGCTAATTTAGTTTTCCCAAATTTACGTCCAAATAAATATGCGCCGATATCTGTAGACCAAACAATAAATAAAGCTAATAACAATAAAGCTAGACTTTCTGAACGTACGAGTACAAAATATTTAAATCCATACCCAATGTACATNNTCAAAAGTAAACTTGTTTTTTGAAAAAACAGTTGCTGCCAATAACAATAAACCGCAAATATAAAATAATATGTCTGTTGAATAAATAGCTGTGAGCCATGGAAGGCGTTCTGAAGGTAATAAAATAAGCAATAATCCTATAATAGCAATGATACCTTCAATAGAGAATAGAGCGTTGCCTTTCATTCTAAATAATTCAAATAAGCTAATAATTCCAAGTAACGCGACAGTAATTTCTAATAGCCATGACCCTGTATAAACAATCGGTACAAAGACTAAAAAAGAGAGTACTGCTGTAATGACTCTTTGTTTCACTTTTTTTCCTCCTCAATCTATAATCCACCAAAACGTCTATGCCGTGTTTGATAAACTCCAATCGCTTGTTCTAAAGCAGCCTCATCAAAATCGGGCCACAATATTTTTGTAAAGTAAAATTCGCTATAAGCATTTTGCCAAAGTAAAAAATTGCTGATTCTTTCTTCTCCACTCGTGCGAATCATATAATCGACATCTTGATACTCCCCTAATGTTGTAGTCATCAACTGTTGTTCAAAGACGACTTCGTTGATATCTTCAACGGCTAATTCTCCTGCTTTCACTTGTTCAGCAATTTGTTTAGTAGCCTCTAGCATTTCGCTGCGGCTTCCATAATTTAAAGCAAAGTTCAGAATCATTCCCGTATTATTCTTTGTATCTTCAATCGCTTGTTCAACTGCTTTTTTTGTATGTATAGGCAATTGATCTGTGAAGCCGATTACTTGAACTTTTACATTTTCTTTAATGAGGTCTGGTACAAATGTATCAAAAAAATCGACTGGCAATTGCATTAAAAAACTGACCTCCGTATCTGGACGTTTCCAATTTTCAGTGGAAAATGCATATAAAGTCAGGACTTTTACGCCTATTTGGCTGGCGCGCTTTGTTATTTTTTTTACAGTATTCATGCCTTCTTTATGTCCAGCGATTCGCGGAAGAAATTTCTTTTGAGCCCATCGTCCATTCCCATCCATAATGATANNGTTGTATCAGTCGGTTTATTTTTTTCATTTCTAAAAAAATGTTTCATCTAAATCCCTCCGGTCCATTACTCAGCAACTTATACTATTGTAGCAAAATCTGATATAAATGCCTACAATAAATAAAGAACTTAACGGTTTCCTATAAATTTTAAAAAACTTAAAAGGAGGATTATAAAGAAAAGTTCCATTTCCTGAGGTTAATCAACAAGCTATATTTTTTACTTTAACAGTAAAAATGGTATACTTTCTTTACATCGCTAGTTGGTTATCTACCAAAAGAAAGGAAGGAATTCTATGAAAAAAAGAGTTAAAAACATGCTTGTTAGTTTTATTGTTTCTTACTTTGCCGCAAAAATTACATCTTATTTATTAAAAGAGGATAAGCCCCAAACCAAGAAAGAACAGTAAACAAAAAAAGAAAACACCTCATGACCTTTATTCAGTAAGGTTTGTGAGGTGTTTTTACTTAAAGACAAGGAATTAAACTTCTAACAACTCTTTTTCTTTTTCAGCAGCAATAGCGTCAATATTTTTAATGCTGGCATCTGTTAATTTTTGAACATCTTCTTCATAGCCATGCACATCATCTGAAGTTAATTCTTTATTTTTTTCTGCTTTCTTTAATTCATCAATGGCATCGCGTCGGATATTACGAACAGAAATTTTTGAATTTTCAGCTTCTTTTCCTACTTGCTTAGCTAATTCTTTTCTTCTGTCTTCTGTCAATTGCGGAATAACTAAGCGAATAACATTGCCATCATTATTTGGAGTGATTCCTATATCACTTTGTAGAAGGGCTTTTTCAATTTCTTTCAAAGCCGTTTTATCAAAAGGCGTGATCATCAAGACTCGGGCTTCTGGTACAGAAATCTGAGCGATTTGATTTAAAGGTGTAGGTGCACCGTAATAACTAACTTGTACACGATCTAATAATGCAGCATTTGCTCGTCCTGCACGGATCGTTCCTAATTCACGTTGAAAAGCTTGCTCAGCTTTTGTCATTTTATCTTTAGTTTCACTTAATAATTGTTTGCTCATGCTTTTTTCCCCCTTACTGTAGTTCCAATCGTTTCACCTAAAGCAACACGTTTAATATTGCCTGGTTCATTTAAATTAAAGACAACCAATGGAATATCATTATCCATACTTAATGAACTAGCTGTTGTATCCATCACTTGAAGGCCTTTATTGATGACATCTAAGTGTGTCAGTTCTTCGAATTTGATTGCAGAACTGTCTGTCTTTGGATCAGCAGAATAAACACCGTCTACATTGTTTTTAGCCATTAAAATAACATCGGCTCCAATTTCGGCAGCTCGTAATGCAGCAGTTGTATCAGTAGAAAAATAAGGATTACCAGTCCCGCCAGCAAAAATAACTACACGGCCTTTTTCTAAATGTCTTTCTGCTTTCCGTCGGATATATGGTTCGGCTATTTGACGCATTTCAATTGATGTTTGCACTCGCGTCGGAACGCCTTCATTCTCAAGGCAGTCTTGTAAAGCCAATGCATTCATTACGGTTGCGAGCATTCCCATGTAATCTGCTTGAGCTCTTTCCATTCCCATTTCAGAACCAATCTGGCCGCGCCAAATATTTCCGCCGCCAACTACAATAGCGACTTCAACACCTAAATCCCGAACTTCTTTAATTTCTTTACAAATTTTTTGAATTGTCGGTGGTTGTATTCCAAATCCTGAATCTCCAGCTAAAGCTTCACCGCTGACTTTTAAGACAATGCGTTTATATTTNNGTTCGGTTCAATCATTTTTTTCCCTCCATTGGCTCTTACACTCTTTTTAGTCTACCATATTTTAGTAAAAACTTCATTTATAATCCATAACAATATGTAATTTTTTTGCTTTTTCGGTCAAAACGGTTTCTACCTCTTTTTAAGTTAGCACTTCAAAAAAAGAGGCCGCAAAAAAATGCGTCCTCCCAAATACTCCATTAGCGTGAACTATTATTTTTTAACTTGACTCATTACTTCTTCAGCAAAGTTTTCTTCACGTTTTTCAATACCTTCTCCTACTTCAAAACGGACAAAAGCTTTCACTGAAGCTCCTTTAGAAGCAACGTATTTACCAACAGTCATGTCTGGGTCTTTAACAAATGGTTGGTCAAGTAAGCTGATTTCAGCCAAGTATTTATTCAAACGGCCAACAATCATTTTTTCAACGATATTAGCTGGTTTTCCTTCATTTAAAGCTTGTTCTGTTAATACTTTTGTTTCATGGTCAATTTCTTCTTGAGAAACTTGATCACGTGACACATATTTAGGATTGATTGCAGCGATATGCATAGCAACATCACGTGCAACGTCTTCGTCAGTTGTTCCTTCAAGAATAGTCAAGACAGCGATACGTCCACCCATATGAGAATAAGCTCCAAAAGCATCAGCATCTGTTTTTTCAATTCTTGCAAAACGACGTAGGCCAATTTTTTCTCCGATTTTCGTTGTTGCTGAAAGAACTTCAGATTCAACAGTACCGTCGCCAGCTTTTAATGCTTGAGCATCTTCAAGAGTTTCTGGGTTGCCTTCAGCAATAGCTTCTGTTACATCTTTTACTAATTTTTGGAATTGTTCATTTTTAGAAACAAAATCTGTTTCTGAATTGATTTCTGTGATAGCAGCAACATTTCCATCAACAAAAACTCCTGCTAGTCCTTCTGCAGCAATACGGTCTGCTTTTTTAGCAGCTTTTGCTAATCCAGTTTCTCTTAAGTGATCTACTGCTGCATCGATGTCTCCATCAACTGCCACTAGAGCTTTTTTAGCATCCATCATGCCAACACCTGTCATATCGCGTAATTCTTTAACTAATTTAGCTGTTACTTGTGCCATTATAAATTTCCTCCTAATGTGTTTTCTTCTATTTCACAAAAAAGCTGTCTCAAATAAAATTGAAATGATGCCGCTTCGTATAAAGTCGCTTCTCACTTCTCCTTTTGCTCGAGACAGCCGTTAATTATTTAATTATTCTGCGTTGTCGCCTTCAACTGCTTCGACGATTTCTTCAATTGTTGCTGTTTCATTAGTTGCAGGAGCTTCAGCTGTGAAAGTTTCTTCAACAACTTCATCTTCACCTTGGTTTCCTTCGATCATAGCGTCAGCCATTTTAGAAGTAATTAATTTAACAGCGCGGATTGCGTCATCATTAGATGGAATGATTACATCGATTTCATCTGGATCACAGTTTGTATCAACCATAGCTACGATTGGAATGTTTAATTTATGCGCTTCTTGGATTGCAATACGTTCTTTACGAGGATCTACAACAAACATAACGTCTGGGATTCTAGGCATATCTTGAATTCCGCCTAAGAATTTTTCTAAACGGTCACGTTGTTTTAGTAAGATACCTACTTCTTTTTTAGGAAGGACTTCAAAAGTTCCGTCTTCTTCCATTTTGTTGATCTCTTTCAAACGTTTAATACGTTTTTGGATCGTATCCCAGTTTGTCAATGTTCCACCTAACCAACGGTGATTTACATAGAATTGTCCTGAACGGATAGCTTCTTCTTTAATTGCTTCTTGTGCTTGTTTTTTAG
>DIDU01000121.1:7439-7849 GCA_002418295.1 Carnobacterium sp. UBA5792 | reverse complement strand
ATTTTAGGGTTCCAACGACGAGTTTGGTGACCAAAATGTACGCCTGCTTCAAGCAATTGTTTCATTGAGATTACTGCCATGATTTGTTTCCTCCATTTGGTTTTTATTTTTTCCCTCCCTCAAAATCAACTGCAAGGAGACTTGATCGCTCAAGCACCGTCCTTTACATCCTTTGAGGTGTGAAATTAGTTGGTGTTTTAACACCGTTTATTATTATATAAGTTATCTTCTGATAAATCAAGCATAATCTCTTTTTTTTGAAAGTGATTAAATATAACTTGCTCATTACGAAAGCGTTGGATAAGCACAGCTAGCCGGTCATTCAAGCATTAGTAGTAACTTCTACTCCAAATATAGCATCTGCTTTTTTGCTGCTTACTGCTTAGTGAAGCTAGCTTCCGATGCTCAAA
>DIDU01000121.1:1716-7423 GCA_002418295.1 Carnobacterium sp. UBA5792 | reverse complement strand
CACTTGATCAAATAAGGCTTTCTTCTCTTGTTGCAGTGAATTGATTTTCTCCTCGATCGTTCCTTCTGCTATTAAACGCCAAACTTCAACGACTTTCTTCTGTCCTAAACGGTGAGCTCTACCGGCGGCTTGTTCTTCCACAGCTGGGTTCCACCATAAGTCATATAGAATCACGGTATCGGCACCCGTTAAGTTTAATCCTGTTCCTCCGGCTTTCAACGAAATCAAGAAAATCTCTTTCTCACCATCGTTGAAACGATTGACCATTTCCAACCGGTCTTTCGGCTTAGTTTGCCCGCTGATATAAAATGTATCTATTCCACTTTCAGCAAGCTCTTTTTCAATAATGGATAGCATGGAAGTGAATTGAGAAAAAATCAAGACACGTTTGCCGCTTTCTCTGGCTGTTTCCAATAGTTCTTTTAATTGTTCTAATTTACCCGATTCTCCTTCATAGTCTTCAAGGAATAATCTTGGATCACAACAAATTTGACGTAATCTTGTTAATCCAGACAAAATCTCTATCCGATTTTTCCTGAAATCTTCTCCTGACATGTTCTGAACGCTCTCTTGAATCCGTTGTAGGTAAGCCAAATACACTGTCTTTTGCTCTTTTGTCATTGAGCTATACAGATTTGTTTCTATTTTTTCAGGCAATTCCTTTAAAACATCTTTTTTGATTCGGCGCAATACAAATGGACGAATCATTTTTGAAATTTGTTCATAAGGCAGTGTTTTAAATTGTTTGATGCCCGGAAAAAATCCTGGCATGATCAACTGGAAAATTGCCCATAATTCTTCAATCTTATTTTCAATCGGTGTACCACTTAAAGCGAATCGTTTTTTTATATTTAACCCTCTTAATGCTTGTGCTGTCTTGGTATGGTAATTTTTAACCATTTGCGATTCATCTAACGTCAAGAGACTAAAACTTTGTTTTTTATAGATGTCGGCATCTTGTCTAAAACTAGGGTAAGACGTGATTAAAACTTGGTTAGATTGAGCTGCTTGAATCATAGCAGTTCTTTCTTCTGCTGTTCCCGACACAACAAAACTTTCCATAGCAGGTGCAAATTTCATGATTTCGTAATGCCAGTTATACGTCAGGGAAGCAGGTGCAACGATTAGGAAAGGATCGTTTTTTCCATTTTCTTCAATCTCAGAAAGCATATATGCGATAACTTGAAGAGTTTTACCCAGTCCCATATCATCAGCTAAAATACCGCCGAATCCATACTTAGAAAGCATTTTTAACCATTTATACCCAGTAACTTGGTAAGGCCTTAGATCGGCTTGCAAACCTTTAGGAAGGACTGCGTCAAATTGATCTGGAAAATTCAAATCTTGAATTAAGTCTTGAAATTTTCTAGATAAAGTTTGTTTGTTCTTTTCTTCTAAGCCAAATTTTTCATGTAACTCTAATCCCCGATAACTTGGTAAGCTGATTTTCCCATTTTGAAAGTTTTTTGAAATGCGCAGCTCATTCAATACATCGCTAATTTGTTTAAAGTCATCTGTATCCAAATCGATCAAGGTTCCGTTATCTAATTTATGGAAAGATTTCTTTTCACTTAAACTTTTTAAGACCTTATCTACTTCTTCCGACGTAATTCCGCCGATATCAAAGCGAATATCCAATAAGGAGCCATCATTTTGAATATCAATATTTGTTTCAGGATCAATCTGGTCTAAAAACATGCTATCTAATAAATCATCTACATAAACCGTTGCGTCAAGCTCTAGTATTGGTATTTCTTTAGTAAATAAAGTATAAAAATCATCGTCACGCACCATTCGTTTTGCATACGACGTTTGGGTTCGATGGTAATTAAATTCTTTTAAGCGATTTAGTACCTGCATTTCTTTTTGGCTATCGCGTATAATTTGAACGCCTACATCGGGTAATTGATTCTCTTCAGGATTTGTAGATAAAACAAGTTGTTTATAATTAAATTCTACTGTTGCATGCACCGTATCTTTTTCATACTTAAAATAAATAGTCGTTTTTAATGGTTCTTGAATAAATGAATTTTTCAATTCCTCATCAATGGCTACTTCTCCTATTTTAGTCAGCATTGGCATCACATATGCAGTGAAATCCGGCATATTTTGAGGAAGTATTTCTATGTCTTTCCCATCATACCGCTGTAAAAATNNGAAGGTTGAAAAACAACGTTATCTGCAACAAACCATTGGTATTCTTCCAAATAAACATCGACTAAATTTAAAGTATTCAAGGTAACCGTCCCTTCCTTTTGAAATAACTCAAAAGAAACAGGAAGTTGGTTTTCAACAAAAACAATAGTTTTATATTTGTTTTTTCCATTTATAAATTGTAAATTTCCGCTCTCTTGCAACATTTGGACCGTTAACTCTGCCAAAATAGGCGCTAAAACCAAATACCGTTTGTTGTTTGTCAATAAAGTCGTTTCCTTCTGGTTGCCGCTGATTAATTGGTTAGAGTAGGCTTGCTTTTGAAGAAAATCCATAATATTTCTATCTGCTTCTGATAAATGAATTTGCTTAAAATCAATGCTTTGATCAGCTTTTAATTCGAATATGCTTTTAGATAAATAACTGTCAAAAAACCCAGGTAAGTCTTTAACAATATAGAGTTTATCGATCCCTGCGCGAATGCTCAATGCAAAAACTTCACTTTTAGAACGAACAAGCGCTGTACTCAATGGTTTCATTTCAATTTTGTATTCAAGTTCTAATGTTTGATCTTTTTGAGAAGCCGATAGTGATTCTCTATGTTCATTCAGAAAAATGCGTGTAAATGACTCCGTTAATTCTTGTCCTGGACTTGGTGAATCTGCAGCAACTTCTTTTGCATTTTCCTCGGTCATTACCCGGCTGATTCCCCGGTCTCTCAATTCTAGTTCAACAGCTACTGTATGTTTACAATACCCATGTTCTTTCCAATAATTGCATTCGCAAAAATCTTCTTCTTTAGTTGTACCGTCTAATTCAACTCGATAAATTTCATTTCCCATAACTTCGGCAGTCCAAATTTTTTTCTCAAAAATTGAATTAAGTGAAAGAACTCGTTTATCTGCCACATACTTTCTGCCCTCATCAATAACACGTTCTGGAATGCTCCATTTCATTCAACGTTCCCCTACTTTCATACATATTGCCTTTTCATCTTGATTTTATCTATCTCTTTATTGTACGCCATTCTTGAACAAAAAGAAAATTTTTTCATTTCTTTTCATAAACTCACTTTTCTATCGATAATTGAACTCTTTAATTTAATAAAAGAGCTACTAAAAATCTTTTATCTAGATATTTTGAAAAGTGCTTGCTAAAAAACTAGAACTCAATCATAATTATATCATTAATACTATCATTCAGTCAGCTGAATGCGAAAGGTTGAAAGCCATTGTTTTTTAGAACATTACGCAGTATAGTCAGGTTCCTTTTATTACTTTTAAATGGGAACGCACATTATCAGAATAGAGAAAAATTACCTAAAGAAGGTACATTCATTCTCGTAGCTCCTCATAGGACATGGATTGATCCGCTTTATTTGGTCTTGGCAGCAAGTCCTCATGAATTTGCTTTTATGGCAAAAAAAGAACTATTCAAAAACCCTATTTTAGGCTGGATCATCCGGCATGCACATGCTTTTCCTGTTGATCGAGAAAATCCAGGACCGAGTGCTATCAAAACACCGGTAAAAATATTAAAACAAGGTAATTTAAATTTAGGTATTTTCCCAACAGGTACAAGACATTCTTCCGAACTTAAAGGAGGAGCTATCACTATTGCAAAATTAAGCGGAGTACCGATTGTCCCGGCTGTTTACCAAGGCCCCTTAACTCTTTCTAAACTAGTGACACGGAAACGTGTAACTGTACGTTTTGGCGATCCTATCATTATTGACCGGAACACTAAATTGTCAAAAGACAAATTGAAAGAAATTGAAGGACAAATGCAACAAGCTTTTGATCAATTAGATCATGAAATCGATCCGTCTTATACTTATAAAATCGAACCTTAAACTGTTCAAGAAAAAACTGCTCTCAAATTGAGGGCAGTTTTTCTGTTTAAGAAGTTATAAAATCCATGGATTCCATCAACCGACCGAACAAGTACTGTTCAGTTTTTTCTAATCCACTAGACCACTATTCTGCAGCCGGTACATTTCATGATAAACACCGTTTTTTTCAACTAATTCATCATGAGTACCGCGTTCGATAATTTCACCGTGATCTAAAACTAAAATCATATCGGCATCGCGAATTGTGGATAATCGATGTGCAATTGCTAATGTCGTACGGCCTTGGCGCATTCTGCTAAGTCCTTCTTGAATTAAAGCTTCTGTTTCTGTATCAATATTAGCAGTTGCTTCATCCAGAATCAGGATTTTAGGGTCTGTTACGATCGTACTGGCAAATGAAATTAATTGCTTTTGCCCACTAGAATAACTTGCACCTCTTTCAATTACTTTTGAATCATACTGATCAGGCAATTGTTCAATAAAAGCATCCGCTTGAACGAATTCTGCTGCAGCTTCAATTTGACGATCAGAAATGGCTGAATTTTTCAATCGAATATTATCTTTGATCGTTCCGTAAAATAAGAAAGAATCTTGTAAGACCAAGCCCATTTTACTTCTCAATTCGCTAATGGGATATTTTTTTATCGAGACACCATCAATTAAGATTTCTCCTTCAGAAAATTCATAAAACCGCATCATCACATTAATGATTGAGCTTTTCCCGCTCCCTGTATGCCCAACGAGCGCTACTGTTTCTCCAGGATGAGCAGTAAAAGTAATATTGTTCAACACTTTTTTATTTCCATCATAAGAAAAGCTGACATTTTTGAATTCAATTTTTCCTTCTTTAATTTTCGCATGACTGTCTGCTTCTTGTTGCGGTGTTAGTTCTTGATTATCTAAAACCTTCANNCCCATCATCCGTACCATTGGATTGAAGAAGTTCCGTACATAAGATGTAAATGCATAAATAACTCCGACTCCTACTGCTCCATTAAGGGCATCATAACCAAAGAAACTCAGTACTACAACCAGCGCGAGTGTGTCCAATAAGTTAATAATTGGACCAAGCAACAAAGCATTAGCTTTAACCATAGCATAACGAGAATCAAAGTAGGAGCTATTGGTTTTTTCAAAATCTTTTTGCAGCCTTTTTTCTTGACGGAACTGTTGAATGATACTCATTCCTGAAATAGACTCAGCTAATTTTGTATTCAATACGCTAAGTTTTTCGCGCATACTGCGGTAAATAGTTGAACTGTATTTTTGGTAGTACCAGACAACCACTAAGAGTGCTGGAATAAACAACATGATCCATAGCGTAATTTTTAAATTTAAAAACGCCATCGCAACAAAAGAAGCTACCACTCCAAAAACACCTTGTAAAACAGTTAGGAAAACTTCCCAAAATTCTTTGATGGTTTCTGTATCGTTTGTTACACGCGTTACGCTTGAACCCGCTGGTGTTTGATCATAAAATCTCATTCCCAACGTATGCAATTTCGAGAAAATCTTATTGCGAATATTCTCAACTGTTTTTTCTGATGCTAAATTAAATAAATATAAATTTAAATACCAAACAATGATTTTAATGAGGGTTACTCCAAAATAAGCTAGTGCAAAAAAGGCGATGATGCGGGTCGTGGCTGTTTGAGTCGCTAAATAATCGTCCATAAAAGTTTGTAAGATACGGGGCAGGAT
>DIDU01000121.1:1239-1699 GCA_002418295.1 Carnobacterium sp. UBA5792 | reverse complement strand
TATTCTTTTCACCACTTTGATTTGTTCTTTAAATGGAATGGACTGTGACCAATTTGTATTTTGTTCCATTAGTCTGTCCCTCCTTTGACATTTCGTTCTAATTGTTGTTTATCATACATTTCTTTGTACCAGCCATTAAGAGCAAGTAAATCCAGGTGAGTCCCTCGCTCAGTGATCTTACCATCTTCAACTACAATAATTTCATCTGCATGCAGCACACTACTAATACGATGAGCAGCGATGATCGTTGTTTGTTCAGAACGTTCCTTTTTCAAAGCTGCTAAAATTGCTTCCTCTGTTTTGGCATCGACTGCTGAAAGTGCATCATCTAAAATTAATAGCTCAGGGTTGATAATCAAAGCACGAGCAATGGCTAAACGTTGTTTTTGTCCGCCAGATAAAGAAACCCCTCGTTCACCTACTAAAGTATCGTAGCCTTGTTCCATCTCTAAAATATCTA
>DIDU01000121.1:751-1218 GCA_002418295.1 Carnobacterium sp. UBA5792 | reverse complement strand
AGCAAAACGGATATTTTCTTTGATACTAGTTGAAAATAAAAATTGGTCTTGTGGCACATATCCAATATGCTGCAGCAAGGCATTTAATGAATAATCTCTAATATCATGGTCTCCATATGTTATCTGACCTTTGTAGCGATCATATTCTCGTAATAATAATTTAAATATCGTGGTTTTTCCTGAACCTGTTTTTCCAACTACTCCAAGTGTTTGACCACGTTTTAAATCAAAATGAATATTTTCTAAAACGGTCGTTGTCTTTTTAGGATAACAAAACTTTTCAATATTGTAGTGGATATCTCCTGTGATAGCCGTTTCAATGGCGTGAGGATTTTCAATGATCTTAGACTTTTCCTGTAAAATACGATCCACTCGGTCGTAACTTGCGCTTCCGCGCTCTAAAATATTAAATAATCGTCCAATAGCGAACATTGGCCAAACCAGCATCGCAATATAGTTAATGAACG
>DIDU01000121.1:430-720 GCA_002418295.1 Carnobacterium sp. UBA5792 | reverse complement strand
ATTCCAATAATAAAAGTCATTACAGGATCAAACAGCGAATCAATTTTATAAACTTTTCTATTTTCAACAACTACTTGAGCTGTTTTACTTTTAAATTCTTCAATGTCTTCGTTTTCTTGACCAAATGTTTTGATCACTTTCATTCCCGAGATGCTTTCTTGTGTTTTATCATTCATATGCGAAAAAGCAGCTTGAGCTCTGCGAAAACGTTCATGAAGCTTTGAACCTAGTATGCGAGAGGCTAGTCCTAAAAAAGGCAGTGGAATCAATGCAATTAACGTTAAACGCGT
>DIDU01000121.1:0-343 GCA_002418295.1 Carnobacterium sp. UBA5792 | reverse complement strand
AAGATTCCTCCCCCTGCAACGTTTCGGATCGCATTTAAATCATTAGTCGCATGAGCCATCAAATCACCAGTACGGTATTTTTGAAAAAAACTGGCGTCCATGGCCGTAAAATGATCAAATAATCTTTTCCTTAAAATTCGTTCTAACTTAGCAGAAGTTCCCCATATATTCATTCGCCAGACATAACGAAAAAGATATTGTGTAACAGCTGTTACAGTTAAAATAATCAGCCATTGAATCAAGATGGCTTTTGTTAACGTACCTTGCTTGATGTGGTCAATGACAATTCCCAAAATTCTCGGAGGAAGCAATTGTAGTAGCGAAACAAAAATCAAAAAACTTA
>DIDU01000054.1:1968-3618 GCA_002418295.1 Carnobacterium sp. UBA5792 | reverse complement strand
TTTATTTTTCGTTGCTGCGATGTATCGCTGCGACATCTACTAATATAACAGCTTCTCGAGCTTTCGTCAACCCCTTTTTTATTCTAATATTATTTTTTATTTAAAGATGAACAATTAGATAAAAGTTCATGTGAACTTCCGTTTTTTACTATATTTGTATTTTTTTGAAGAGTTTCTTCTAAAAAGATTCGTTCTTTTTCCTAACTTTATCTTTGAGCCACTACATATTTATGCTGTTTTTTTGTATAAACATAATGAATTTTCTCTAAATAACTAACTTGTATACTACCATATGATTACGTTTTCTTCAATTTTGCTAACTTATCTTATACTTATTCGCCTAACAAGAAAAGTTTTTATACAGAAATCGGACTATTATCTGTACAGATATCCTCCCTTTCTTTTGGGTGATTGACCAATAAGACGATGCCTTTTAAATGATTGTTACTATTTGCCTAACATATATTTAGGTTAAATAATGTTTACTTATTCATTAACTATTTTGCCTTTCCTATTCTTTTAAATAGGTTTATCAGAAGAAACGAGCTAAATTTCAAAAAAATACTTATCTTCAAAATAAATTGCACTATATAAAAATATAGCGTTACGTCTCTCTGTTCATTCTATCTCCCGATAGTGTAAACTGTTTATACCAAGTACCATATAAAATAACGCTGATTAGGAGCAACTCTAATGGATCAAAATAAGTTTTCAGAGTTTTTAAAAATCTCAAGAGCATTAAATAACCATGGAATCACTCCTTTATTAATGGGCTCTTTAGGTTTAGAATTTGTCACTAGAAAAAATTGGAATGCTCAAGATATCGATATTCACGTCCCGGGTGACACTAGGGGATGGGAAGCAACAGATGAAGATAGGATATTTAATTGGGCTGCTATTATAAGGATTATGACTCAAGTCGGTTACCAACTGATTGATTTACACGAACATGAATTCAGCAATGGAATGATTACGATTCAATATGGTGTGATGGATACTTTACCTGAATATGCAAATACTGAGATTAAANNAAGTGAAGAAATAGAAAAAGCAGTATTATATGTTCCAACAGCTGAGCAATTCTTAAAGATATATACAGCATCATCTAAAGACAGTTATCGGAATGATAAAAACAATAACAAAGACTTTGAAAAGCTTAGGTATTTGAAATCATTAAGAAAAGGAAATCCAAAGATTCGTTTTGCTAACTCCAATGATTATCATTATTTATTGAGCAAAGACAAGCACATAGCTCCTCATAGATTAAACTCTGCCATTAAAGAAGGAAGAGTGCTGATCATCGAAGAAGATGAATGCATTGGTTGGTTAAGATTCAGTTATTTTTGGGAGACCATTCCTTTTATTGATATGCTGTACATCTTAGAACCATTTAGAAATAAAAAATACGGAACGGCTTTAATAAATTTTTTTGAAGAAAATATGAAATTACGTGGATTTAGTGAACTGATGACTTCTACCACTAGTGAAGAATATGCTCAACATTTATATCATAAACTAGGATTTAAAACAGTAGGAGGCTTTTTTCCTCCTAAAGAAGCGTATGAAATCATTTTAACGAAAACTATTATGTAGTTTATTAGGAGCCATTATGTAAGGGAGAGTTGAAAGGATGAAAACCAGGTTGATGAA
>DIDU01000054.1:0-1919 GCA_002418295.1 Carnobacterium sp. UBA5792 | reverse complement strand
CGGTCGGCAGGAAGTATTAGAAAGATATTGGTTGGATCAACAAAACAAAATAAGATATGTCTTTGTAGCTGAGTTAGATGAGGATATTGCTGGATACGTCACAGTAGCAAAAAAAGCAAAGCATGGACCTTTTCAAGAAAGTGAACTACCTGAAATTACTGATTTTAATGTTTTTGAACAGTATCGAAAAAAAGGAATTGGAAATTCTTTACTAGATGCAGCAGAAAACAAAGCTATGCAGTTTTCGACTATTGTTACTTTAGGAGTTGGGCTACACTCTGGGTATGGTGCAGCACAGCGTATTTATGCAAAGCGGGGATATCTTCCTGATGGATCGGGAGTTTGGTTTGAAAACAGAAATATAGATAATGGAGAAGCTTGTAGGAATAACGATGACTTATGCATCTATTTGTCTAAAAAACTTAAATGATTCAATCATATAACGCAGAAAAAGACGGGAGGAGTAATTTTGACAAAAAGTTTTGTAGTCGTAGTTAGCGGAGTTACCGCCGGAGGAAAAACGACTTTAATCAACGAGTTGCACAAAGAATTTATAGACAGCAAAGTCATTTCTTTTGATGATTATAGTATTGACGCATTACCTTCAGCTCCGCCAATCGAAACACCCGTCCAAGAAGCTGTAAATCAATATGATCTCAGTCCTTTAATGAAGGATTTTTTGTCAGCTAAAGACACGTTTTCATTTATTTTTATAGATTTCCCTTTTGGNNAGAACCCTACATTACTAAAACCGTATACGTAAAAACTCCCTTAGATATAGTTTTCGCAAGACTGATAGTTAGAGACTATTACAATAAATCCGCTGAAGAAATCCTGAATTGGGCACAATTATATTTAGATTCTGCTCGACCAATTTTTATAGATCATGAACATTTTGTTAGTGAAGATGCCGATTTAATCCTTGATGGTACTTTACCTTTAGTCGAACAGCTTAAACTCGTAAAAAAAGCACTGCAGCTGAAAAATTGAATCTTTATTTAACCTACTGCTTAACATAACCAGAAATTAACAAAATTTTTTTATGCCTTATTCCAACAATTGAATTTACAGTTACTCAAAGCGCAAAGACCCTTTACTGAAAGTCTTCAATGATTTCTGTTACCGTTATTTCTCCGCCGATTAACACTTCTGATAAAATTTTTTCTGACGGTGAAGACCAATATATTTTTGCTTGTTCAATTTTCTCAAGAAACGATTTATTTTCTATTGAAGGCAATAAAGCAGCATTGCCTTTAAAAATTTCCCCATTTGTTTCAAGCTTAACGATTTGTATGACTTCTCTATTATAAGAGGTAAATATCTTTTTCCATTGAGCTAAACTATTCAAATCTTCCGTTCCATATAAACATTCAAATCTTGATGGCAGTTCTGGAAAATGTTCCAGCCGAACCATTTCAGTGATCACTTCTCTAATAGCTTTAGAAGAATGATCAAAAGCATTTTTTAAAAACGCTATTTCATTTTCTTCTAGCTTAGAATCTAGCTCACTAATTGCTTGATCAAGAGTTCTTTCTTTGAGGTCACTAAACCCATTCTCTAAAAAGAAATAATACAATCGGTTTTTGTGATGACTTCCAAAATTTTTTTTTTGCCCTTTATACATTGGTTTTCTTGTAACTAAATGATAATAGCCCAAACTATCCCTCCTTTTATCGTTATTCTCGTAGTTCACGTACTTCGTCATTTGTACTTGATCCTCTTCATGAAGAAACTCTCTCTAAATATTAGTTTGCGTACCCTAAGTATAGAAATTTTTATCACTTAAGTCACGAAAAAAAGGCTTACGTGACTTAAAACTCATTTTTTTAATATTAAGGGCAGGCAAAATTAATTTACGTGCCTTAAGGACTAGAAATTCAGCTTCTTAAGGCACGAAAAAAAAGGTACTCTCCGAAGAG
>DIDU01000035.1:20288-20770 GCA_002418295.1 Carnobacterium sp. UBA5792 | reverse complement strand
CGTCTCAGCACTTGGTAAATAGTTAGAAACAAAATTTTTAAATCTAATACAAAACTGATGTGATCAACATAATAAATATCCAGTTTAAATTTTTCATCCCAGCTGATCGCGTTTCTGCCGTTTACTTGCGCCCAACCAGAAATACCAGAAGTCACTTCATGTCTTCTCTGCTGATTTTGGTCATATAAGGTAAGATATTGGGGCAGCAAGGGCCGAGGTCCAATAAAGCTCATTTCCCCCATTAAAATATTAAATAATTGAGGAAGTTCATCGATACTGGTCTTTCTTAAAAATGCTCCAACTTTTGTGATCCGCTGCCTATCGGTCAGCTCTTGTCCAGCATCTAGTGTTTGGATACGCATCGTCCGAAATTTAATCACTTTAAAGACTCGGTTGTATTTGCCTAAACGTGTTTGTTGAAATAAGATGGGGCCTTCTGATTCGTACTTAATCAGTAAGGCGCAGGCAATCATGACTGGAGC
>DIDU01000035.1:12108-20241 GCA_002418295.1 Carnobacterium sp. UBA5792 | reverse complement strand
AATTCTCCTTTCAGTAGTTCTTCAGGATAATTAGGAACAAACTTAACTTCAGGTTTTTTCTCTGCATGATCATTAGCAAATTCAAGCAATTGTTCTTTTAATTCGCTAGTTTTGCATGTTTCTAATTCATCAACAAATTCCATTACTTTACTAAGAGCCATATTTTTAACTTTTCCAACAAAAATTTTATCGTAAACCATTTGACCTGTTCGTTCATTTGCTACTAACAGTTCTTCATATAGCTTTTCACCAGGACGAATGCCTGTTTCAATGATCGGAATCTCTTCTTCTGTGTAGCCGCTAAGTTTGACAACATTTTTAGCTAAATCTAAAATTTTGACGGGTTTTCCCATATCAAGGATAAATACTTCTCCCCCGCTAGCTAAAGCTCCGGCTTGAATCACCAAACGGCTTGCTTCTGGAATAGTCATAAAGTACCGTGTCATTCGAAAATCTGTAATCGTAATTGGACCGCCCTGTTGAATTTGTTCTTTAAATAAAGGAACGACGCTGCCGCGACTGCCTAAGACATTCCCAAAACGAACAGCAGCAAATTTAGTTTTTCCTGGTTCGTTTAAACCAGTGACAATCATTTCTGCTATGCGTTTTGTAGCCCCCATAACATTTGGCGGGTTGACCGCCTTATCGGTCGAAATCATAACAAAGCTTGTTACACCCGCTGCCTTTGCAGCTTCAGCCATATTTTTTGTTCCATAAACATTATTTTTAACCGCTTCTTGAGGGTTATATTCCAGCATTGGAACATGTTTGTGAGCAGCTGCGTGGTAGACCCGTTCCGGATGATACTGCTGCATCACTTCAAAAATCCGTTTACGGTCTTGTACATCAGCAATGACGGGAATAATATCAAATCGGCCTTGGTACGATCCTCTTAATTCTCGGTCGATTTGATAAATAGAGTTTTCACCATGGCCTAATAAAATCAAACGTTCTGGAGAAAATTTGGCAATTTGGCGACAAATTTCTGAACCGATCGATCCGCCTGCTCCACTAACTAAAATCGTTTTTCCTGTTAACTCAGCTGAGATTTGCTGCATATTTAATTTAACTTCATCTCGGCCTAGTAAATTCACTACATTGATTTCTCTGAATTGACTAACTGAAAGTTTCCCTTGAAGGACGTCTTCAATGGAAGGCATCAGATTGACCTTTACACCGGCTTGGTTACAAATATCAACGATTTGCTTGTATTTTTTGGGGTTTAAAGAGGGAATAGCAATGGTGATTTGCTGAATTTCGAAGTTTTTAACTAATTCGGGGATTTTTTCAAGAGGACCTAAAACGGGAAAATCATATAATCTTGTTTTTTGTTTAAAGGGGTCGTCGTCTACGATTCCTACAATTTTGACTTCATTAAAGTGCTGTTTTAAACTTCGGATAAAAAGATTTCCACCATCTCCTGCACCAACGATCAACGTTCGTATTTGCTTTTTCGCTATCTTTGCTTTTTGCTTCTTGCATTGATGTTCATGATAGAAACGCCATAGAATACGGCTGCTTTCAATACTAACGGTTGAAAAAATGGTGGTTAATAAAATGAATCGAAAGCTGATTAAAGGAAACCAAAAGAAGGAAGAAACTGCAACTAATAGAAAAGCTAAATTGACACATACTCCAATAAAAACAGCTTCTCTAATTCCCATATAGCGGTTAATATGAGTAAACAGCTTGAAGTATACAGCGAAAAGTAAGTAAAAAAAGATGCTGACTGCTACAGTAGCCACATATAGTTCTTGCGGTAAAGTAATATAAGGATTAAGGAAAATAGAAGCTAAGACAGCCGATAAACAAATAGCCAAACTATCGTAACTGATTAAAACCAATTTTTTTAAATTTCTACTCATTTTGTTCACTCTTCTTTCTATTCGTTACTTTGGAAAGAGAATCTTTTAGAAGGGGTAAAACATAGTTGAAAAACGAGGTTCTATTATGAGGTCTTACTTTTTTGGGGGAATGAAACTTACACATCGTTTAATTAATCTGCTGTTCTATAATANNTAATCATAATTAAAATTTTCGGTGACTTTAATGCGGTTCAATACTACACCAATAACATTGGCATTCACACGCTGCAACAATAATTTAGATTCCATTATTTTATCTTTAGTTGAAGTTTCTTTGCGTATAACAAAAATAGTACCGTTTACTTTACTTGCCATAATTTGTGCATCTGTCACAGCTACAACAGGCGGCAAATCAAAAATAATTAAATCAAAATCATTTTCTAATTCGACCAACAGTTCATCCATGCGAGATGAGGCCAATAATTCGGATGGATTAGGTGGAATAATCCCACTAGTAAGAACAAATAAATTATCTACATCAGTATGGTGAATCATATTGCAANNTCGATGAATGGTTGGTTTTCGCAGATCTGAATCGACTAGAATAACCTTTTTCCCTTGCATTGAAAAAGTTACAGCCAGATTTGCTGCTACAGTTGACTTCCCTGCTCCTACCATATCTGATGTAACGGCGATGCTCTTCATCTCTTTATCAAAAATTGAAAATTGAATATTCGTTCGAATTGTTTTAAATTGTTCTGAGATAACTGAACTCGGTTTTGTCAATGTGATCAGTTTAGCTGGATTGTTTTTTGTTTCTTTTAATTTCTTTTTAAACATTACGCTTCATCCTCCTATTCTTTACTATTTGCTCTTATAAGTTCCAAATTTGGTTGCTTTGCTTCCTTTTCGGGTTCTCCTTCTTCAACACTCATTTCAAATACATTTCCTAAAATAGTCCATTCTACTTTTTCAGTAATGTAACTATTGGAACGGATGGTGTTATCGACTAATTCCAACAAGAAGGTTATGACCATTCCAAGCATTAAACCAACAATTAATCCAACTGCTGCATTCATTGGCAAGTTAGGAGAAATAGGTGTGTTTTTTGGAACAGCTTTAGAAATAATAGTCACATTATCGACTTTCATGATTTTTCCAATTTCGTTTTTAAATGTAGCTGCGATCTTATTAGCAATTCTTGCTGCTGTATAAGGGTCTTCATCTGTCACAGTTAAAGAAAAAACTTGTGAATTTTCTTCTGTACCAATTAGTATTTTTCCTGATAGTTCATCTGTTGTTAAAGGGATAGCTAAATCTTTTCTGACTAAATCTAAAATAACCGGCCCTTTGANNTCATCTTAATATCTTTATCCACGTCTCCTATTTCCACACCGGTAAGTTCAGTAGTTGTTCGATTCACTAATAGTTGAGTGCTTGAACTATATTGAGGAACTACAATGGCGACGGTATAACCAAACATCAATACCAGCCCAACAAAACCTAGTCCGATAATCAATACAGCTCTTTTCTTTAAAATTGTAAAAATGCTTGTCAAAATAAGGGTATCTTCCATAATTTCCTCCTGTAAGATGTATTTTTATCACTAGATCTTTATTCTTTAAAAAAAGGGTAAAACAAATAAACTTAATGAAACATTTTTTTAATGAAAGGGTTTCCGATAGTGAGGATAAAAAAATGATGTGTAAAGATTTATAGGGAGACAATTATTTTAGAGAACGTTCTCACTCGAAGAAAGTAAGTAGAAGAAAACTGTTAACTGATGAATAGTAGTTGAAGCTAGAATATAATTTATAATGATTTAAAATAGTGAATACTCTTTAGTATTGGTATTGAGTAGAGGGTTATGCTTCTATTTACAGTAAGAAGAAATGATAGAAACACTCTGTATGGAGGCACTTTGTGAGAGGTGTGCTGTGATTACTTACAGAATTTTTTCTAAAGAGTATTCACTATGAGGGTAAACTAAATAAAGGTGAGGTAAAAATTGGAAAAAGCAGCAATTGATTTTTACTTTATTTTTCTGCTTCTAAAACATAAGGCAAAACTTTATAAAAATGTGATACAGAATAATGGTAAATTTAGTCGAATGACTAATGTAGTGGATGAAAAGTAAAGCGAAGAAGTAAAAAATAGTACTCTTAATATTATGAGAAATATTAGAGAATTCACATATTCTTTAACTTGAAGTGATTATAACATTGATTTTTTTAATAAGGAAACTATAAATTCATAAACCTGTTATTTTTCACTTAATTGTGACAGAAAAATGTCTAAAACACTTGTAAACCTTGAGAATATAAGGTTTACAAGTGTCATAATAATCTGACAATTACAATTGAGTTCTGTTTTGTTTGTTTTAATTATACTGCTTGACGGCATAATTCTGCACATTCTAGGCAAACTTTAGCACAGCGTTGGCAGTGATCCATGTCATGCTTTTCGCACTCTTTTCCGCATGCTTGACAAATATTTGCACATAAAGCTAATAAATCAGAAGTCATTGCACTTTGACGGCTAATAATCGTTGTGACAAAAGAACAAATATCGGCACATTCTCGATCCAAACGAATGCAATCCACCATCATCTTTACATCTTCTTCTTCAAGACAAGCATCGAAACATTCATTACAAACTCTTTGACATTCAAATGTTTTTTCAGCTAGTTGTAAAAATTCTTTTTTCATCTTGTCCACCTCCTTTTTATGCAACTTCCTACAATTTCTAGTATAAAGCAGAAGTAAAAATCTTACGAAGAAAACGAATTAAAAGAAATACCTTATCCTCCAAAAGGAAACAGTTATCTTTATAAAAAAACAAGTAAGAATCAGAAGTGTTTTTTCTGTATTTCTTACTTGTTTTTACTAATTTCCATAACTATTTATTTTAAGACAATCTTATCGTTCCAAGATGTGGCTGTTTTTTTCAAAACTTCATTTAGTTTTTCAATATTTTGTTTCCCTACACTTCGTAACCAATCACGCCCCGCTTCTTCTCCTTTTGTCGCAAATGGTGAAACGCCTTCTGACCAAGTTGCACGGCCACATAAAACGCCATTAAAAGTTGAACCCGCTTCTTTTGCGAATTTTAATGTCTCTTGGAACAATTTAGCCGATACACCAGCACTCAAGAAAATAAAAGGCAACTCTGTTGCATTGCTTTGTTCTTTAAAGTAGTCTAAAGCCTCTTGTTTATTATAGACTGTTTCACCTTCGGCATATCCTTCTACGTAATTCATATTGACAGGTACTTCCATCTTCAATACGTCCACATTGTAATCTGATTTAGAGAATTCTTTCATTGCTTCAATCACTTTATGCGGTTTTACTTTTGCATATTCTGTGCCTTTAACGTCTTCATTTTGTGCATCATACGTCACGATTTCTAAGAAAAAAGGAATATCTTCTGCTAAACATTCAGAACCAACACGTTCCATGAAAACATGTTTTTGTACATTTATTTTACTGTCTTCATCTACATCATAATACAACAAGAACTTAATGGCATCTGCTCCGGCTGCTTTTAAGCGTTTGACTGACCATTCAGGCAGTAGATCTGGTAAACGACCTGGTTCTGTTGCATCGTATCCAGTTTTTTCATAAGCTACTAATAAACCAGCATTTTTATCACGGACTTTCGCTGCAGGCAATCCATATTCCGGATCTAAAAGAATTGAAGTTGCATAAGGCGTCAATTCTTCAGAAACCAGTTCTTTAAACCGAATAATCCCTTTATCTCCTATATCCGTCGTACTGCCGGCAGCGATCATTTTCTTTAACGATCCTCGTTGATCGATAGCTAAAGCGCCTATAATTCCCTTCTCGTCTGATAAACGATTTAAAGCTTCTACCTTATTTTTTGTTAATTTTAACATACTCAATCTCCTTTTCATTCTCTTTTTTATTCAGAAATATATTTATTTAAAACAGTCTCTATTTTTTCTGCTGATTCCGCTTTTTTTAAATCTTTTTTTGCGTCTTCTTTCATCAACAGTCTTGCTACTTTGGATAATATTTTTAAGTGTGTCGTTCCTTTTTCTTCATCGGGTATTAATAAAGATATGATGAATTCCGTTGGTTTACCATCCATGGAATCCCATTCAATACCTTGAGTTAATTTTAATATTATTAGAGAAGCCTTTAAAATTGCTTCACTTTTAGCATGTGGAATTGCAAAACCATCCATCATACCTGTTGTTCCTTCTTGTTCACGTGTTTTTAATCCATTTAATATACTTTCCTGATTATCTCCATATCCTTGCTTAACAGCTTCTTGAGCAATTAACATAAATACTTCTTGTTGTGACTTTGCATTAACATCTAATACTACGGTTTGTTCAATTTCCATTTTCAACACTCCCCCTATTCTTTACATAGTTATACAGTTACACTTGTTTTTTGAGCTGAATGTTTACGTAAGAGGCCTAAAAGCACTCCTCCTATGATTGATCCAATTAAAATTGCTATCACCCATAAGAATCCGTTTGTTACTACTGGCAACACCAAAAATCCTCCATGAGGAGCGGGTACTTGTACTTTAAACATATAGGTTAAAACAGCTGCAATTGAAGAACCTAACATTAACGTTGGCAAAACATGAAGAGGATCTTTTGCTGCAAAAGGAATAGCTCCTTCAGTAATATGTGTAGAACCTAGAATAAAGTTTACCATTCCAGAATTGCGTTCTTCTTTATCAAAATATTTCCCAAAAAATAATACTGCAAAACCAGTTATTAATGGAGGAGCAATACATGCTGCAGAAACACCAGCCATAAAGTAAGTATTCCCTTCAGCAAGTAACGCTGTTCCTGTTACATAAGCAGCTTTATTAATAGGACCTCCCATATCAAAAGCAGACATACAACCCACAATCAGTCCTAAAATAATTGGATTCGAATCTTGGAAACCTGCTAAGAAATCCATCATGCCGGTATTAATCGCCTCCATGGGGTGTGATACCAATACCATAATAGTTCCAGTAATGGCTACTCCAATTACTGGATATAGGAAAATTGCTTTTAACCCATCAAGAGCTTTAGGCATGCCTTTTAATAATTTACTTAGTAAAAGAATTATAAAACCACCGAGAAAACCTGAAACAATTCCTCCTAAGAAGCCTGTACCTCCTGCATTAGCAATTAAACCACCAACAAAACCCACTACTAACCCAGGCCTTTGAGCTATACTTTCAGCAATATACGCAGACAAGATAGGTACCATCATACCCATAGCAAATCCACCAATATTATTTAAAGTTGCTGCTATTTCGTTATATTCTGCATTTGTTGGATCTGCTGAATAAATGCCCCATAAAAAAGAAAGTGCAATTAATACTCCACCACTTACAACAAAAGGTAACATATGAGAAACACCATTCATTAAATGTTTATAAATTTGACGCCCTATACTTGTGTTGCTTGTTGTTAAAACTGATTCTCCTTGAGAATTAGTTTCAGCAGTCTGATTATTTTTACCTGCTTTGATGGTTCCTTTTCCATTAATAGCATCTTGAATTAATTTGTCTGCTTCTTTTATTCCTTTTCCTACCGATACATCAATGATTTTCTTGCCTTTAAATCTTTCAGCATGAACATCCTTATCAGCAGCAATGATTACTGCGTCAGCTGTTTGAATGTCTAAATCACTCAATGCATTCTCTACTCCAACTTGTCCGTGTGTCTCAACTTTAATTTCAACTCCAGCTTTTTTTGCGGCTTGTTCCAATGCTTCTTGTGCCATATAAGTATGAGCAATACCTGTAGGACACCCAGTTGCAGCAATTATTTTAAATGTTGACATAACTATCTCTCTCCATTCTATCGTTAATTTTTTTAACTACTAATTCTTTTTTCAATTCTTCGACATTACTAAAGTCTGTTAGGCTAGAAGAAAAAGCAGTAGAGCTACCTGCAGCTACAGCATGTTTTAACGCTTCTTGAGTTGACCATCCTAACTCAAGTGAACCAATAAATGTCCCCAAAAGTGCATCTCCTGAACAAGCTGTATTAATAACTTTTCCTGTCGGAGCATTAACAAAAAGGGTTTCTTTTTCATTAAAAAATAAACAACCTTTCTTTCCTAAAGAAATGAGTACCATTTTTGAACCTTGTTTAACTAGTTTTCTTCCATAATAGTTTAATTCTTCCCAAGATAGTTCATCTTTTCCAAACCAACTTGCTAACTCTTCATCATTAGGCTTAATACAATAAGGCTGATAAGCAAGGCTAGTTAATACGACGTTAGAACTTGTATCAAGTACCAGTTTAAATTTGTTCTTCATAGATAACTTAGCGATTTCTAAAATAACG
>DIDU01000035.1:10895-12064 GCA_002418295.1 Carnobacterium sp. UBA5792 | reverse complement strand
TTCATCAGTAACTCCTCTTGGATTACTACCAGATACAAACAGAGTATCCTCATTAGTTAAAAAATTAATTTTATCTAAAAGCTGTTGAATTTGGTTTTTGTTAATTATTGGTCCTTTATTTACCAATTTATATTCTGTTCCCTTAGTTTCAACATGAGTAAATACGTTAATTCTTGTCATACCATCTACTTTTACAAAATCGGTTTTTATAACTTTTTTTTCTAACTCTTCTTCAATAAATTTTCCAGTNNTATTATCAATGTCTAACATTTTTAAAATAAAAGAAATATTAACTCCTTTTCCATTAGGCTGTACCTCATCTTCAGTAGCACGGTTGACTACTAATGGGTTAGATTCTTTAGTAGACACAAATAAGTCAATGGCAGGATTCATAGTACATGTATAAAACATTTTATCCCTTCTTTCTTTTTCTATTCCTTTTCTTTATAATTTAAGTATGCCACAAAAAAATATGTAAAGGTTTTCATATCGAAGTCAATATGAGCTTATTTTATGAAAAGTTTTACGTTTATAAAAGGAGACTTTTTTATTAATATTCTATTTTCGAAAAACACTTCAGATAAAGAAATTCATTTTAGTAGTTCTGAGAAATACTTATTAACCTATATTGAGCAGCATTTAGATGATATTCCTGAAATATCAATCGTAAAATTAAGTGATTTAGCTAATGTTTCTACAGCAACCATTGTTCGTACAATGAAAAAAATAGGATATGATGGATTTACTTCCTTTAAACATCATTTAAAAGACAACCAAGAGCATAATCCTAAATTTGCTATTATGGATCAAGTCGATAAAAAAATTCGTGAAGCTATTATTAAAAATGAGCAAGAGGTAAATCGAACAATACAAATGCTAGACAGTGGTACCATTGAAGATGCTATCCAAAGTATAAAAGCTTCAAATAAAATGACTATTTTTGCTCGTGGCTTTTCAGAACTTATTGCTAAAGAAATGGAAGTGAAATTTCAACTTCTTGGAAAATACTGTGAACTACATGATGATCCTAATATTATTAAGAGTATTAGCAAAAAAATAGATAAGAAGGGAATAGTCATTTTTATTTCTTTGAACGGTGAAACTTCAGAGCTAGTCGAAGCAGCCAGAAATTGTAATGAACGGGATATAAGGACAATAACTTTTACCGC
>DIDU01000035.1:4244-10757 GCA_002418295.1 Carnobacterium sp. UBA5792 | reverse complement strand
ACCAATCACGCCCCGCTTCTTCTACTTTTGTCACAAATGGTGAAACAACTTCTGACCAAGTTGCACGACCACATAAAACGCCATTAAAACATGAAGAATTGAAATACAGTTTCTAGATTCTTTATCCGTTTTCAAAAAGTCATTTTTGATTTGGTCATTTTCTAACTCTTTAATAATGTAATCACCAATCGTTCCGCCTAAAATACCAGTAGCTAAAATTTCTTTTTCCATTTGAGAAATAACACGAGCAGCATTTAAACCTTTTCCGCCAGCTATTTTACTTACATTCTTCTACTCGGTTGACATCATCTAACTTAAACTCCTCTAAGGGTAGGATATATCAACAGATGGATTCATGGTAGCCGCTAAAATCATTACTTTCCCTCTTTCTAACTAATCATTTTATCTATACGTGATANNAATGTTAATGCTTTTAGCAGGAGCTGTACTGGCCATATAAATGGCTTCTTCAGGGGTAGCTATTCCCCAATCCACAACATTTTTTATCGCATCTTTCAATTTCAGAATACTGCCGGCCAGTGTTCCATCTTCCAAACGGGCAGCTCCTTCTTTTACTTCAACCGCAAATTCACCTAAATTATATTGTCCATTCGGCATACCCCCAGCCATCATGCAATCTGTGATCATAACGGTTTCTTTTCGTCCACGAACGTTCATCAATATATTAGCAGCTGCAGGATGAACATGGTGTCCATCACAAATTAGTTCAGCAAAAATATCTTTCAAATTCATCGCAGCTCCTACCATTCCAGGTTCACGATGATGCAAAGGACTCATACCGTTATACGTATGAACAAAAATGGTAGCTCCTTTCTCTACTGCTGTTTTTGCTTCTGCATAAGTTGCATCGCTATGACCCAAAGCGACTACAATCTTTTCTTTGACCGCATATTCAACAAATTCACCGACACCTTTTCTTTCGGGTGCAACAGCAACTTTTTTGATAGCATGATTTGATAAATCCTGCCATTTTTTCAACTTATCAATCGAAGGATCACTAAAATACTTAGGATTTTGCGCTCCTTTATGTTTTTCTGTAAAAAATGGACCTTCTAAAAAAATTCCTTTTATTTTAGCACCTTGTACTTCAGGAATATTTTCTCCAATCATTTCAACAACTTGATTTAACGTTTCTGTTTCAGCCGTCAAAGTCGTTGCTAAGAAAGAAGTCACTCCGCAAGAGAGCAATCCTTTCGAAATAATATTTAACCCTTCAGCANNATCTGTATCCATCATATCGTGATTTTCAAATCCGTGAATATGTGTATCTACTAAACCAGGAGCAATCCATTGATCAGTATAATCTAAAATTTCAGCAGATTCAGTAGGTTTTTCATTCGTATATGCGCCGAATTTTCCGTCTTTAATTTCTAAAAAACCCGGTCCAACTGTTTTATCCTCAAAATAAAACTTCTCTGCAAAAACATATCTTGACATATTTCCCCCCCCCTATTTTAAGTAATCTTAAAGAAGAAAAAGCTTATGGAAACCTTTTCCTTTCTTTTAGACTACCGCTACTAAGTTCCTAAGTAAAACAATTTGCACTGTAACGATTCCATTCGGTGAAATTAAAAATTGCTGACAGCTTTATTACTCTATATAATATAATAGTAAAAACCCAATAAAAGGGATGCTGTTTAACGCACTCCTTTTACTGGGTTTTATTTCATCATTACAATTTATTTTTGTCCGCTTTTGATATTATTGTTTTAAAGAAATCTATTCTTCTTATATAAACTCTTATTATATGAAAAATTTAATTATTTATGTGATTAAATACCTATTCAATTGTCTCTTTCTCATTCAGCATTTCTATAAGTTTTACATTAAAGCTTTTCTGATTTTTTAAAATAATTTATAATCAAAAATCGGAAAATTACTTATGGAATGACTTCTAATATTTATCAGTGATAGTCGCTATAGAAATGATTATTTAAAGTGGGTTTTTTTATCAAACCAACTCTCTCTATACCTATTTATATTATAACCAACAAGAAATTCTTTGCTTAAATAGTTTTAGCGTCCGTCTATAAAAAGAACTTCCTAAATTAAAGGAATAATATCATTGATAGTAAAAACATAAATACTATTCCTACTATCATTGGTACAGAAGTCCTTTTTACAATTTCAATAGGTTCTTTTTTTATAGTTCCCGATACAATCATAACTACAGCAGCAACTGGAGATACAGCTCTCATAAGATTACCAGCTAATCCCATTGGTACAGTAATTGCTATAGGATTAATTCCCGCAGCTGCAGCTAAAGGAACCATAAGCGGAACCATTGCCTAAAACAAAGCAGTACCACTCCCGCTAATCAATACTATTCCTATAGTTACTCCTACTAACAATAATGGTAAAACAAATCCACTTCCTGAACTTTGCAATCCTGTCATTGTATTTTGTAACTCATCAATTAAACCAATTGATTGAAGACCTAATACAAATACTGATGCTGCTACAAGTAGAGCAACGATATCAATTGCATTTCCCATTCCTTTAAAAAAGTAGTCAGTTCCTGTGAGTACTGGTTTTATGTGTTTATAACGTACTATTTCACAGAAAATAGCAACAATAAAAGAAAAAATAGTCACTACTTCTACGCTTAAAGAAATAGTAATGCCAACGGTAGACTGTAAGAAAAATGTTACCAATAATAAAAGAATAGGTAGAATAGGAAGCAATGCATAAACAAATTTAAATAAATTACTTCCCTGCACTTCTTTAACTTGNNTTAAATTCGGTGATTTTTTATCCATATATTTTTGCCAGAAGTAATGCGTAAGTGCAATCACAAGCAAAGTGGGAATTGAAACCAAAGCATGATAGCTAAATACATACTCCGAGACGGTTAAACCGCTAAACATAGGATGATTAGCTAACTCTGTCGCAATTGCTACATTATCTCCTCCAAGAGGTGTAGGAACAATTGTGGCTGACGTTGCTATAATGGCTCCTATGCTTAAAGTAGACATTCCTGCTGCTTTTAGAACTGGAAATAACGTTGCTAGTAATATGATAGCTAAGTTTGAAGCACTAGGTATTACCAAAGAGAGCAAATTTCCTAAGATAAATACGATAGGTACTAATATATACACTGACTTAACTTTTTTTATAGGTTTAAGCAATGCATTAACAGTCACTTCATTAGCACCAATATATGTCATATATGAAGCATATCCGCCCAATATAAGGATAATAAAACCTGCATTAGTAAGAGTTAATTTAAATTGTTCAACTAATGCCAAAAGTGGATCAAACAACACAATGTTGGTAGTTTCAAATCCTTCAATAGCAATTCCTTTACCCATTGCAATCGCAATAAACAGCAATACAATTCCTGTAGCGAATAAAGTAACTTTAATATCCATCTTCTTTAATAACATGTATACAACTAATAACGTTGCTGCAATAGCTGAACCATACATAACAATCATAATTTACCATCCTTATTTTTTATTTTTATTTGCAGTCATTTATACTCGCTAAAAACCAATCTTTAAACTCTTTTTGATCAATATCAAGACATACGGTTGCGTTACTTTCTTGCTTTAAATAGCCCTTCAGATCAACAATCGTGGCTCCAGTTGTATACTTTCCATTCAATTCAACATCAACGAATGTTTCAACAACATCAAATAAATCAGGTCTTAATAAGTAAGCAATAGCTGTACTATCATACATTTTCAATCCAGTTTTCATGCTCCCTCCTCTATATTTACTAAACAAACTATAAATCATATGACCGACTTTATTCATGTCCTTAATCTTCTTACTATCTTCTGGATATACTAAAGCTTTCAATCCAATATCCATTCCTACCATTATAACTGGCACTTTTGAATCAAAAATTATTTTTGCAGCCTCTGGATCAAAATCAATATTAAACTCTGACATCACTCCGCTATTTCCCCTAGTTGTTGAACCACCCATAAAAATAATTTCTTTAATATTTGATTTTGTTTCTGGATACAATTTTAATAAAACTGCTATGTTTATAAGCGGACCTATTCCTACAATCGTAATTGGTTCTGCACTTGTCATAATAGTTTTATACATGGCATTAACAGCATTTTCTTTTAAAAGTAAATGCTCATCCGGCTCTTCGAAATCGTATCCTTCCATCCCAGTTTTCCCATGTACGTTACTAGCATCTTTTGTTTCTCTAATTAACGGAGAATCAAATCCTTTGGCAACAGGAATTTCTTTACCAAAAAAGTTTAATAATTTCAGTGTGTTTTTTGTAACGTATTCCAATCCTACATTACCTGCAACGGTGGTAATAAGCTTTACATCTACTTCATCACTATATAATGCAATCGCTAAAGCAACTGCATCATCAATTCCAGGATCTGTATCAATAATAATGTTTTTCTTAGTCAATTTAATTCCTACTCTCTTTTTTATATTAAAGTAAACTTATTTAGATAAAAACTTAACCATACCGCTACCTAATGTNNATAAAACCATATTTTTTATAAAAATCTTCTTTATGAGGAGTAGACATTAGGCCTACATATGCTCCTACACATCCTCTATTTTCAATATAATCAAGTAAAGAAGTCATAATGGTATTTCCAACTTTCATATTTTGATACTCTGGATCAACAATGACATCTTTAATAAAAAATGCAATTCTATCATCTCCGATAATACGACCCATTCCTATAGGTTTATTATTATCATATACGACTACTGAAAACAGATTGTTTTTAAACGCTACTTCAATATCCTTTATTTTATACGTGCTAAAATTAGCTTTATCCCTTAATTTCATAAAAACTTCAGCTGTTAAATCGTTATTTACTTTTTTAACATCTCATTCCCCCCTTTTATATTTCTTTTAAATAATTAATTAACATAAATTTCTCTTATCAACTATTTTTTATTTGTTAAAAAATGATACCTGATTGTAAGATAATATTGGAATATGGAGTAGCTTCTCCAGTTCGAATAATAGCTTTAGCATATTTTGACAGTTGCTTAAATTCTTCATGGCTAACATAGTTAATCTTTTTCGAAGGCAATTTTTGTTTGATTTGTTCTAATTGTTCTGCGTTATCTGTCTTTATTTCATCTGCTAGGGTTACTTCTTCGATAACCATTTCTGCTAATAGTAAATCAAGCACTTTTTGAAAAGGAGGATCACTGAGCGCTAAAGCTAAATCAATTTTTTTCACTCCATTTGGGATCGGCAATCCAGCATCAGCAATCACTAGCTGATCAGTATGACCTAAATCTGCTAAGACTTTATCTATTTCACTATTTAAGGTTCCATTCTTTTTCATAAAAATCACTTCCCTTCATTTCATCTAATGTCGGCATCCCGCCTTGTGCACCAAATTTTTGAATCGATAATGCAGCGGCCAAATTACCAAAGCGAATGCTGGTTTCTATATCTAGTCCAGCTGTTGAAGCTACTGCAAAAGCCCCATTAAACGTATCGCCTGCACCAGTGGTATCTACAGGCTCAACTAAATACGAAGGTACTTGTATTTCCTTTGATCCATTATTAAAATAAACACCTTTTGAACCCATAGTAACAATCAACTTATTTGGGTATTTTTTCATTCCTTCTGACAAACTCCAGTTTGGAAACAATACGTTGTATTCTGATTCATTCGGAGTTAAAAATGTAACTTTTTCAATCAATTCTTCTGTAATGGGTTTAGCTGGTGCAGGATTATAGATAGTTTTAATTCCTCTTTGAAAACATAATTCTACTAAAACATTAATAACCTCGAGCGGTGTTTCATTTTGAACCATCACCATATCACTTTCTTCTATTTTATTTAAAGCGCTTACGATTTGTTCTTCAGTTACAGCATTATTCGCCCCTGGAATATAAACGATGCTATTGTCTCCATCCACGACTGTGATATGAGCTGAGCCAGAAGACAAATGTGTAACCGATTCCACATTTGAGGTATCAATACGGTTATTTTTTAGATTCATAATAATTTCTTGCCCAAACACATCTGCTCCGACTGCTCCAATCATGGTGACTTGGCTGCCTAACCGAGCTGCTGCTATCGCTTGATTGGCTCCTTTTCCCCCAAAAGTAGTTTTGNNTCTGTCCCTATAATGGTTTCTCCTACTTCCGGTCTTTTTTCGGCACTTACAACAAAATCCGTTGATAAACTGCCGACTACAGTAAGTTTACTCATTTTCATCCTTCTTTCTCAATGATTCTCTCACCTCAAGCGTTACAGGTAATTGAATATTTTTTTCTTTAACTTTTCTGCCTTCTATTCGAGCACATAATATCTCTGCACCTTTATAGCCAATTTGATAGGCAGGTTGTGCGATAGTTGCCAAACTTGGATACATCATTTTGCTATACGGATTATCATCATATCCAATGACCTGTAATTCATCGGGGATTTTGATGGCTCTTCGAATCGCTTCTCTCATCACAGCCAGTGCATGAATGTCATTGGAAGCAATGATACTGTTTACTTTCGGGAAATTTTCCAACAAGTGAAAGGAAGC
>DIDU01000035.1:0-4233 GCA_002418295.1 Carnobacterium sp. UBA5792 | reverse complement strand
CCTTTCTCTGCAGATTCGAACTGAAAGGACTCCGTTTCAAATAAATGATAAGTGATTTTATGTTCTTCCAATACTTTAATACTGCCGGATAGGCGGACCAATGAATTAGAAACGCTGCGTGGCCCCACCATGACAACTACTTCTCTTGGACTTCTTTCAGCGATTGTCTGAGCAGCTAAAGTTCCTCCTTGATAATCATCAGAATAAACAGAATATTCCTTATTCGATGTTACTCTATCCAACATAACGAACGGCATATTTTTTAAATTACGAAATCCGCCCTCAATCGCTGATAAAACACCAGCTACATTATTTTGTGTAANNAGATGAATTTTCTTGAACATTCCCTAAGATTAAGTTATAGCCCATTTCACTCATTTTATCTTCTACTCCTTTTGCAACCAAAGGAAAAAAAGGATTCGAGATGTCAGGTAAAAGTAAGCCGATTAATTTAGATTTCTTTTGATAAAGCGAACGAGCTACTTCATTAGGATAAAAATCTAATTCTTTAATGGCTGCTTCCACTTTCTCGCGACTTTTGTCACTAACATAACCGCTTTTGTTTAAAGCTCTTGAAACCGTAGCCACAGAAACACCTGCTAAATTCGCCACATCTTTAATTGTTTTCATCCTGTTCACCTCATCGCTTATCAAAATGTGTAACCGATTACACAAATGATAATACCATGATTTAAAAAATCATGCAAGCATTTAATAAAAAATCGTCAATAATTTCTAACACACAATTATGTTGCAATTAGCTTCTATAGCACAATGTTAACCTGAACTATTGTAAAACACTAACTCCTTCCATATAAATAGCTTTTAGCCGAATTATATGGAAGGAGTTGATTATTGATTATCAATTATTTAATTTTTTTGCTTCACTTTTTTCAGTGTACTATTTTTATCTGCTTCTAACATTACATTTAATAGATAGGAATTAACAAAACTAAAAGCAATACCGATAGCAACTGACTGCCAGCCATAAGTAAACAACCCCACAGCTAATACAAAAAAGTTGATATAGCGAATCATCAAAGCAATTTTAAGTTTTGAGTTTCTTTTATGCAATACTAAAGCAATAACATCCATTCCAACTGTAGAAGCATTTGAAGAGATGCAGCAATAATAACCAATCGCAATGAATAAACTGGCTAAACTAAAATCAATAGGTAAATTGATAGAAGCTTCTATAGGCAGCGAATAAAAGAAACTAAATAAAACCATATAACATATACTGCTGAAAAAGGATTTAAAAAAGTTCTCTTTACCTAAAAAAATAAAACAAAAAACAAGCAGAACAACAGTAACGCCATTCGTCAAATACAAGAGCGGGATCGACGTAATTTTCTCTAAAATCATGCCAATACTGGTTACGCCGCCATTGATAATATCATTTGGTTTCATCCATTTTGCATAAGCGAATGCCATAAAAATATTTCCAATCATAATTTTGAGCAGTGATGTTAATTTCTCTTTATTCATACAAACCCTTCTTCGACACATTTTACTGCTATTTAGTATCTAACTTCTCTCACATAGCGGACTGCTGAAACTGATATAACAGGCTAGCACCATTCCTTTATTTAGTTTAGCTAAAAAGTCAATTCAAGTCCATCGTATGCGGTTATGAAACCCTCTTTCATTCCTATCGTATTCATTTCATCATAAAGCAAGCCACTATTATGGGAAAAATGGCTGCTGACAAAAATAGTCTTCTCGTCCGTTAAACCCATCTCATTCATTTTATTTTTAATCGCCACATTATCATAAAAACTCATATGGTTGCCGTCTACTTTATTCATTTGGCTGTTGCAATCTAAACTGACACAGTGAAAATAAGGTTTAGTTTTTTCCCAGTACTTCCAGTTTTCTGCTAAGAAATATCCTGTATCATGAGCATATAAAACGTTTTTTTCGCCATCTGTAATTTGATAGATAAAGCAAGTTTCTTTTTTATCGTGATCTGCCAATAAGGGAGTAATATGATAATGCCCTGCTTCAAACGTTTCAAAAGGGTATACCAGTTGAAAGGCTAAACGATCTTCATCTATTCTTCCTTCTAAATCAAAGACCCGTTGATAAAAAGAAGCAACCCGTTCATTTCCATAGATAGTCAATTTAGTATCCAGACTATTGCTGTATCCGCTCATTCTCATGACCAAATCTTCTGGATAAAAATGATCTGAATGCCCATGAGTAATAATCAAATGTNNGCAAATAACTGTCTGCTGGAAAATCGATCAATAATTGATCATCGATTAAAGACTGCGAGCGAGTACGGATATCCCGTCCCTTTTTTTTACGTGCTTCTTGGCATAAGTCGCATTTACAAAATAGAGCTGGAACTCCTTCTGCAGCCGCCGTTCCAAAATATTTCAGTTTCATTTTGGCCCTCCTAAAAATATATAGTAACTGGTTTTATTCGTTTTATTAAAATTAAGAAGATTTAACAGTCCTAAGACGATTAAACCTTCTTATTTAGATCAGTGGTATTAGGTGTACTTTATTGCTTTTCCCATAATCTATTAACNNGATTTCATACGGTTTAGCTGGAACTTCTAGGGAACCGTCAACGGCTTCTTCTAGTAAATTACATTTTCTTGCAACATAATTTTCTATCGTTAAACCGGCTTCGGTTTCTTTATTGGTTAAGTTGTACATCCGCGTAACGATCTCATCACTGTGTTCTTTGCGTTTGAGAGCCGTTAATGCCATGTTTGAGTCACTTAACTCAGCATATTGATGATCAGATGCCCATTTTCCATCATGAACAGTCGTTTGGTACGCACTGAAAGGAATTTGGAAATTGTAGGCTTCATGATACGTTCTAACTGCCTCTTCTTCTCCATGGAAAGACAGGGCATACAGCATGGATTGCTCACCTAAGCATTGTGCTTCCGGCGTAGCAAAATAGCCCCAGTCTCCTAATTCGCCAACTGCACGTAACAAAGTAACTGCAATTGTTTGTTGAGCGTGTTCTTCAATAATTTCATATTCGTTTAACCCGACAACAGCTGCCGTTACCCCATGTTCTGCATCTTGGACATTTACAAAAGCATGTGTGTGTTGTGGGTTGGAAGGATTGATCCATGCTGGGTCTACATTATTTGGCCGTTCCACTACTTCAAAAATACTGTCTGCGTAATGCACATTAGCTTGAATACCTGTCGGGAATAAAACACGTAAACGGTGATCTTTATGTTGATTGTCAAAGGTTGTTTCAAATTTAACTTGTTGACTGTGGCGTTCTAAACGCACTTTTGTTTTTAACGTTAGTGTTTTACATGTCTTAGAACGTCCTGCTTGGCGTTCACGCATTTCGATAACGGCTTTTTGTTCTTCTTCTAGTAATTCATCTGCTGAAACTGGTATTTCTAAATGATGAATAATTTCGATTTCGCCAAAACCAATCGTATCTTCAACAACCCTGATTTCTGCTGTTGTCCCTTTTGAATAAATAGCTTGTTCATTTAATGGCTGTCTGAAAATATATTCGTTACCAATATCCCCAGTGTCTTCAAAATTCAATAAATCTGTATAGGTTTGATCAGTCGCTTTATCTAAAATAGATAATGTGCCATCTGTTTGGACCTCAATTTTCAAGTGGTCATTTTCTAAGGTTGCACCATTATTTGAAAGAAGGGTTTCTTTTTCCGCTTCGGCTTTGTGATTACTTTCAGCTTCCACTAGTACAAAGCTGTTCCAAGATAAACCAGCCATCGCTTCAATCGGCAATCTTACATCCACATAACGAGCCATAAACGGTTGACGGAATTTATCTTTTGGTAAGTCATAGCCAAACTCTGTCCCACCTTCTGTAATCACAGCTGAAACGGTTTGACCATCAACTGTTTTCACTTCAAATGCAGGGTATTCTTTTTNNATTGATCCGGTACACCGGCTGAAAATGGCAACCGTTCAATTTCAATCCGTACTTCAGCTACGCCATTCTTTTCTGATCCGCTGGTATTAAAGACGACAAACGGAAAGCCGTTACTATCTTTAAAACTTGTTGTATCAATAGAACGTACCAGTTGCAAAGCGGCTTCGTCCGCGACATACCGTCCCACTTCATTGGCTTTTTCAAAACGAGTTACCATTTCACGGTGAACTTCGTCTACACTACAGCCGCAGATACTGTCATGCGGATGATTTTGCATCAACGTTTTCCATGCATAACGCAGCATATCATGCGGATAATCTTCAGCTGTTTCATAGGCCATCGTT
>DIDU01000099.1:6624-9313 GCA_002418295.1 Carnobacterium sp. UBA5792 | reverse complement strand
AGCAGAAGAAACAAGTAATGAATTGACCAACTTTGAGAACTTTAAAGCAGAAGTGGAGAACTTCTTCCCTAATCTAAGCGGAGTGACGGCAGAAGCTTACTATACCGATGATCAGCTGATTAAAATGAAAGTGAATATCGTGACCCAATTTTATGGTGAAAGTGAAATCATCAGCTTCACTCAACATGTTGCGGATAAAGCGACTACTTTCTTGCCGCCTAATATCCCAATCGAAATCACGATTGGATCGATTAACGGAACCGAATCGTTCCTAGCAAGAAAAGCAAGCGAAACCACCTTCTACACCCACGTATTTGATTAAAACAGGATGCGGAATGCTCTCGCCAGTTCTGACAGAAAATTAGGGGGACTCCCGCAAAAGGCTAAAGGCCTTGAGGACAATTCCATCTATTTTCCGAAGAGCTAGAGCGCGCAGCTCAACTAACAGGACGTGAAGTGCTCTCGCCCAACTCAGATAGATAATACCTACAAAAGTCAGCTAAGCCTTTTTCTATTTATAATCGGAGGTCTTCCGTTTCATATAGAGGCGGAGCTGACTTTATGGTAGAATAGGAAAAGAAGCTTGAAACAAGAATGATAGACAGAAAGAGAGTGAAACCTATATGGCTAATATTAGCGAAGAAGAAATCAAACACGTAGCTTTGTTATCTAAGTTAGAATTTCAAGAAGAAGAAATTACTGGCTTTACTAAACAATTAGACGCTATTATAAAAATGGTTGAACAATTAGAGGAACTAGATACGAAAGATGTGCCGGTAACCACTCATGGACTGAAAATATCTAGCGTGATGCGCGAAGATAAAGCCATTCCTGGTATGGACCGCAAAGAACTCTTCAANNCGGGGAGGCTGGCGCATAAATGAATTTATTAGACCATACATTAGAAGAATTACATGATTTACTAGTGAATAAAGAAACAACTGCTGAAGCAATCATGGAAGCCGTTTATGCACGTATTGCGGAGACAGAAGATAAAGTCGGCGCATTTATCACATTAACGCGCGATGAAGCATTAGAAAAAGCTCGTCAAATGGATGCAGCCGGTATTGACCCTGATAATGTGTTATCTGGACTGCCGATCGGTATCAAAGACAATATTGTTACAGAAGGAACAATCACTACAGCAGCCAGCAAAATGTTGGAAGACTTTCTTCCCGTTTACGATGCAACCGTAATGGAAAAAGTGAAAGACTCAGGAATGATTTCAGTTGGTAAATTGAACATGGATGAATTTGCCATGGGCGGAAGTACAGAACGGTCTCATTTCAAAGTCACTCGTAATCCTTGGAACCTCGCTAAAGTTCCGGGTGGTTCTTCAGGCGGATCAGCAGCAGCAGTGGCTGCCGGACAAGTACCGATGACCTTAGGAACAGATACAGGCGGCTCTATTCGTCAACCCGCAGCGTTCAATGGAATTGTTGGGATGAAACCAACTTATGGACGCGTTTCGCGCTTTGGACTGATTGCCTTTGCTTCTAGTTTAGATCAAATCGGACCTTTGACTCGTTCTGTTAAAGACAACGCATTGGTATTGAATGCGATCAGCGGACACGATGAAAAAGACTCGATGAGCTATCCAGAACCTGTGCCAGATTTTACAGCGGGTATTGAAGATGGCGTAAAAGGAATGAAAATCGGCGTACCAAAAGAATACTTACAAGAAGGCTTAGAAGCTGGCGTAAAAGAAGCGGTTCTTAAAGCCATTGAGACATTTAAAGAATTAGGAGCGATTGTTGAAGAAGTTAGTTTACCGCATTCAAAATACGGTGTGCCGGCTTACTACATCATTGCGTCTTCTGAAGCCTCTTCTAATTTGCAACGGTTTGACGGAATCCGTTATGGTTACCGTTCACCGGAAGCTAAAACACTAGAGGAAGTTTATGTGAAATCACGTTCGGAAGGATTCGGCATGGAAGTGAAACGCCGTATTATGCTGGGAACATTCTCATTAAGTTCTGGTTTTTATGACGCTCACTTTAAAAAAGCCGGCCAAGCACGGACGCTTATTCTGCAAGACTTTGAAAAAGTATTTGAAGAATATGATTTGATTTTGGGACCAACAACGACAACAACTGCTTTTGATATTGGTGGACAAGTCCATGACCCTGTAGCCATGTATTTAAGCGACATTTTAACTGTTCCTGTAAACTTAGCTGGTGTTCCAGCAATCTCAATTCCTGCTGGTTTCTCAAATGGTTTGCCAGTCGGCTTGCAATTGATTGCCAACCACTTTGATGAACGGACGATTTATCAAGCGGCTTATGCTTTTGAACAAGCAACCGATTTCCATAAAGAAAAACCAAATCTGTAGGAGGCGAGAATAAAAATGAATTTTGAAACAGTGATTGGACTAGAAGTCCATGTAGAATTAAAAACCGAATCAAAAATGTTCTCACCAGCTCCAGCTCACTTTGGTGCAGAACCGAATACCAATACGAATGTGATCGACTGGGGATACCCAGGCGTTTTNNCTCATCAATAAACAAGCAGTCGAATTTGCCATGAAAGCGGCTATGGCTCTAAATTGCGAAATTTCAACCGATACAAAATTTGACCGTAAAAACTATTTTTATCCTGACAATCCCAAAGCTTACCAAATTTCTCAATTTGATAAGCCGATCGGACATGACGGCTGGATTGATATTGAAGTCGAAGGCAAAACGAAACG
>DIDU01000099.1:3584-6603 GCA_002418295.1 Carnobacterium sp. UBA5792 | reverse complement strand
GATCGAACGGGTTCATTTAGAAGAAGATGCCGGGAAAAACAACCATGGAACAGACGGCTATTCTTATGTCGACTTAAACCGACAAGGAACACCATTGATCGAGATTGTTTCAGAAGCAGATATGCGTTCACCTGAAGAAGCGTATGCTTACCTGGATGCACTGAAACAAGTGGTTCAATACACGGGAGTCAGCGATGTGAAAATGGAAGAAGGTTCGATGCGATGCGATGCCAATATTTCGCTTCGCCCGATTGGACAAGAAGCCTTTGGAACGAAAGCTGAATTGAAAAACTTGAATTCATTTAATTATGTCCGTCGTGGACTGATGTTTGAACAAGCGCGTCAAGAAAAAGTCTTGCTTTCGGGCGGGATTATTGAACAAGAAACACGTCGTTACGATGAAGCAACCGGCGCAACTATTTTAATGCGGGTTAAAGAAGGATCAGATGATTACCGTTACTTCCCAGAACCAGACCTGCCTAATTTGACTATTAGCGAAGACTGGATCGAGCGGGTAAAAGCGACTATCCCCGAAATGCCGCATGAACGTCGTGCTCGTTATGTAGAAGAATTGGGATTATCGGATTATGATGCAATGGTTATGACAGCGACAAAAGAAATGTCTGATTTCTTCGAAGCCATGCTAGCCAATGGAGCAGATGCAAAACAAGCTTCTAACTGGTTAATGGGAGAAGTTTCAGCTTATTTGAACAGTGAAAAAATGGAATTGCATGATACACAGTTAACTCCAGAAAACTTGACTGGTATGATCCAATTAATTGCGGATGGAACGATCAGCTCAAAAATTGCGAAAAAAGTCTTCCAAGAACTAATCAGTAAAGGCGGAGACGCGCAAGCAGTTGTTGAAAAAAATGGTTGGATCCAATTAAGTGACCCGGCAAAACTGATTCCAATGGTCAATGAAGTTTTGGATAAAAACCCTCAGTCGATTGAAGACTTTAAAAATGGAAAAGACCGAGCAATCGGATTCTTAGTAGGGCAAATCATGAAAGCGACTAAAGGGCAAGCTAACCCTGGGATTGTAACNNAAAACTATTGAATGAAGAATTGGCTAAACGCTAATTCTTCAAGCGATAGTAAAGGAGTGTTTTTAATGCGTGCCAGAATTATTTATAATCCAACTTCGGGTCGTGAATTGATTAAACGAAATTTAGTCGATATTTTACAAGTTTACGAAGAAGCCGGATACGAAACCAGTGCTTTTGCGACAACTGCTGATGCTAATTCAGCGTATAATGAAGCGAAGCGGGTTGCACAAGAAGGATTTGATTTAATTGTCGCTGCTGGTGGAGATGGAACCATCAACGAAGTAGTAAACGGCATTGCGGGACTAAAACGACGCCCTAAAATGGCCATTATTCCAGCTGGAACGACCAATGATTATGCTCGTGCCTTGCACATTCCAAGAAACAATTTGTTAGAGGCTGCTAAGATGATCCAAAAAAATCAGACGATTAAGATGGACATTGGGAAAGCCGTTATGAATAAAAAGGAAACCTATTTTATCAATATCGGCGGCGGCGGACTGTTAACAGAATTGACTTATGATGTTCCTTCTAGTTTGAAATCTGTTTTTGGTTATTTAGCTTATTTTGCCAAAGGAGCAGAAATGCTGCCGCGTATTAAACCGATTCCGATGCACATTGAATACGATGAGGGTATTTATGAAGGAACGGCTTCGATGTTTTTTGTAGCCGTAACAAACTCAGTCGGCGGTTTTGAACAGTTGGCGCCTGATGCTTTATTAGATGATGGAAAATTCACGATGATCGTTGTTAAAACAGCGAATCAGATTGAAATCTTGCATTTGATTGCGTTGTTGTTAAATGGCGGCAAACACATTGATCATCCTAATATCCTTTATGCCAAAACCAGCAAAATCCATGCACGTCCAGCAAATGACTCACGAATGATGATCAACTTGGATGGAGAATATGGCGGTGATGCACCAGTGACTTTTATTAATTTACATCAGCACATAGAAATGTTTGCTAATGTGGACGAAATCATGGGAGCTGTGACGAATCCAATTGATTACACAGAAGAAGTAGAAGAAGCTTTCATTAGAGAAGTTGAAGGGCTGACAAATGAAGACATCAATGAAGATGGGATAGTTTCTCCCACCAAAGAAATAAAAAAAGAGGGAACCATTTCTGCAAATGAAGTTACCAATCAAGCTGGTTTGATTTCTCCGAATGAAGCAACAAAAGAAGAACCAAAAAATAATAAGTAAACTTTGAGTTTGCTGCTCTTTTATGCAATAATAAAGAGTAGCAAACTTTTTTAGGATACACTATTCACTTCCCAGTCTTTATAGAAAGTGTCCGTATCTTAAAATAAGTGGCATGAGAGAGATAGGATTAGTTTATCCGTCAATCCATTAAACCGGACGAGTCAGGAACACTCTCCGTTCAAACGGAATGAAAGACATAAAGAAAATCTGAAATGATCACGCTGGCCAAATGAAACTCAACTCACTTAAAACAACCACCACCAACCTAAATACGCGTTAATGAACGAAGGGAGCTTTTTATTAAATGAAAGCAGATAAAACAGTACCAGTACAAAAAAATGAAAAACACACAGTGAAAATCGAAGATCTCAATCATGAAGGGATGGGTGTCGCTAAAATTGACGGCTACCCATTATTTATAGAAGATGCATTACCTGGCGAGGAAATGGAAGTTAAAATCCATAAGACCGGCAAATCTTTTGGTTATGCAAAGTCTATGAAACGATTGACTTCTAGTCAAAACCGGGTAGAAGTGAAAGATGAAAACTTTACGCGTGCCGGAATTGCACCATTGCAACATATGCATTATCCAGCTCAATTAACTTTTAAAAAACAACAAGTAAAAAATGTGATGAAACGGATCGCTAAAATGCCGGACGTTAAAATATTTGATACGATCGGTATGGCTGAACCTTGGGGATACCGCAATAAAGCTCAAGTACCTGTTCGTAAAGTAAATGAGAAGTTAACAACTGGATTTTTCCG
>DIDU01000099.1:829-3507 GCA_002418295.1 Carnobacterium sp. UBA5792 | reverse complement strand
GCGACATTATGCGGACTTACAGCGTCAAACCTTATAACGAAAAAGACAATACAGGAAATCTGCGCCATATCATTATCCGTCGCGGTTATTATACTGGTGAAGCGATGGTGATTCTTGTCACACGAACTGCAAAACTTTTCCCGACAAGTAAAATCATTCCAGATATTCTTGAAGCTTTGCCGGAAGTTGTCAGCATCGTTCAAAATATCAACCCGACTCGGACCAACACCATTTTAGGCGAAGATGCCATAGTTTTATACGGTGAAGATCAATATAAAGATACGCTGCTTGGAAAAACGTATGAAATCTCTCATCGTTCTTTCTACCAAGTGAACCCAGTCCAAACGGAAAAATTGTATTCTGTTGTCTTGGATTATGCTGAATTGACGGGTGAAGAAACAGTTATTGATGCGTATAGCGGCATCGGAACGATCACTTTATCGTTAGCAGATAAAGCGAAGCATGTTTACGGAATCGAAACAGTTGAACCAGCCGTTGAAAATGCAAAAGCTAACGCTGCCTTAAACCATAACGAAAACGTGACCTTTGAAGCAGGATTAGCTGAAGAAGTCATGGAGGAATGGAGTAAAGAAGGCCGTAAAGCCGACGTATTAGTGGTTGACCCACCTCGTAAAGGATTGGAAGGTCAATTTATCGATGCTGTTCTTGAAATGAAACCCACTAAAATGATTTACGTCAGCTGCAATCCAGCAACATTAGCACGCGACTTAGCTTTGCTTGCTGATGGCGGCTACACAGTTGAAAAAATCCAACCTGTTGACTTATTCCCGCAAACGAACCACGTGGAATCAGTTGCTTTGCTACAATTGAAAACTGTTTAAACCTTCTTGATTTTAACTACGTTTACAAGCGAAGAGGATAAAATCAGAAACAAAGAGAAAGTTAAGGCCATATTACTATTTCTATGGTTATTGACCTAAAATCTGAAAACCCCATAAAATTAAATAAGAGCTTCTAAAAGTAAGTTTGCTCAAGTAAAAAAAAGATGTTTCTGTAACAGGAAACATCTTTTTTATCGAGTAGAGTTTTATAAATCTTTTTCTGCCCTCGGTGTCTAACAGGCTCAGTCTATCTTAAAACAATACAAGGTCTAAATACTCATTACGCTCGCTTTATACTATTCGGATTCTACGTTGCGCTTCGCATACCGTATCTGGAAACAGCTAAAGCTGCAAGCCATTAGCTATTATACTGGATTTTTTTCGATTCAGGGCGGGCTTGTCCCGCATTTCCTGATTTTATATCTGTCGTGGAGGTAGTTATTAGTCAAAGAAGACTGGGTTTTATTGCTCGTTTAATCAATAAACCTATTTATTAGTCAAAGAAGGTTGTACTTTGTTGCTCCTTTAATCAATAAACCTGTTTATTAGTTAAAGAAGGCCATGTTCTGGTACTCATTTGATTAATATGGAAGAATTTACATCATAAAGGTGACTTATATTTACCATGCGAAGAAATGTATTTGCTACTCAATACTCTTTGAATACGCTGTTTATTGTACTTTCCTCCACACCACTCATGAATAAGGTGCTTTGTAACACTTACTTCAGGAAAGAGGAGATGAAATTCCTCTGCTGAACGTTTGATGGCTTTTGCGATAGTTTCTTTCTGACCACAAGAAGAGCAAAGACGGTTATTTCGTGTATCAATGTGTTCAAACGAACAACATTTCGGACAGAATATCCCTTTCTTAAGAGTATCAAAATTATATTTCGGCAAATTGGGAGGGCGGTAGTTTGCAATATGCAAGTCACATAACTGGCTAGCAAGCCGCTTAGGAGTTTCTTTTATAAAGCTCTGCTTTTTCCCTATGCAGTCAAAGTGATGAGTTAGCTGGTTGGCAAACAAGAACGGCTTATCCCGAGTCAACTGGTACAAATAAAAGTCGGAATTAATGAAAACAACTTGGGAGCGAATCTCCATTCTGTATCCCAATTTTCGCACTAAATTGTATAGAAACGGTTGGCTGTTGTGAATTTGAGTTAAAGGATCAGTGACGACGAAACCAGACTGAGCATGAAGAGCATCATCTTTGTAATCATAATTTCCAGAATAGTTTTTTACTTCATAGAGGTAAATGGTATCTCCTACTAAAACGAGCGAATCAATTTGAACCATCTTGCCCTGTTCCTTAAGTAGTAAGTCATTCAATATGAGACAGTCAAACTGAACCTTTTCCAAATAGCTATCGAACTCCACTTCGCCTTTGTAACCTTTTAGTTGATTGTAATAATCTCTTTTCTCCGAAGCACTGAGCACAGTTCGATAATTTAAAGATTCTAACATTTGTAGCAGCAATGGTTTGGTACGTTTCTTGATAATCATATAGAATCACCTTTCACAAAATAGTTGTCACTATTAATATGCGTAAAAAAGTGATTTGTCTGCTCATAAAAAAATCAAACAGCATCTTGAGCTGAAATGAAGTTTTTTGTAGGTTATTTGAATTTTTCAAAAGTCGGCAAAATGATTGATGACACGTCAAAATTTAAGAGCGAAGTAACAGCTTTAGCCGATGAATTAAAGCAGGTCCAAGCCGGATTTGGTGGCGGAACGAGTAATTCACAAACCGTTGCAAAACTGCATTAATTTATAAGCACATAGACAATATGTTTATATCAATAGACACCAGCCAGTAAGCTGAGGGTGCCTTTTAG
>DIDU01000099.1:503-813 GCA_002418295.1 Carnobacterium sp. UBA5792 | reverse complement strand
AGTTCTTGCCTGCTATAAATAAAGTTTTACATGAAGGTCATTCTTTAATAATATCGAGGGTCGTTTTCCGGGTGTCCGATGAACGTCCGATTTGAATAAGATGATGTAAGTTTGTTTCATAGTCTGCTGTAAAGACAATGGAGTATAAAAGATTCAATAAATAAATAACAGATGTGTTGGATGTGAAATTGCCAATTTTAGAGTAAAGCTTCTCGCGAGTGGTTATTTTAAGAGAACAATCGCTTTGAGTTGAAATATGGTTATCTCCAATGCTTGTGATACTGATAATGGGTGCATGCTGTTTTTTTAA
>DIDU01000099.1:0-440 GCA_002418295.1 Carnobacterium sp. UBA5792 | reverse complement strand
AGGTTTTTTTATTAATTCTTCGCATTTTAGTAACAAAGTCTTGAGCAATCAGCGCGTTAGTGTGACTTGCGAAAACGATGATTTCATCAGCATCAAGCAATAGGTGTTGTGCAAGCTGAAGGTTTTCAGGGTCAATCAGCGACAAAGTATCTTGAAGTGTATTTTGTTGTAAGGCACTTATCTTATTTGCAATGGAAACTAAATGATCTGATTGATTGAATGGAAAATTAGCATCAATAGTCGTAAAGTGACTATTTAGATAACGCCATTCTTCAAGATAAGCTTCTTTCAAGTCTGTCCAACCAATAAAACCTAGTTTCTTTGCCACACGAATGAGGCTGGTAGGATTGGTATGAGTAAGATCAGCTAGTTTTTGGGTCGTCATATCATGAAGTTGTTCTGGATGTTCAATAAGGTAAAGTACAAGTGATTGTTCTGCA
>DIDU01000189.1:12689-12994 GCA_002418295.1 Carnobacterium sp. UBA5792 | reverse complement strand
TTTTTTTATCTCTTCCGTAGCGTTTCCCATTGCTACACTTTCACCGGCTGCTTCAATCATATCAATATCGTTGGCACCATCGCCGATCGCCATGATCTCTTCTTTGGCAAAACCGAGCTGTTTAGCTAATCCCAGTAAAGCTGCTCCTTTATTGGCTTGTTTAGGCAACACTTCAAATACATACGACAAACTTCTGATAGGATAATAATCCTGATAAATAAATTCAGGAACTTGTGGAACAAATTCATCTAAAACTTCTGAATCTGCTACAAACACTGCTTTATAAATCGTCAACTCGTCCTGAG
>DIDU01000189.1:0-12658 GCA_002418295.1 Carnobacterium sp. UBA5792 | reverse complement strand
TTGTATCGGCAAATAGTTCAATTTCATTCCCAATAAATCTGCATCATACTGTAAGATCTCAGAATGCTTTCCTGTATAGTAGTAATCTTTCTCGTTGAAGTATGAAAAACTTATTTCCAAATCCTTTTGTCTTAATCCTTCTAACTTCGCTACATCTTCATGAGATAAAGTATGGCTATAGACGATTTCTTGAGTATTGGTTTTTTGAACCAACGTTCCATTTAACGAAATAACATAATCTTCTTCTTGAGACAATTCCAATTCTTCTAGGTAAGGATAAATAGCTTTTAAGGGTCTTCCAGTACATAAAACAATTTTTATGCCGGCTTCAATCGCTTCATGCAAAGCCGTTTTCACTTTTTCAGTTATTAGATGAGATTCATTTAACAATGTTCCATCCATATCAATCGCAATCAGTTTGATCATTCTTATCTTCCCCTTTAATTTCATTCTAGTCACTACCTAATGTACCATACAAATACTAAANNGAAAAGGGGATAAAAGAACTAAAAAAATAAAAAAGCGTACTTAAAAAGGCCGCAAAATTCAACGGCCTTTTTATCTTCTTACTTTATAACTCTATTTATTACAATCGCTAATCCATTTGCACCATTCGAATTTGTAATAAAAGAATAACGAAATGATCTCTCTTTTTTCATCCTGCACTCTTTCTCCATTTAAAGAGATTATTGGAATAGAATAATCAAAACGCTCAATGTAAGTCTTTACTTCTTTGTAATTTTTCCCAGTAGCAATTTCGAACCAGATTCCGTTTTGCAGGAGACGTTGAACTACTTCTATGTTCTGACGAGATATAGTATTTTTAAAATCCAACAAAGCCCATCCCTATCCGATATCGCCAATTCAACCTTATTCATATTTCGCTCTTACTTGTTTAGATAATTGTTTTGCTTTCTTTGAAAAATCATGAGCGAGATCTACTGAAGAACCTGTATAACTTTTAGGATCTAAGAGTTCAATCAATTCCATTTCAGAAAACAAGTCACTGATCAATTCATTCTGCAGCAAAACGTCTAAATAATTTTGACCGCCTATTTCTGTTTCCATCGCCATATCGTNNATGTGCTTTATCTTTCCCTATTTTTTCAGCTATTTTCATCATAATGTATTCACTGTTATCTAACCCTTTATTGATTTGTGCGTTTTCGTACATTCTCTTGCTGTTTATTTGAAGATCAGCAGTCAATTCTTCTGCTCTAAGAAGCACTTCTGTCATTAGTTCCAACGCTTCTTCTACTAAGCCATCAAACAACATATAAGAAGTACTGTCAGCCTCAAATGGTCTAGCTGCTGAAAAATAGCCCGGCACACTTAATGAATATAATTTTTGTGAATTTGCTATAATTCCTTTTGATAGCTTAGGATTGATTTTGTGCGGCATAGTGCTGCTCCCAACTGTACCTTTTTTAAATCCTTCAGCGACCTCACCATATTCTTCTATAGAAGTGGTATAAACTTCTTCTGCTATTTTATGGAAAGTATTAGAAAGCAAGCAAAGATTGTTTATATATTCAATTTTCTGTCCGCTAACATTTCTAGAATGAATCAACATGGGCTTTAAATTCAATATTTCAGCTACTCTCGTCTGCACTTCAATCCCTATATTCCCTGTAGCATTAAAAGCTCCTACTGCTCCGCCCATCATCAATGTGAAAGTCCGTTTTTCCAATTCTTTCATTCGTTCGACCCCAACGATCAATTCAGAGATCCAAACGGATACTTTATAACCGTAAGTAATGGGTATCGCATGTTTTCCATGTGTTCTGCCAGCCATTACTGTAGCGGCTTCTTTTTCTGCAAGTCTGGATAAGTTTTCCAAAATTTCACTGATAATTACCATGAATTTATTATGGATTTTTTTCATGATCAATACTTGCGACGTTTGTTGGACATTTTGTGTTGTTATCCCATAGTGAATATATTTCCCACTTTCTTCACCACAAGCTTCTACTAAAACTTTCAAAAAAGGAACGAACCCATGACCGATCTTTTGATAAATACGGTCCATTTTTTCAAAATCTAAATTTTCTAATTTTCCTTTTTCTACTATCTCTTCAGCTGCTTCCAGTGGAATAATACCATATTCTGCTTGTGCTTGCGCTAAGGCTACTTCAACTTCTAACCATGTCCGGTACTTTTCTTCTTTTGTTAATAATTCCTTTATACCTCGATCATTGATAGTTTTACTTTTCGAATCATATACTGCACGCATTTAATCGCTCCTAATTTTTTTTGATATAATCGTCTACAGCATTTCGCACAAATTCAACGTAAGGCCCAAAGACGATATGGATATGGTTATCTTGCGGAAAGAAGACTCCTGATGTACCTGAATCTTTTAATCGTTCAACATCGACTTTCGTTTGATCTTTTAAGTCGATCCTTAAACGAGAAACACAATTATCAACCACTGCTACATTCTCTTTTCCTCCGAGTGCCGGAACAATGATATCTGCAATTTCATCATATCTTTTTTCTCTAAGAAGCGTATTATCTTTGACACCTTTTTCTCTGCCCAGCGTTTCTAAATTGAATTTTACTATGGCAAATTTGAAGACAAAATAGAAAACAACAAAATTTACAATACCTAACAAGATCAAGTTGATCCAATTGGTATTCTCATACATTAACCCAAAAATGCCAAAATCAAAAATGGTTCCTCTTATATACCCAATAGCTATATTCAAGAAATTTAACGGTATCGCCATAACACCGCACAATATAGCATAGACAACAAATAGTTGAGGAGCTATAAATAAGAATGAGAACTCTAAGGGCTCTGTTATATTACCTAAGAAGGCCGTCAGTACAACAGTGATAATCGCGCCTTTAGCAATTGTTTTATTATCTTTAAAGGCTGTATGGTACATTGCTAGACCAATTGCCGGTACTCGAAAAAGGGTAGTTAGCATTTGTCCCGTCCCCAAATACTTGAATAAATCCGGAGCCATTTTCCATGCTGGGTTATCAGGCCCTAAATCAAATAATATTTTATTGGTAGCATTTAGTATTCCAATATATTGTTGCCCGTCAATCATATAGACGCCGCCAGCTTCTGTAAAACGAACAATTGATGCAAGTACATGATGCAATCCAAAAGGTATCAAAGCACGATGGGCAAACCAATATACTCCTACTCCAAAAACATCATTCATAAATACTGGAGAAATAAAAATTAAGAACTGTGTAAACCAGCCCCATATTATCGGAACAACTAGTCCAATAGGCAACATAAAGAAAAATGTAGCAATTGGAACAAACTTTTTACCGCCAAAAAAGGCAAAGGCTAATGGCAATTGTATTTTATAATATTTATCCGTACATTTTGCTGCAACTAATCCGGCAATGATCCCACCTGCTGCATCTAGCTTTAGCGTCTGTACGCCTAAAACGACACCTTGGCCAACTTGAGACATCGTTTCAGCATCAGCTAATGCACCTCTTAATGTTAAATAAACATTCATAACAACAAGCAAAGTAATATAGCCTATCACTGATGAAAAAACAGCGATCCCTTTTTCCTTCTTCGACATTCCATATGCAACACCCATAGCAAATAGTAAAGGAATATTTTCAAATATTACACTGCTGATAGTCTTTAAACTATTAATGATAGCTTGTACTTCTGAATTTCCTAAAAATGCTACTTTTTCTATCATATAACTTTGTGACAAAGCTCCTGTCAAACCCATTACCATTCCGATTGGAGCCATTACTGCGATTGGCAACAATAATGAACGCCCAAACGTCTGGATAGCCACTTTAATTTTATTTTTCATCTTTATCCTCCCTGAACATTAGTAATATATATCATAATTACTCACTTAGTTTATATAGAAAGCGTTTTACCAACAAGGACATACTTTGCATTTATTTGTTTCCACATTTTAACCATATCCATATGATATAATAACAAAGAGGTGATTATGCATGTCTATTAATTCTTTTGATATCTACCTAGTAAATCGTATTCAAGAAAAAGAAAGAATCAATTTAGACAGAACAAAACAGTTGTTTGGAAAATCGTCTTCTACTGTCAGACGCTCCATTCAGAACATCAATGAATTTCTGCCTTTAAATAAGCAATTTATTATTAGCGATTTAACTATCCTCAGCCAACTAACTTATGAAGACTATTTAAACTTCACACAATCTCTTTCTTTTTCTGAGTATGCTCCTAATCAGAAAGAACGTTTTGATCTCATTATCACTTTATCTTTTATCAAAGGAACTATTAATCTTTCTAGTTTGTACGATGAGTTAGGACTCAGTATCTCTACCAAAAAGAAGGATCGTCAAATGATCGAGGACTATCTGAAAAGAAAACAGTTTACGCTCAAAACCACTCCTGGAAAAGGGGTTTCTATACATGGAAAAGAACTCTATTACAGAATATTTGTTGCTCAATTATTGCTTAAAGTGTGTGAATTAGATGAAGATAATCAAATTTTCGAGCGGCAAGCAAATAATCCAGTTGAGAGGAAAATTTTCCAACTCTATAATGATTTTCTATCTTCTTCTAAAACAGATTGTTATGCTTTCCTAAATAGTTTCTTTAAAGAACATGAGTATCGAATTGGATACCTCTCTAAGAAGTTTCTTTATCTTTATTATTTATTAACAGATCACCGTACATCAGCACACGTATTTATAACAGAGAAATATCCTATTCCTTTAACTTTAACAAATTATTATTTTGTTTCTGATCTTAATGAAAATGTTATCTTAAATTGTCTCTTTTGTTCCCTTGATTTTAATGGAAAAAGCCCAACTTTATTGGATAAACTGCTAGAAAAAGCTACACATTATCTGATACATACTGTAGAAAACCAAATTATTACCACATTTTATACAAAAAACGCACTTTTTGAGCAATGCTATCATTATTTATATAAAGCCATTTTACGAAATTTTTTAAATTTTGACTTTTATGATAATAAATTAGAAGATACAAAAAAAGAATATTCTTATCTATTCCATATAGTCTCTTCTGTACTAAACGAATCTGATCTCAAATACTATTTTCCTTTAGATGAAAATCAAATTGCTACACTTACCTTGATTTTTAGAAACCATGTTTTAAAAAATAAAGTTTCTGGAAGAAATCGTAAGAAAGNNATTGAGATTATGGATAGTGTGCATATTAATGAACTACATCTTCTAAGTTCATTGAAATTTGATTACCTTATTACTTTTTCTAATCGCATCTCCGCAATCTTGATCGAAAACCATTACCCTGTAATTAAGTTAAATTACTATCTTCATGATGATGATATAGAAATTTTATTAAATATAGGTTTCTCTAATAGTTCGAATAGAAAATTACTTGCAAAAGACTTTTGTAAAGAAATCAGTACTGTGCCCCAAAATGAGAGAGAGGAGTATTTAATAGCTAACTATCCTTCCTTTTTTATTTAGGTGATCAATCATAAAAATTTTAATCTGCTCTTCTTTAATCATTGATAGAAAAGCTCTTCCTTTTTTAGCGCTCGTTTATTCGCTTCCATACAAAAGTAAATCAGTTCTACGATTTAAACAAGGAGTCTATTCAAACAGAAAAAGGTTGAACTAAAAGACAAAAACTAATAAAAAACGTAGTAAGCGCCAAAAATATTTTGGCAACTTTCTACGTTTTTTCTACTCTGCTTATAAAAATCGCTTTGCTTCACTACTTATTTTAAAAACTTTTAAATAGAGATATAAAAAAAAGAAAATTCTTTGAAAACTTCTAAAGTGGTATAAAACTCTTTTAATTCATTTTATTTTCGAAATTCAACATTGCATTTCTTACAATCCTACTTGTTCTTTAAATTCTTTCATATAAGAACGGCTAACGGGGATTTTCAACTGATTATTTAATGTGACTTGATAGGTGTGATTAAACCAAGGCTGGATTTCGTCAATCGTATTTACATTGATCAGATAAGAACGATGCACTCGTAAAAAAGTAAGCGGACTGATTTTTTTCTCAATCGCACTCAATGACTCATTGATCGTGTATTCGCGTTTTTTAGTATAAATCGTTGTCTCACCATTCTCGACTCCTACTGCTATGATTTCTTCAGTTTTTACTAAAAAAATCCGATCCTCTAACTGAACAGGGATAGCATTTAGCGGTTCTTGCGGAAATTCAGGGAACAGTTGGTTCTCTTTTTGATACGTTTCGTAAGCTTTGGTAACAGCCTGCTGAATGCGCTTTTGTTCAAAAGGTTTTAAGACATAATCTTTCGCATTTAATTCAAAAGCTTTGACCGCATAATCATCGTAAGCCGTGGCAAAGATAATCAGCGGCGGTTTTTTTAAATGATTGAGTTTGTCAGCTAATGTCAGGCCGCTCTCATTGGTTAAATGAATATCAAGAAAAATCAAATCCACCGTTTTTTGTAGCATTTGTTCCAATGCTTCTTCAATCGAGTCTGCTTCACTCACTGAAGTTATTTCTTCGCATTTTTCTAATAAATAGGCCAGTTCATTTCGTGCTAAAGGCTCATCATCAACGATCAATGTATGCATGTGTTTTTCCCTCCTCTTTTTCCCGATATGGAACCGTGCATAAAACTGCGGTTCCTTGAGCAGATGTTTCAAACTGCAACTTCCCGTTTTCTCCAAATAAACTGATCAGTCGCTTGTTTAAATTTTCAAGTGCTGATCCTGTTCCTTTTTCAGATAAAACAGCTTCTTTGCCTAACATGATCAAGCGTTCCGCTTCTATTCCTTGTCCATTATCTTTTACGCTGATCTGTACTCCTTCTTCCTGTTTAATCACTTCAACCCAGATTTGGTTGCCTATTTTACGGCTTCCAAAAGCATGCTTAAATGCATTTTCCACTAAATTTTGCACCAAAAAAGGTGGCACTAAAACTTCTGCTAGTCCTGCTGCTACTTTTATGTTGACCTGATAGCGGTCTGGAAAACGAGCTTGTTCTAAAGACAAGTAGGCTTCTACTTGTTCTAGTTCTTTTGACAACGGAATCAAGTTGGTTCTCGCTCCCTGCAAATTAGAACGGAAAAAGTGGCTCAATTGAATTAACAGACTGCGGGATTTTTCACTATCGACTCGAATCAAAGCAGAAATCGTATTGATGGCATTAAAAAAGAAATGCGGATTCACTTGAGCTTGCAGCGATTTGATTTCAGCATCTTGTAATAGTTTTCCTTGCAACTCCATTTCACCTAATTCGATTTGACTGGAAGAAATGTTGCCCAAGCCTTCCGCTAATTGGCGTTCGACAAAAGTCAATTTTGTCGCATCTGTAAAGTACATTTTCAAGATTCCAACCGTCTTACCTTTCGATTTCAAGGGAATCACGATTGCTGCTTCTAGCGGACACCCGGCATGATGGCAGCCAATTTCTTCATGTGAATGAGCCTCTTTGATTTTCCCACTCTTTAATACTTCTTTTGATAAACTCGTCAAAATTCCATNNTGCACCGACATGTGCTAAAATTCTTTCTTGGTCGGTGATGCTGACGGCGGAGACTTTAATGAATCGCTTAATGATCTTAGCTGCTTCTGTACACGATTCTTCGTTCATTCCTGCCCGAAAGTAAGGCAGTGTTTCATTGGCCAGCTGTAAAACATCATGAGTTTGAACAGCTTTCGTTTGTTCTTCTTGCCGCAGTGTCGCGAGAATAATTGAGAGAAATATAGCTGTTCCTAAGCTATTTATCAGAATCATCGGCAATGAAATAAAACTGACCAACTTGATCGATTCTTGAAGATTTTCGCTAAAAATCAAAATACATACCATTTGGATTCCTTCAGCCAACGCACCAATAAGCATACCTTCAGAAACAGTTGGATAACTGTTCTTTTTCATTGTCTTTACCCCATAAAGACCGGTAAATAACCCAATCAAGATAGAAGAAATCACATAAATAAAAGCCGCTTCCCCACCTTGAAAATAGCGAACAATTCCGGAAATAACCCCAACACTCAATCCAACAGCTGGGCCGCCGATCAAACCAGAAACTCCTATAGTCAACACACGTGTATTGGCTAGTGAAGAATTAGCAGCTAAAGTCGTAAATAGTTGATCTGATATGATTTGATCGCGACCAATCTCCACTCCGGTAAAATTAGAAATAGTTGCAAAAACACTGAATACAATGATCAACTGCAGTTTAGTCGTTAATTGTTTCCGTTCAGTTAACATATTTTTAAAGTATTGAATATTCATTAACATATACGCCACGATAATGATTAAGCCGACACGCTCAATCATTAAAATAAATAAATTTAACATTATGGTACCCTCCATTACTGATACCTCTAGTTTACATCAAAACACTTAGAAACCTAAAATAATTTTAACCGCTTGACAGCTTCATGAACATTCCTCTATAAGTAGCATCTATGGAATAAACAAAAAATAAGTAATCTACTCACAATAAAAAAATACGTAAAATAAAAGTGGCAACATAATGAACACGATCTGTCAATCAAATGGTATACTAATCATCAGATAGATATAAAGGAGTTCTCGCTTATGAAAAAAAGCACCGTTATCCACTTAGTATCCTATTTATTTTTATTTATAGGAACCATTTTATTGCTAGTAACCCCTATCAAAAATTATATTGTCCATCATGCAACAAATGATTTGTCACTTAATCAATTATCAAAAGAAGATGTGAAGTCCAACCAAGCTGCCTCAGCTTCATTTGATTTTTCTAAAATTGAAATGTTGGATTTCCAATCGATTGTTAACGCTCGTTTAAACATAGATGATATCAACATTGTTGGTGGTATCAGCGTTCCGAGTGTTGGTTTAAATCTGCCGATTGGCTTAGGTCTTTCCCCTTCCACACTCGCTTTAACAGCCGGAACAATGAAAGAAAATCAAGTCATGGGTAAAGGTAATTATGCTTTAGCTGGCCACCATATGAACCGTTCTGATTTATTATTCAGCCCCTTGTATCAAGCAAAAAAAGGCGATACTGTTTATTTAACTGATTTAGATTTTATTTATAAATACAGTATTACCGACATGCGAACTATCGAAGCAACAGCAGTTGAAGTCATTGAAGATGTTGAAAATGCGACCATACTCACCTTAATTACTTGTGATGATGATGGTGTCACTCGTTTATCTGTTACCGCTAACTTTTTGGAAAAAATACTTATAGACGAAGCTTCTAAGGAAATGAAAAAAAGCTTTGATTTGACAGTAAACAACCAATAATGATTAAGTCTAAAACCCCGTAAGCTGAGTTTAGCTTACGGGGTTTTAGAGATATTACATTAATGATGATTGGTACAGAGTCAGTAATTGGTTTTTATTTAACTATATTATAGTAGATTCTTGAAGTGATGCGGTAAATCAACCAATAAATCAGGCTAAAAGCTACGATAACACCCATAATCGATAAAATCAATAATTTTTGGTTGGTAATTCCAAAGATAACCAGCAGTTTTTGAATGATGGGATAAGCAAATGCAATATGAATAACCGCAATGATGATCGGTAAGAAAAACATCCAAATAATCTGTAAACGAGTAGAATCTTTGATCATTTTTTGGTCTAATCCAACTTTTTGCATAATTTGGAATTTTTCGCGATCGTCATACCCTTCAGAAACCTGTTTGAAGTACGTAATCAAAACTGTTCCAATGGTAAACAATAGACCCAAGAAAACACCAAGGAATAGGAAACCACCGTTCATGCTGTACCATTCATCTCGATTCATTTCTCTCGATTCATAAGACATTGAATTTTGATCAGCAAACGTCTCTTTCAATTCCGCAGCATAAGCCGCTTTTTCTTCAGGACTACCTGTCGTATTCCAATTGATCGTTGCAGAAAGATTCCCTGTAAACGTATCAGGATTTTGCTGCATATAAGCTTGAGTGGCTGTTTCAATTTCTGACATATTTGGCAAGACTAGCACTAACGTTTCTAATAATTCACCTTGGCTTTCAATGTCCCCTGGAATAGCCGGCATTTGTTTCAGTTGATACGTTTGTTCTCCTAATGAAAATGTTTGTCCTTTCAAAGTATCTTTCGAATAATAATATAACGCTTCATTCTCTCCTAATTCAATCGTTTCATCCGTCCATTGATTGTAGTCCTCTAAAGGAAGGATAAGCACGGTTGCTAGTGAAGTAAAGTCATTGAGTGTGAAATCTTGTATCACCAATTGATTCTTTTCAATCNNTATAAAGTCTGATACCGGTAGCTTTCCATCTGTTCAGTCTTTAGCCCGGCCGCTGTCGTCTGATCCCCAATCGTTTTTTTGATCTGTTCCATCTCCGGCGACTGGCTCTTTCCATCCGTTTCTTCTCGATCTTCTCCATAAATCGTTACCGTATTCTCAAATGGATAACGATTATTCAAGGTCCCTTCTGAACCGACAAACATCGCAACAGTTGTCGATAACGCTACAATGACCATTGTAGCTAAAATACAAATATTAGCTAATCCAACTGCATTTTGTTTCATACGATACAGCATTCCTGAAATAGAAATAAATGGACCAGGACGGTAGTACAATTTCTTGTTTTTCTTTAAAGCTTTTAAAATAAAAATAGATCCAGAAATAAAGAACAAATAGGTACCGACAATGACTAATAAAACTGCAATAAAGAAATATTGGAGCGCATCAAGCGGATTTTCAATCGACAAAGAAATCCAATAGCCGCCTGCAAGTAACCCGACGGAAAGAAGAAACAAGATAATCGATCCTTTTGGCTCTTTCTCTCCTTCTTTACGACCTTTCAATAATTTGATTGGATTAGAAAAAGTTACTTGGCTGATATTGTAAAGCAAACCGACTAAGAAAATTCCGGCAAATAAAGCAACCGTCAGTAACACTTTGTCTAAGGAAGCCGTATACTTCATTGGTTCTGGCAAATCCAGCAGATAATTCAAAAACATGAAAAACAATTTTCCAAATACTTGCCCCGTGATTAATCCAGCTACAATACTAAAAAAACTTGTCAATGCCATTTCCAGCAATAATACTTTTGCTACGTGTTTTTTCCCTAAACCCAATATACCGTAAAGCCCAATTTCTTTTTTTCGGCGTTTGATCAAAAAACTATTGGTATACAGAATAAAGATAAATGAAAAGATCCCGACCACAACGGCACCAAAGCCAAACAACATTGGCAAGGTGCTTGAACGCCCTTGGACAAATTCGTTGGTCAATAATGAGACCATCAAAAAGAACATCGCGACTGTCATAATAGAAGAAAGCACGTAGGGTAAATACGTTTGCTTGTTAGAACGAATATTCCGCACGGCTAATTTGGCGAAAAATTTAGTGTTCATACTGCTCACCTCGGCTAGACAACACTCTCATGGACTGAGCGATTTGATCCATGAATTCTTCTGCTGTTTGATCGCCACGATAAATTTCATGGTAAACAGCTCCATCACGAATATATAAAACGCGATTTGAATAACTGGCTGCTCGTGCACTATGCGTGACCATCATAATCGTTTGTCCTGATTCATTGATCCGTTCAAAGGTTTCTAATAAATTTTGTGAAGCGCGTGAATCTAATGCTCCAGTTGGTTCATCTGCCAAAATGATTTTAGGANNTACCCGTTGTTTTTGCCCGCCAGAGACTTCATACGGGTAATTGTCTAAATAAGCTTCTATACCTAAATTCTTCACGATCGGTTGAATACGGCTTTCCATTTCAGCGACTGGTGTATTGGATAAAACCAATGGCAATAAAATATTGTCGCGAATGGTAAAATTATCCAGCAAATTGAAATCTTGAAAAACAAAACCGAGTGTGTTCCGACGAAAAGCAGAAATTTCACGGTCTTTGATTTTAGATAAGGGTTTGCCATCTAAATAGGCTTCTCCGCTGCTGGCAGTATCCAATGTTGACAGGATATTCAGTAAAGTTGTTTTACCCGAACCAGATTCTCCCATAATGGAAACAAACTCTCCATTTTCAACTGAAAAATTCACATTTGTCAGTGCTTCTGTTTGTTGGCTCGAAAAACGAGCTGTATAAACTTTTTTTACATTTTTAACTTCTAATAAAGGCATATGCTACCTCCTCCTTTTCTTCTCTTACATCTTATGATAAATAAAAGCTCATTGCATTTACCTATTCTTACAAAACAGAAAAACAACCTTACAGTTTTGTAAGGCTGCTTGTTTTTTCAATCAAATAACTCTAATTCTTTACGGGCTAAATGGATAAATACTTTTGTTCCTTTTCCCAGCACAGATTCAATTGTCAGCTGATGCCCCAACCGCTCAATGATTTTTTGACTCAAGAAAAGTCCCAGTCCGGTTGATTTTTCATGAAGCCGACCATTTAATCCGGAATAACCTTTTTCAAAAATCCTCGGCAAGTCTTCAGCCCGGATGCCCATGCCGTTGTCTTCAATGACTAGTGTTTCTGATCTTTCCGGATCCATATAAATCTTGATCGTCCCACCGACCGTATATTTCAAGCTGTTGGACAAAATTTGTTCCAGTAAGATTTGAAGCCATTTTCCATCAGTCAAAACAGACACTTGAGTTTCTTTATACTCCAATGAGATATAGTTATAAATAAAGAGAATCGAATATTTCTTGATGGTTTTCTTGATGACATAATCGAGATCGATTTCAGCGAAATCAAGATCCGTACCGCTTTCTTCAATTTTCAAATAGTTCAAAGCCATAT
>DIDU01000222.1:3122-3351 GCA_002418295.1 Carnobacterium sp. UBA5792 | reverse complement strand
TTAAAGCTGGCAATACTACTCTTCTTAAAATATAAAATGGAGATGCTCCAAGATTTTTTGCCGCCTCAGTCGTTTGGAAGTCAATTTTTTGCATGGCGTTGGCTAAAAATAAAACATGATTTGATGTACAAGCAAAAGTCATTACAAACACAACAGCCCAATAACCTTGGAACCAATCCGCATTATAATTCGTAAAAACAGACGACAACACTCTGGTCATAAAACCTGT
>DIDU01000222.1:0-2968 GCA_002418295.1 Carnobacterium sp. UBA5792 | reverse complement strand
TATAAAACTATTCGACAAACTTTGCATTGCACGTTTAGAGGCGATTAAGCGCTTAAAGGGATCTAATGAAAAATTGCCTTTTCCATAAAACGTTTCATAAATAGTATTTATGTTTGGGTAAATTAAAAATGAAAACACAAACCAGATTAATAAGAGCGAAATCAACAGGGTTGGGATATTGATTTTTCGAACTCTATTTTTTAAAACTTCCATTGATTTCATCTCCTATTTATATTTCAAGATGTCTTGAATATTAATGGCTACTTTAACTTCACTGCCGACATCTAACGTTTCTTTCGTAGCGCCTTTTTCAATCGTTTTTATAATTGTATCTTCTTCACATAAAATAGCATATTTCGTATACAAGCCATAAAATTCTTTTTCAACGATTTTTCCAGAGAAGATTACTTCTTTTGTCAGGTCTAGAGAAGAATTTTCTTTGGTTTCACTCACTGGAATGATCTTTACTTTTTCAATACGGACAAAGAATTTGGAGTAATCTTTAAAAATACCGTGTGCTAAATTTTCATATCCATACATTAAACGGTCAATATTATTAATATCCCCAATAAAATTACAAACAAATTCAGTTTCTGATTTATTGTAAATATCCTCTGGTGTACCAATTTGTTCAACAACCCCCTGATTAAAAACAGCTATCCGATCAGATAACGTCAAGGCTTCTTCTTGATCATGAGTAACATAAATGGTTGTAATACCGAATTGCTTTTGAAGAGTCTTCAATTCATTTCGTAATTGGATACGTAACTTTGCATCTAAGTTGGATAAAGGCTCATCTAATACCAAAATATTTGGCTGCATCACTAATGCCCTTGCAATGGCTACACGCTGTTGCTGCCCTCCAGATAGTTCTGATACTTTTTTTTGTAATTGTAGCTCATTCAAATCTACTTTTTCAGCGATGTCTTTAACCATTTCATCTATTTTGTTTTTTTTCATCTTTTTCACTTTTGGACCAAAAGCAATATTTTCATATACTGTTAATGTAGGAAATAAGGCATAACTTTGGAATACCATACTGATATCTCGCTTTTCAATTGGTTTATCCGTAATATCTTTACCTTCTAGAAAAATGGTGCCTTTAGAAGGTTTAATAAAACCTACCAGGCTTCTTAATGTCGTTGTTTTCCCACAACCGGAAGGTCCTAATAATGTAAAAAATTCTCCCTTATGAACATTTATATTCAAATCTTTTACAGCTATAAAATCGCCAAATTTTATTTCAATATTTTTAAATTCAATCATTTAAGTATCCTCTTCTCTTTCGCTTTATAGAATATAGATAGTAATTTGCGATTAGATTCAATTAGAGGCTCCTCAATTAATGCCATTGAGGAGCCTCTAACTTATGAACTAAACTANNAAGTTCCAATTCAACTTTTTCCATCCATTCATCAATGTGCTTTGAAATGAAATTCCAATCCAATGTTTGAGTTGTAATATTAGAATATAAGTCTTTTACATAGTCAGTTGCTTGTTCAGCAGCTTTCGTATTCGCTGGCATTGCATTAAATTCAGATGCAAATTTCCCTTGAACTTCTGTACTTCCTAACCAATCAACGAATTCTTGTGCTAAGGCTGTTTTTTTACCTCCTTTGATAATAGCTGCTTGCTCAACAATTAATGGAGACCCAGCTTTTGGATTAACAAATTTAGCTGCTACTCCGTATTGGTCTTCTTTAGCTTGTAAAGTACCGGATACTAATGTACCGATAGGCACTTTTTTTGATGCTAATAAAGAATAGAAGTCTTCACCTTCCGGAGTAGGAATACCATTTTTCAAGAAGTTTTCAACCATTTTCCAACCTTCATCTGAAACACCCATTTCTCCATCTTCATCTTTATACTGTACAAGAATACTAGATAAGATAATTCGTGGTGTTACTTGATCCAATTGTGTAGGCGCTTCGTACTTCCCTTTAAATGTATTGTCTTCTGCAAGCTCAATATAACTTTGAGGTGCAGTTTTTTCATTGTATACATCAGGATTATAAGATAATAGTAAAGCTTGTTTAATTAGACCATGATAATATCCTTCAGGATCATTAACCCCTTCTTCTACTTCATCTGCCCAAGTTGGAACATATTTTTCTAGCACATCTTCTTCTTTTAATTGTTCATATAACATACTATTTAAACCATAAACTACTTCTGCAATCGGATTGCTTTTTTCAGATACTAAACGGTTTGTAACATCTGTTCCTCCAGCTCCTACCAGCGTGATATTAAACCCTGCATCTTTTGCTTCTTTTTCTAACCATTCTCCACGACCATCAGAGTTTGCATTCGTATAGACAACTAATTCTTGTTTCTTATCTACTTCTTGGCTGCCTGTTTTACTAGAAGAATCATTGCTTGCATCTTCTGCTCCTCCACAAGCAGCTAATAATAGCATTGAACATAAACCAGCAGCTACCAACTTCATTTTCTTCAATTTCATGAATAAACACTCCTTTTCTTTTTTTGTAATCGCTTTCCTAATAAGTATATATTATTTATCTTTTTTTATCAATAGTTTTCATGATTTATTTATTTTTTATCATTAATTATCATATTTTATCAAAAGGATGAATTTGTTGAGCAAAAAAAAACAACTCTAACTCTCTTTTTTAAGGTTATTACCTAAAATCCTCTTTAAAGAGAAGGAGTTGTTTTATATCGGTTTATTATATTGTATGCGTTATCAAAATTATCTTAAGCATTACGTAGTTCTGCTACTGCTTCTTCTTCAGTCTCTCCTTCTTCAAGCAGCAATTGTTTTTTCTCTGCTACCTTGAAAAAAGGCATATAGATAAAATAAGAAGCTACAATAGATAAAACTGAGAAAATAGCTGCAGGTATATTTCCATTTGTTGCTAGATAAGCTCCGATTACTGGCGGCGTCGTCCATGGGACTAAAAAGACGATGGCTCCAATAATTCCTAATTTTGTTAATATATAGGCAATA
>DIDU01000221.1:3282-7138 GCA_002418295.1 Carnobacterium sp. UBA5792 | reverse complement strand
AAAATTGAAGCAGAAGGTTTCCCAACTGGTAATTTAATAGATTGGTTAAAACCATTGATGATCCAATTGAAAAAAACGATTGAATTAGAAGGATAGAAAGAGGCTATAATGTGAAAAAAATTGATTCAGCAGCACAATTCTTAACCGAACAAATGGATTTGTTTCAGTGTCCAGTTTGTTGCCAAGCTTTCCAACAAGTAGAAAACAGAAGCTTACGGTGTGAATCGGGTCATTTATTTGATCTGTCAAAAAAAGGTACTCTTTATTTTTTGTTGAAAGGCTCAAAAAACGAATACGATAAAGAAATGCTGACCGCACGGTTCCAGATAGCTCAAGCAGGCTTGTTCAACCCCTTACTGGATTCTGTTTATCAACAAATTACAAATAAATCAACCGGTAATCTTTTGGATATAGGTTGCGGTGAAGGCTCGCAATTAAATTATTTAACAGGATTAGGTNNAAGGTCAAAAAATCGGTTTTGATATTTCTAAAGATGCGATCCAGTTAGCTGCAAGTCATTTTACCAGCGCTTTTTGGTGCGTAGCTGATTTAGCTCAGTCGCCTTTTGCAACGAAGCAATACGATACCATTTTGAATATTTTTTCGCCTTCCAATTACCAAGAATTTGAGCGCCTATTGAAACCGGGCGGCCAAGTGATAAAAGTTGTACCAGAAAAAGATTATTTAATGGAGTTGCGTGCTCTTTTTTATCATGATCAAGTAGATAGACAAGATTATTCTAATGAGTTAGTAATCAAAAAATTCAATGAACATTTTTCATCAATAGCAACGCAACGTGTTCGGTATCAATTTCCTTTAACGGATGAGGATTTTAAAGATTTAATGAAAATGACGCCACTAAGCTGGGGAGCCAGCGAGTCTGCTAAGCAATATGCGCTGGAACACCCGCTGACAAGTGTGACAGTAGACGTGTGTTTATTGATTGGGATTACTTAGGAAAGGAATTGTGTCTGATTTGTGAAGTTTTGTTTTTTTGGCGAACGCTTCCAATTGTATCAATTGGGCTTTCTTGGTTGCAAGATATGTCTATCAGTGTTATATTACGTATAAGCTATTTTTGTTCATTCGTTTTTATCAGGAATCCATCAGATTTTGATAAAGGTTAGTGAAACTTAAAAAAGCTTCATTAACGTATCGTTTCGCAGTGCTGGACACCGAAGCGATGCGTTTTTTTTGTTTTTTTGATATTTAGTATAGGTTATGCTATTGTCTACCAAATTGAGGAAAATGGATGAACTTTTTAAAAAAATTATGCTAAAATAAGTAGAAAAGTTCTGATGTGAAGGGGTGGATCTAGTTGACGGTGATGCAAGCAGAGCTCAAAGAAAAAATTATTGTGGAGAGCAAACGGATCGGCATCAATAAAATTGGCTTCACAACGGCTGAACCATTTATTGAATTGGAGAGCAAGTTAACAGCGCAACAAGCCAAAGGCCATCATTCTGGTTTTGAGCACAAAAATATCCAAGAACGTGTTTATCCTGAATTGATTTTTAAAAATCCACGATCGATCATCTCCATAGCTTTAGCTTATCCAACTAAAATAGAAAATCCGCCGCCTCGTGTAAAAGGAGAAAGAAGGGGAGAGTTTGCCCGTGCATCATGGGGGACAGATTACCATGACATTTTACGCGAAAAAATGAATCAATTGATTGACTACATTCGTCAAGAAGCAGGAAATACTGTTACGTATAAACCCATGGTCGATACTGGAGAATTAGTTGATGTAGCAGTTGCTCAGCGAGCAGGATTAGGCTTTATAGGCCGCAATGGTTTGCTGATTACAGAAGAATACGGTTCATATGTTTACTTAGGTGAAATCATTACAAATTTAGATTTTCCTAGTGATAAAGCTGTCTCTTTTGGTTGCGGTGATTGTACTCGCTGCGTAGATGCTTGTCCAACAGGTGCCTTGCTTGGAGATGGACGTATGAATGCTAAACAATGCCTTTCTTATCAGACCCAAACAAAAGGAATGATGCCTGAAGAATTTAGGCGGAAAATGGGGCATGTTATTTATGGCTGTGATATTTGTCAAATCGTCTGTCCTTATAACAAAGGGAAAAGTGCCCATTTTCATCCAGAAATGGAACCTGAACCAGAAAAAGTGATGCCGAAATTAAAACCGATGCTCACGATCAGCAATCGGGATTTTAAAGAACAATTTGGCCGCATGGCAGGTTCTTGGCGTGGAAAAAAGCCGCTGCAGCGCAATGCGATCATAGCTTTAGGGAATTACCGCGATAAGTCGGCTCTGCCAGAGTTGTTGCGGTGTATTGAAGAAGATCCTCGTCCAGTTATTCGTGGAACAGCCGCTTGGTCAATTGCTAAAATTGTTTCTTATAAAGATGAATTAGTTTTGGAATTTTTAGAAGAAGCAGTTGAAAAAGAGACGGACCCAGAAGCTCGATTTGAAATAGAACAAGCGATTTCCGCTATTAAAGATAAAAAAGACAAAAGAAAGTAACTATTCAGGAGGAAAAAAAAGATGCCAAACCATATCGTTTTATTTGAACCTCAAATCCCTGCCAATACTGGAAACATTGCCAGAACATGTGCGGGAACCAATACACAATTGCATTTGATTGAACCATTAGGTTTTTCAACGGATGATAAACAGTTAAAAAGAGCGGGGCTAGATTATTGGAGTGAAGTAAACATTACCTATCACGCCAGTTTGCCGGATTTTCTAGAAAGCGCAAAAGAAGGGCAGCTTCATTTGATTACCAAGTTCGGACACCAAACCTATAGTGATGTCAACTATACCGATGTTGAAAAAGATCATTATTTTATTTTCGGTAAAGAAACTACTGGTTTACCGGAAGAGTTTATGCGGGAGCATGAAGAAGACTGCTTACGAATTCCAATGGATGATACCCATATTCGTTCATTAAACCTTTCAAATACTGCGGCAATTTTAATTTATGAAGCTTTGCGCCAACAAGATTTTGTGAATATGGAATTGACACACCGCTATGAAAATGATAAATTAGCTTAATTACATTCTCCTCTCTAAAAGAGTACATCTGTCTTTTAGAGAGTTTTTATTGTAAAAAAAGGATCTACTTTACAAAGTATACGGTGCTGGGTATAATATGATGAAAGAAGGTGGGAAGAAATATGAAAAAAATCTTTATTAAAGCAATCAGAGCTTATCAGAAAGGCATATCGCCTTTATTTCCGCCAACCTGTCGTTATTACCCTACTTGTTCAAGTTATGCAATCGAAGCGATTGACCGTCATGGTGCTTTAAAAGGAACGTTAATGGGAATAGCGAGGATCTTAAGGTGCCACCCATTAGTAAAAGGCGGTTTCGACCCAGTACCGAAAAAATTTACTTTAAAACGGAGTCAACAAAAATAATAGAAACAGACAGTAGAACATATTGGAGGTAGTTTGATTGGAACAAGATAGTAAAATAAAAGACCCTAATTTAAAAGTGATCAATCGAATCAAACGTTCAGAAGGACAAATGCGCGGTGTAATTAAGATGATCGAAGAAGGGCAGGACTGTAAAAGTGTCATTACTCAATTATCTGCTATCCGCACAAGCATTGATCGGGCTATGGGAATCATTGTAGCTGAAAATTTAGTGGAGTGCGTTGCTGAAAGTATGAACGAAGGTCTGAGCAACCAAGAAAGCATTCAAGAAGCAATTGATTTATTAGTTAAAAGCAGATAAAAACACTTTAATAACAGACTTATGTGCTGTTACTAAAGTGTTTTTTCGTTAGCTTATAATTAGGTTAAGAAGAAAAGTTGGATAATAAATAACACGGCAAAAAGATAAACAAAAGGGTGAACCGTTTTTGCTTGTCCTTTGACGGCTTTTGTA
>DIDU01000221.1:2760-3100 GCA_002418295.1 Carnobacterium sp. UBA5792 | reverse complement strand
ACCCCCGTACCAGATTCAGCAAAAGCAGTAGTGGGACTCGTGCCGAAAATCGATCCTACCGTAGTTCCAAGAGCATCGGATAACAAAGCTTGCTTGGCATTTTTTAAAGTACCGTTTTTCATCAAGCCGGCTTTTTTCGTGACACCGATCATAGTTCCGGTAGTATCAAAAACAGTTATCAACAAGAATGAAATTACGGCGCCATATAGGCCATGAGAGACAATATCGGTAAAAGGAGTGATGGGATTAGTGATCATTAATTCTGAGCCGAAATTAGGCAAGGCTATAAATCCGTCAAATTGAATCAACTTCATAACATAGCTGATGAATGTGAGAACGA
>DIDU01000221.1:252-2713 GCA_002418295.1 Carnobacterium sp. UBA5792 | reverse complement strand
TAACACCATAAGTACGACACTTAATACGATCCCAAATAATGTTAACAGAACAGCTGGATCATGAAGATTACCCAATGCGACTAAACTTTCTTCATTTCCGACAATAACACCGGCTAAACGTAAGCCGACAAAGGCAATAAATAAACCGATACCAGCAGTAATAGCTGATTTTAGAGTTTCAGGAATAGCACCAATCAGCCGTTCTCGGAAAGTTGTAAAAGAAAGTAGTAAAAAGATGACTCCTGCTACAAAAACAGAAGAAAAAGCTGTTTTGTAGTCGACCCCGCCAGCTACTACGGTGACAAAATAAGCATTTAAACCCAAACCAGGTGCAACACCAATTGGGTAATTAGCTGCTAAAGCCATCCAAGTAGTACCAACGACGGCTGAAACAATGGTTGCCATAAAAATTTGATTGAATGGGATCCCAGCAGCGGATAAAATGACCGGATTAACGACAATAATATAAGCCATTGTTAAAAATGTTGTTAATCCAGCTAAAACTTCTGTTTGTACAGTTGTTTTATTTTGTTCTAATTGAAAGAATTTATTCAACGTACTTTCCTCCTAAATGAATATAGAATTATGCCATTTATCATCATAGTTCTTTTGAAAACAGAATGCAATCAATAATTGTATCATTTCCGGTATATTTCCATAATAAATAAAAAAATAGTCGTTTTATTGTCGCTAAACACGAACCTTAAGAAATAAAGCGATTTAAATTATCGTTTCTTGAATACAAGTTATTTTTATCATCCAGCTTAAAGAAATAGAAGAGAGGAAAAAAGCGGCAGAAAATTTTACTAAAATCGAGCTTGATTCTATTTTTTCTTTTTTGAAAGTTGACTAAAAATATAGAACCTCCCAAAGAATAAAGAAATCACTAGTCTTTGGGAGGTTTATGCTATTCAATCAAAGAATAGCAGCTTTGTTGGTTTTTAGTTGTTTTGTTCTTTTTTCTAATGCTACATTTGGTCGGGAGCTTTGACTCCTAATAATCGCAAGTCCTCTTTTAGAACTGCGGCAACAGATTGGACTAAAGCTAAACGTGCAGGTTTTTCTGCATCCTCAACTAAGACTTTGCTGTTTGCATAGTAGCGGTTAAAAGCTTGCGCTAAGTGAAGTGCATGTTTAGCAATAACGGAAGGTTCCAGTTTATTATAAGCTCTTTGAACGATATCAGGGTATTCTTGTAATAATTTAATGATTTCCCAGCTGTAAGGATCGTCTAATGCATATTCTCCAGCAGCATCCATGTCTACAACTCCAGCTTTGCGTAAAATACTCATTGCACGTGCTCTTGTGTATTGGACATAAGGACCTGTTTCGCCTTCAAAACGCACAACTTCTTCAATAACAAAGTCAAAGTTGTTCAAGCGATCATTTTTTAAGTCATGGAAAATGACCGCACCAATTCCAACTTGATCAGCGACTTCATCTTTATTTGGCAAATCAGGATTTTTTTCCTCAATTTGTTGATGAGCTAAGCCGATTGCTTCATTTAAAACTTCTTCAAGCAATACGATTTTTCCTTGGCGGGTAGAAAGCTTTTTGCCACCTTGTGTGATTAAGCCAAATGGAACATGGTGCATATCATCCGACCATTCATAGCCCATTTCAGTTAAAACAGCTTTTAATTGTTTAAAGTGGTTGCTTTGTTCATTTCCAACTACATATAAGCTTTGGGCAAAATCATAAGTGCGTTTGCGGTAGATAGCTGCAGCTAAATCACGAGTAATATATAAAGTAGCACCGTCTGATTTTTTAATCAATGCTGGGTTTAAATTGTACTTTTCTAAGTCAACGATACTGGCATTTTGATTGATTTTCAATAAATCTTTTTCTTCCAGAAGGTTCACGACTTCATCCATTTTATCGTTATAAAAAGCTTCTCCGTTAAAGGAATCAAAGTGGATGTCCAACATATCATAAATATGATTGAACTCTTTCAAAGATTCTTCTCGGAACCATTGCCAAAGAGAAACAGCTTCAGGTTCATCATCTTCTAATTTTTTAAACCATTCACGTGCATTGTCATTAAGTTCTGGTTTTTCTTCAGCCACAGAATGGAATTTTTCATAAAGGCGTAAGAGCTCAGCAATTGGTTCAGCAGCAATGGCATCTGCATCTCCCCATAGTTTATAAGCGACAATCAACTTACCGAATTGCGTACCCCAGTCCCCAAGATGATTGATTTTAATAGGTTGATAGCCGACTTTGCGATAGATATTAGCCAAGGCATTTCCGATAACCGTTGAACGCAAATGTCCCATTGAAATGGGTTTAGCAATGTTAGGAGAAGACATATCGATTGGAACATTTTTCCCTTCTCCGATAGTTAGGTCTCCATAATGAGCCCCTTCTTGCAATACATCTGATAGAACAGCTGTACTAACTGCTTTTTTAGCTAAGAAGAAGTTTAAGTAAGGCCCAACTACTTCAATTTTTTCAATAATTG
>DIDU01000221.1:0-205 GCA_002418295.1 Carnobacterium sp. UBA5792 | reverse complement strand
AGTTGAGGAGCTTTACGAAAAGTTTTTGCTAATGTGAAAGTAGGAAAAGCCACATCTCCATGTTCTGCTGTTTTAGGCTTTTCAAGCAGGTTGAAAATTGTTTCCATTGGTAAAGTATCACCGATTTGCTGGTGTAAAGCTTCAGCAATCACTAATTTGTAATTCATTTTTTTTCCTCCTATATAAATGGATTGATTTATTTCTT
>DIDU01000132.1:13618-17481 GCA_002418295.1 Carnobacterium sp. UBA5792 | reverse complement strand
TGTTTCGAATATCAAACGGGAGCCCGATCCTTCTTCCCGTATCAATAAAGGAGCAGAAAACAAATCATTGATTTTCTGCTCTTTGCGCCATAAGGGACTGATTGCTGAACAGACTGCAATAAACGATTCTTCGGAAATTTTGTGAAATCCAAAAAACTGCTGATTAAATTCCCCTTCCACAAAAGCAAAATCGATTTTTCCGTGTNNTTCCAATAAATCAATCAACGACTTTGTGTTATCCACTACCATAGAAAGCTGATGTGCAGGATAAACTTGCAGATAGGTTTCAATAAGATTCGGCATCATATATTCACCAATCGTCAGTGTCGCTCCAAAGGTAAAGGAAGGACTTTCTTCTTTTGGATTCAGTTGTTCTTGAATTTGCTGTATTTCCTTTTGCAGCAATAAAAGATCTTTTTTCAATTGTTTTCCTTTTTCAGTTATCGTTACTTGTCTGCCTTCGTACTGAACCAATTCAACTTCCAACTGATTCTGCAAATAATGAATGTGCTGCGTAACAGCTGGTTGTGTAATATGCAATTTTTTTGCTGTCCGAGTATAATTCATTTCCTCTGTAAGCGTCAGAAACGTCTGGTAGCGGTAGTCTAGCATCTTTGTACGTCCTCCATAAACTAAATTTATAAATATATAATAAATGATTATTTTATCTTATGCAAATTAAAGTGTAAACTATTTTCTATAAAAGAGATTATAAAGGAGATGCATCATGCTTACTCAACTCGGAAAAAAAATAAAAACAATTCTGCCAGGTTTATTTATCAGTATTCTTATTTCTATAGCTAGTCAATACTTAGCTGCTTTTCTACCTACGCTAGGATCAGCTTTAATTGCTATTTTTATAGGAATTTTATTAGGAAACACGCTGCTAAATAAACCTTCTTTAAATAGCGGAACTAAATTTTCGGAAAAAACATTATTAGAATTGTCCATTGTTTTAAATGGATTGATTCTTGATTTCCAAATTATTAAACAAGTTGGCTCTACTGGTTTTGTTTTCGTTCTGCTTCAAATGATAGCCACTATTTTTATAGCTTATTGGATCGGCCGTTCTATGAAATTCAATAAGAAATTTTCATTGTTAATGGGAGCTGGGAACGCCGTCTGTGGTTCTTCCGCAATCGGAACTGTTTCTCCGGTCATTAAAGCAGACGATAAAGATAAAGGCATGTCGATCACTGCTGTTAATATTGTAGGAACTTTTTTAATGGTTTTATTGCCTCTCATTTCTTCTTGGCTTTACCATCATGAGGCTGTACAAACCTCTGCTTTGATCGGTGGAACCGTTCAATCTATTGGTCAAGTTATCGCTTCTGCTAAATTAGTCAGCGGAGAAGTAACCAATTTAGCCATTGTATTCAAATTAATAAGAGTTCTGCTAATTGTAGCTGTTGCCCTTATTTACGGTAAACTAAATGTTAAAGAAAGCGAGCCGTTGCTGTCTAAATCTACTACTGATTCAAGTGCTGCNNTTTATTTATCGTTAGAAGCTCTATCCAACTGCCGACATTCGCACTGCACAGTGCAGAAACGATCAGTAACCAATTTGAAATTACTGCTTTGGCTGCCATCGGCTTACGTGTGAAATTTTCAGATATTGTTAAAGAAGGACCTAAAACGATGCTTTATGGTTTATTGATCGGCTTTTTCCAAATCGTCATTGCCGTCTTATTGATTGCCTGGTTATTTTAATGTACTTTTTTACATTCAAACAGTTAAGGACCTATCCCCTGCATCAGCAACGGATAGGTCCTTATTTTGATAAATCAAAAACGTTGTTCTTAAAGTACCAGCTTCAGAACTCGCTTTTTCGTGTTTTATTTAAATTCTTCTTACNNATAAATTTCCCATTATTCGATTCAATTAGAATATGCAATTTAAATTTAGACATTAGAAACTCTCCGATAGCTTCTTTCGTATAAAAAACGTCTGTCGGAAACATTTCAGTCGGCGATTTAACTTTAATATCATAAAAACCATCCATTACCGTTTCTACAAAGATCAAATCAGAACGTTCTTGCAGTTCTTTTCTTTCTTCGATGGTTAAATCTTCAATATCTCCTTGGTTCATTTGTATATGCTCCTAACGTTGAAAACTGTAGATACTATGCTTTGCTACCATAGATTAATGGATACCTTTTTTAAAGTCAAGGAGATTATGAAAGTACCGGTTTGTTGTAAAAAATGAATAGTTTCTTTTTGCTGAGGATTGTTTTACTTATTCCACTACTCTTAGGACAACTTTTAATAGAATATCCTTCTATTTTTAGTTCTGTGTCTAAACAGTGACATTTTTAATACCTTTTAAATAGCCGAGTTAAATCAAAATGTAGTTGAGGTGCTTTGATTTCAACTTATCGATTCAATCTACTTTACGCGCAACACTTATTATAATCATTTACCGCTTTTTTCTCTTTTTATCATGGCTTTGGTTCCAATCAACATGCCGAACAACGTATCTGTGCCAGAAGTATGTCCAAACAACAGCATGCGTTCCATTTTCTTTTGGAGCAGCTTTTGGTCATCTAAATAAAACAAATCGATTAATTCTTTAATATTTTCATTCACTACTCCTTCTAAAAGGCACTGCAAATAAGCGATACTGATTGCTGTCGTCTTGTCGGTTCTGACAACTTGCTGCATTGTTTTAAGCCATTCGTGCTGTTGATCAAGCAAAGTTAATATACTCGTGTATCCGATTAAGAGATCATCACCGCTTGGCGTAAGTCCAATACCTCTGCCTACTAGATGGTTTATGATTGCGCTCTGTTCAACGTTCGATAAAGGATCTTTGGGGTAATTGCTTAATTCTTCAAGGTAACCAGTGGTAGTTGAACTAAGGGGCAATCCTGTTCGCATGTGGACTGGTATGCGACTTAATTCTTTAAAAAAAGCTGTTTCTTCAATACATTTTGGATAAGAAGTAAATGGCTCTATTTTCAATTGAATTTCAGTAAGCAATTCCAGCGCAACAACCAACACGACTTTATTCCACTGGTTATAAAAAGTTAACGTTTGGTTTTGGCAACTAACAAAATCGCCTATCTTAATTACTGTTAAAAGTGCTTGGATCTTCTCATCCTTTAGTTTCACTCCAAAAGCTGATAAAGGTTCCAGCATATCGCTCACATGCACCAACTGTTTTCCTAATTTGATATTTAAACTATGAGTAAATAGGCTATGAACTATTCCCACATGATTTCCCTTAAAAAAAGCTGTCAAATAACTGCTCTTTTCTTCTTTGTATTCTTGCAGCATGGTTTCACCTCTTTTGATAATGAAAAAAATAAAGACAAGGATTATTTTAGCTAATCTTGCCTTTATTTTTATGCTTATTGTCTGTTTTTATTATTCTCCTGGAACAACTCTTGTTCCTGAAATGCCTGCTAATGCATCCACTGCATTTTCTAAAGAGCAAATGATTGCTTCTTTACCTTGTGATGCAAAAGCAATTGCTGCTTCCATTTTTGGTCCCATGCTTCCTGCAGCAAAATGTCCCTCTTCAACATACTGGTTCGCTTCTGCTAAAGTGACTGTCTCTAATTTCTTCTGGTCTGGCTTTCCATAGTTTAAATACACGTTGCTGACATCTGTTAAGATCATAAAAACATCCGCAGCAACTTGTTCTGCTAAGCGCAGTCCAGATAAATCTTTATCGATAACAGCTTCAATTCCTTTTAACCGTCCTTTTTCATCTGAAACAACTGGAATTCCGCCTCCACCCGTTGAGATCACGACTGTATCGTTTTCCAATAAAGCTTTAATTGAAGCGACACCATGAATCTTTTTAGGTTTTGGAGAAGCCACTACACGTCGGTATCCGCGGCCAGCATCTTCTGCCATAT
>DIDU01000132.1:12373-13598 GCA_002418295.1 Carnobacterium sp. UBA5792 | reverse complement strand
TTGCATCTACTTCTGTTTCTGTTAACAAAGTTACGACATTTCCAGAAACTTCTTTTTCAAGTAAGGCGTTCTTTAAAGATTGTTCCATCATATACCCAATAAAACCTTGAGATTGTGCACTCAATGCATCTAATGGCAATTGCGGAACAACATCTTTTGCCTCTTCATTTTGGCGTAAAATGTTTCCGACTTGCGGTCCGTTGCCGTGTGTGACAATGACTTGGTGTCCTGCTTTTTTTACATCAGAAATGGAATCTGTACTGATACGTACATTTTCCATTTGGTTTTCAAATGTTGCTTCTTGATTAGGACGTAAAATTGCGTTTCCTCCAAGAGCGATGACTACTCGTTTTCCCATTATCTTATTCCTCTCTCTTTTAACATCAGTAATCCTAAAAGGATACCTGTCATAGTATCTAGGCCTGATGTGCTTCCATTCGTTAGTATAGTTTTAAAATCTACTTTGATTTGATTCCCTTTGTGTTTCTCACTCAATTCATTTGCAAAAGAAAGAAGTGTGGTGCTGTACAAGTGCTTAACTGCATAGCGCAGATAAGTGGCAGCAATGATTGTAGTGCGTTCTTTTGTTTTTAACAATTCCAATAAAATCTGTCTAAAATTCGTGCTCAATAGCGTATATGCTGAATCCATACTTAACAATCCTACTAAAAGATCATCTCCTGATGGAGTCAATCCAACGCCACGACCGATAAAGAACTCTAAACTGTCGCGAATACATTCTTTATCAGATGAAAATAATCCCTTTATGGCTTTAGTAAATTCAGGTTCAGCTTTAGCCGCATCGTCCAACGATAATGGCAAGCTTTTTTTAAAACCATTATTTTCTGAAACCATTTCAGCTTCAGCTAAAACCTTTTCTACCTGTTTTAACGTTATTTCTTGTTGCGGCAGCATTTGAGAATGATAAAAATGAGTGTATTTAAACGATAAACTAACAGCATTGCTTTTTAACTGGTTGGTTTGTGAATCATAAAAAAACTGGTCTCCAACCTTGACTAATTGCAACACTTCTTTTGTATCTTTAAAAGAAAGATGCAGAGCAAAAGGCAATTCGCCGTTTTTGTCTGTGCCAATAAAAAGAACGTTATTTCCGCTAATCAGATTTAGCCCATTTTTAAAAATACTGTGAACTTGCCATAATTCGTCGCTGCTGTTCTTCTCTTTTAATTGTTCTGACATTTTTTGTACAAAAATCATTTCAAAC
>DIDU01000132.1:10464-12359 GCA_002418295.1 Carnobacterium sp. UBA5792 | reverse complement strand
TTTGTTTTCTCCAGTTAACTCACTTCACTTATCGTTTAACAGTTTCAGTTATTAAATATCCATACCTAATTTTTTAGCATAAGCTGTAATGGCTTTTTCGAAACACTCGATTGGAGGTGTAACCGTTCCTGCTCCAATTTGTCCAAGTCCAGCTACTTTATGAGCAATACCGGTATTGATAACGGGCAAAATACCTGTTTCAACAACTTTACGCGCATCAATTCCTAAAACAATCCCTTGGAAATCCCATGTTGGAACAGGGAAGTTCGGATTGTGGTCAATCGTGATCTCAGTCATATCATTGCTCGTTTTTAAAGCGTCATTGAAACCGCCAGTACCTACAAAACGCGTAACTGCTGGTGCTGCGATCATCGCCATTCCACCTACACCAAAGGTTTCCGTAATCGCACTGTCTCCAATATCTGGGTTGGCATCATCAGCCGTATAACCAGAAAAGTACAATCCTTGTGGTGTATTAACTGGACCAGTAAACCACTCATCGCCCATTCCGCTGATTTTGATACCAAAGTTTTCACCATTACGAGCCATAGCTGTCACAACTGTTCCTGATTCGATCGTCCTTGCCCCATCCAATACTGCTTTTGCTGCAGCCATCATCGGGTTCAAGAAGAATTGGTCTGTATCGGCTAAGAACTTAATCACTTCTTGGCGTTCTTTTTCATCGATATCCAGTTCAGAAACGATTGGCGCTACTTCTTTTAAAAAGTTTAATGAAGCCGCAATATTCCGTTGGTGGAATTCATCTCCCATTGCGATTGATTTAGCAATAATAACGTTTAAGTTCATGCCTTCTTCCATTGTTTGTAACACTTTGCTTAAAACCGGGCCTAAAACATCGCGCATCCAGCGTAAACGGTTCACAACATCTTCGCCATAAGCTCCAAAACGTAAGACAGCACCAATCCCTTCATTCATTTGGCAATAAGCTACGTTTCCATCTGTCCGGTTTTCTACTACTAAAACCGGCATATTTCCAGATGTGATTCCGCCCATCGGTCCGACTGCATTAACCGAGTGACAAGGGATGAATTTTACTTCGCCGCTTGCTAATAAAGCTCTTGCGTCGTCTTCTGTTGTAGCCCACTCTTCAAAAAGAACGGCTCCTACACATGAACCTTGCATCGGGTCTGTCATGTTTTCCCATTTGATAGGAGGTCCTGCATGCAGCAAGACCTTTTCATTTAATTCTTCGATTACCGATTTTGCGGGTACAACATCCAATAAAAATGGTGCTCCAGCAACGATTTTATCAATTACTGCACGGTTTGCTTCGTCAATTGTTTTATAAGTCATAGTCAATAAACCCTCCTGTATTTTCTGAAACTCATTTGTTGGCTCTCTTTTATTTTGCAACGTAGCTATTTAAGAAGTACAAAACTTTTTGTAACGTTACGTCTCCGCCTGCACTTGGTCTCCAATCAAATTGAACAGCTTTACCATTGTTTTCTTCGATTGCTTCAGCAAAACTCTTCAGACCCACATTGATCACAAATGGTTTTTGACTCAATAGCGCTAATGTTGCTTCTGATGGTTCTGCAACTTCAACTGCTGCCTCGTTAGCAATCTCTTTAACTTCTTTTGGTTCATCTTCGATGGTATGGCCCAAAATAGCTAAAGCTGTCCGAACGGCTTTGTTATTGCTTTCGCACACAATGACGCCGGCTTCTTCAAGGATTTGTTTTTGACGTGTTAAGTTTTGCGGATCGGCTGAAGTTCCCACAACTGTTCCTAAAACAACCAATTCACGGCCGTCTTTTTGAGCTGCTGCTTTCGCTTCTTTAATGGCAGGAGCTAGTTCAGTTGCCATATCATTATGTGCACCATACCCTAAAACCACATCTAATAAAATGATAGCCGTTTCTGGATTATCGCCA
>DIDU01000132.1:9947-10456 GCA_002418295.1 Carnobacterium sp. UBA5792 | reverse complement strand
CTTAAAATGAATCCTTCTTCGTGTGTTAACCCTTCAGCTAAGTTTAATCCATCTGCAATCAGCATGCCCGCTTCGTTTGCTAATGTTCCGCCTGAGTAATAGCCTTTGATCAATGTTTGTTCTGGTTTCAACGATACAACAGGTTTTTCAACTGTTTCATCTAATGCTTTAACTTCTTGGCCATTTAAAAGTGCGACAGCAATTTTAGCTGCTTCTTCTAAGGTATAAGCATGATACAAATCTTTTTCATTGAAAGTTGGTTTTTCGCCTAAGAAAATCGTAACTGCTGGTTTAGAAATCGTTCTCAATAAACCAAGTACTTTATCTCTAACTGATTTTGCAGGAGGCTTAGAAATCACCACGATCACATCTGTATCAGGATCTTTTTCTAAAGCAGCAATGCTATCTAGCATCGTAATTCCGCCAACTTCTTCAGATAAATCGCGTCCGCCAGTACCAATTGCATTGGTTACACCTGCACCTAATTTATCGATGATTGTAGAAACTTC
>DIDU01000132.1:9652-9858 GCA_002418295.1 Carnobacterium sp. UBA5792 | reverse complement strand
CCGATTCTTCCTGGACGGATAATGTTCGTAAAGGCCATCGGTACGCCATTAATAATGCCTGTCCCACAGTCTGGTCCCATCACCAATAAGCCTTTTTCATGTGCTTTTTTCTTTAAACGAACTTCATCTTCAATTGCTACGTTATCACTAAAAATAAACGGGTGAAGTCCTTCGTCTAATGCTTTTTCTGCTTCTAAAGCAGCGTA
>DIDU01000132.1:8095-9444 GCA_002418295.1 Carnobacterium sp. UBA5792 | reverse complement strand
TGCTGCTCCTTGTGAAGCTAGAAAATCATCGATTTCTGTTAAGATCGTATCAATCACTTCATCGCTATCTGTATCGACAACTAGTGCCATATCGTTTGCTGAAGCTTTTTCAAGTTCAGGTGTTCTTAATCCGCTGCCTTCGAAAAGGTCTTTATTAGCTGGTGTTCCCATCATGATAGAGACACGGNNGCATTTTCTTTAATTATTGTGTGTAACATTAAAATTCCCCGCAATCTTTTAGTTTAGTTAAACCGACATGAAAGGCTTACATTCTTATTGTAACCGCTTTTCATCTTGAATACATTGTACACTGTAGATAATAATTGTTTTGCTTTGTTATCCTATTTGTATAATTCGGCTAAAAAACAACCGTATTGACTCCGATTGTTTTCTTTTTTGCTATACTTTAACTAGTGATACAATCATGATTGATTTATTTTTAGGAGGTACACTATAGTGAAACCAGAAATTTATTCCTTTTCCACGCAACGTTCTTTAACTTTATCCGCTTCTTTTTATCGTTCTTCTGCCAAGTTGAAAAACCATACCATTATCTATTTACATGGAGGCGGTTTGATTTGGGGCGATCGAGACGATTTACCGCAAGAGTATATCGAATTGTTCTTAAAAGCCGGTTATCATTTTCTAGCAATTGATTATCCGCTAGCTCCCGAAACTGCCTTGCCAGAAATATATGCCAGTACAGTAAAAGCAGTAGAATGGTTTTCTACTCACTTTGACACCGTGTTAAAGCTACCATCAGCTGATTACAGTTTGTTCGGCCGTTCTGCTGGGGCTTACTTATCCTTGTTGCTAGGAAACGATTCAACATTGCCGCAACGACCTAAAAAAATCATTAGCTTCTATGGCTATTATTCTATTCAACAGCCGTTTTACCTTTCGCCTAATAAACATTACCAAGCTTATCCTGATATTCCTAAATCCCTCATGGAACAATTGATCCAACCTGCTCCACTTGCTAAAGGTTTACTAGAAAACCGATACGCTATTTACATTTATTGCCGTCAAAAAGGAAAATGGTTAGACCTTGTCTTGCCAAACAATGTAGATCCAGCACAGTTTTCTTTGACGGATAAAGAATTAGCTGAATTACCGCCTACTTTTATTGCACAAAGTAAAACGGATCAAGACGTGCCGTTCCAGACAGCGATACATTTAGATGAAACGATTCGTTCAACAGAATTCGTTGCTATTGAACAGGCTAAGCATGATTTTGACAGCGACTCTAGTAGTGAAGCTGCCATGGAAACGTATAAAAAAGTGATTGACTGGCTGAATGATTAAATGGATACACTGACTAATGGCAATTGTCTTAGTTTTTAATCACG
>DIDU01000132.1:7678-8043 GCA_002418295.1 Carnobacterium sp. UBA5792 | reverse complement strand
AAAAGCAGAAGAACCGCTCTTGCTCTATTGAAAAAATAGGGTAAGAACGGTTCTTTTTATCATCTACATGTTTTCAAGATTTAATTTTAAATCTCCATATTTGATCCAGCCAAATTTTCTGAACAGTTCAGAAATCAGCCAAGTTAGAATGGCAGGTGCAATAANNCTCCCATTGGATAACCTAATTCAGACATTTTTGCTAATGCACCTAATGGAGCTACCAAACCGGAAGTTCCTGTGGCTGCTGCTGCAGAGACACTTTCCATTTTAAACATAGTAGTAACGAAAGGCCCTAAAATCATTCCCGCTAGCGTCGGCGGAACAAAAATAATCGGTTTTCGAACAATGTTTGCTACTTGAATCAT
>DIDU01000132.1:0-7577 GCA_002418295.1 Carnobacterium sp. UBA5792 | reverse complement strand
AGGAGAACCTAATGCTTGAGTAACAAATCCGCCCCAGCCGTTTTCCCGTAAGCTTTGGATTCCAAAACCAATACACTGAGCACAGCCGCCAACTACTGCTGCGCCAGATGCAGGTCCTGCAATAGCGATCATAATCGCAATCGCAGTACTGCTGATTGGCAGAGTTAAGGTGATTCCCATTACACCGGCTACTAGAATCCCCATTGGAATAGGCTGCAGCTCAGTTGCTTTATTGATGATGACACCTAGTCCCAACATAAACTCGTTGATTCCAGGACCGATCAATGTACCGACAACAGATCCTGTAATGGCCGTAACTGCTGGAGTAACGACTACATCGATTGGTGTTTCTTTAGAGACCACTTTTCCAAACTCTGCTCCGATAACAGCGGCAACAAAGGCGCCTACTGGCCCGCCCAATTCGTATCCGGCAAAACCAGTGATAACAGAAGAAAATAAAACTAGCGGCGGTGATTTCAAACCTAGGGCTACAGCTACTGCAATACCAGGCCCCGCCATTTGTTTAGCAATCGGTGCTAACGTATCGGTTAAATAGGCAATGCCTAATAAATTTCCGACCGTTTCAAATATGACTCCAATAATGAGTGTAGAAAATAATCCTAGGGCCATAAAAGATAAAGCATCAATTAAATACCGTTGAAAACTAATTTCAATGTCTTTCCGCTTTAAAAAACTTTTAAACTTTCCCTCTTTTTTTGGTTCCGGTCGTGCAGCATTTTTATTTTTTTCTTCCGTTTGTTTTGCCATAGTTGTCCAACCTCTTCTCTTATAAATAAAATATCAGAATAAATTATTCTACATAGCGGTTATTCAATAACATTCTATTCAATCCGCTTCTATCTATTACCAACAGAAATAAAATACAGATAAATTAGAGCAAAAACATAAGTGTAAAGCAAATCACATTAATTCTTTCTTTCCCTCCCTTTTTTATTTTCAGGCCGTTTTTACTGCTGCTAAAGCCTTTTCTTAATTCCATCTTTAAAGCCTNNATCAAGCTAAGAGACTTTTTACATTATCTTTCAAGGATAAAATTAGCCTCTATTTTTCGTTTTCCATGCACCTATCTATTGTTTTTTTCGGCTTAGATGAACTTATAGTCCAAAAATAGAATGACACCGAAAATTGCTGCTACTGCTAATGTATAAGGAATAATTTTAATTAACACTTTTCCTTCTGAACCTAAGATTCCAGCAGTCGTTGTTCCGAGGATAATATTGCCTGGTGCAATAGATGTTCCTATTCCTCCGCCTCCTGTTTGTGCCCCTAAGATAGCTGCTGTTTTCAATCCGATAAACTCAGAAACTTGCATTTGAAAATCACCAAACAATATATTCGACGACATATTGCTTCCGGTTATAAAGGAACCGAGCAACCCAATAAAAGGAGCAATAAAGACATAATTTTCTTGCAAAACAGCTGAGATTCCTTGCGCTAAAACAAACGTCTGCCCTGTTCCAGCCATTACCCGTGAAATGGACAATAAAGAAAGAACAGCAATGCTTGGTGATAGAGCTTTTTTTAATGCCCGTTTTATCAACTGGAGTAAACTTCTTGTCTTGATCAACCCTGCTTTACGGTAATAAAGATAAGTAATCAGAGACGAGGCCAATAAAAACATACTAGCATGTGTAAAAGGCGTTAAAGGCGCGTATTTCTCAATTGCTGGATTGATTACACCGTAGCTTGTCTCTGTTTGACTAAAGCTAGGACCAAAACTGAAAGAACCTAAGAAATTTGTAATAGGCGGGATCAATAAAATAAGCAAAGAAATCCCAGTAACCAAATAATAAGGCAGTAAGGCTTGGGTGGTCGTCAATTTTTGATTTGTTTTCTTTATTGGATCAATTTCTACTCGTGTCATTATTTTACTGTCTTCTATTTGCCATGGTTCTCGGTATAAAGGCGTTTTGGATAATCCAATAATCGCTAATAAAGAAATGGCGCTAGGAATAAAAGCAGCTAATTCTGGATTGAAAGTAGAAAAGATTAATTGCCCTCCTCCTTGAATCAATGTAATCATCGCCACAGCGATAAACCCTTTCTTCACTCCTTGCCAGCGGCCATAGAAAAACGTAATAATAAAGCTGAATAAAATCGTTAAAATAAATAAAAATAGCGAGGCATAGATTGCTGTATGCAAAATTAAGCTTTTGTCCTCAATACCGGTTTGAATCAGTAAAGCATTCCAACCAAGGGCAAGTGTCCCAAAAGTTCCAGCCCAACTATGTCCTAAGAGTGGAATAATGACAGCATAAACGGGAGCAACGCCTATATTTAACAGCAAAGGCGCAGTAATCAAAACTGGGACTCCGAATCCCGTAATTCCTTGTAAAAAACTGGCAAAAACAATTCCGATCATCAATACTCTGATCAATTCATTAGGCGCTAGTTTTCTAAATAAAACGTTTAGTGTATCAAAGGCTTTAGCTTCACTGCCCACTTCATACAACAGAATGGCGCTTATAATGACCAAAATGATACCGGTAGAATTCCAGCCAGCCTTTAGTAATTCACTGCTCAGCACTTTTCCATTCGCTTTAAAAAACAGCATTCCAAGTACAATCGTAACTACTAGTGTGAAAGGAGCCGCTTTAGAGGCTCCCCATTGAAATTTAATCATTAATACAAGCAATAAAATAATTGGAACAATACATAAAGTCCAAAAAAACAAATTAATTGGTATCGTCATTTAGTCGTTTCTCCTTTAATTCTAGTGATAAGCAATCGCTTCTTTTTTATTTTACCTGTCCAGCCTCCTTTATGAAACCTTCTTTCTGTGTTTTTATCGTGTCGCTTTCTTTTATCTTATTATCCACATAGACTGGACCTTTTCTAAAACCTGAATATCCATAGATTGTCTTTTTTATTTCTGATATACTACAGATAGCCCTACACTAGTGTACCTTTTTTTGTTAGCGTCTTCATTCTCATCTCAAACTAAAAAAAAAGGTATTTCCTATCTCTAGTAGATAAAAGAACAAATGCAGCAAGACAAGGAAGTGATATTTTGAACCTAACGATCCAAAAGATACTTGAATTTGATTCACTTAAAGACGCCTCTTCCTTAACAGGATCAACTGGCTTAAAGAATACTGTAACAGGAATTATGATTGTAGAAGGCCCAGATATTGAAAGCTGGGGTCGCGAAGGAGAACTTTTGCTGAGCAGTTACTATGCGTTAAAAGATCTTTCTCCAAATGAATTAAACGCGTTCTTTAAAGAAGCCAAGCGCCTTAAAATCAGCGGTTTGATCATTAAAATAGATCGTGTAGTGGGAGAAATACCGGATTTAATTCTTGAATTGTGTAAAGAAAATGAAATCCCTTTGATCAAAATCCCTAAAAGCACTCAATATGAACCGATTCTTCTCGATGTAATGGGAAATTTAATTAACAACAATATTCATTTACTGGAAAAGTATTATCATCTGCAAAACCATTTTACAAAAATGGCTTTAACAGAACCAGAACTGATTGATATTCTATTTATCTTAAAAGATTTGATAAAAAAGCCCATTAGTTTAAAAAATACATTGAAAAACGAATGGATCAGTACGGATCCGCTTTATGATACGGCCAGTATTAACCAGATCTATACTTTACCTCAAAAAAAATATATGAATTATGATTATATTCGCCGGGATGTTACTTATCTATCCCCTCAAGAAAAGCTAAACTACACTCAATTAGTCGTGAATATTCCTAATTTAGAATTTACTTCTTTCGAACTGATTATACACGAAGTCGACTTTTCTATTCCCGTTGAAGACTTTATGGCTATTGAAAACACTGTTAGCTTTTTACAAATGGAACTGCTGAAAAAGCATGCTGTTTTACAAAATAATCTCAATTATAAAAATAGTATTATTTCTGACCTATTGAATGATCGAATGGAAAATAAAGAAGAAGTAATCGAAAAAACGACTTATTTGAAATTAGAAAATTCTCCAAATTATCGGGTTCTTATTTGTCATTTTTCTAACGCTTCATTAGATAGAGACAACTCGGATGTCGCTCAAAAAAAAGAACACCAATTTACTCTTACATTTACAGAAGAGATAAAAAAATATTGGCCGCAGCGGGTCTATCTGATTCGCCAGAATAAAATCGTCTTTATTGTAGATACTCAAACAGATGATGAAGAAGCACTTAAAGAAAAAATAGCTAAGAGCATCCAAATCAGTAAGAAAAAATTTCAATTAAATAACTTGAAAATGACGGTTAATTTCAGCTATACAGGTAATCTTTTTCATCTGCCAAGTTTGTATAAACAAGCACAGGACACGCAAAAAATTACTGCTTTGTTTGGCGAATCGGATGTTATTTACAGTTACCGGGATATCGGGATCTACCAATTGTTTGCAGAGTCAAACAACTTACAGCATTTTGAAAAATATATTCCTACCTCTTTACTTGAGCTGAATAAAGATCATCCAGATTTAATTGAAACGTTAAAGGTTTTTTTAGACATGAATCAAAACTACAAAACAACCGCGGATGCTCTTTTTGTTCACCCGAAAACAGTCCGCTATCGTATAGATAAAATAAAACAATTGATTTCTATTGATTTTCATAATGCAGAAGAGTTGTTGCAGATCAATATTGGCTTGCGCTTATTGAAAATGTTGAACTAACGATAAATGAAAAAAAGCAGAACAATCCCGCCCTGATTTGAAAGAAATTTAGGACGCCATACTCTGCTCTACCTGAGAAGCTCTTTATCATTTTGATAAGAGCTTTTTTCTGTTTTTTCTATTCTTTTGTCTATCAGAACGCTGCTACCTATCACTTCTAACTTTGTGTTGGAACAGTCTCTTCTATTTGCTTTAGTAACTTTAAAAAACTATTTCTTAATCGAATANNTGCTTTTCGGTAATAACCGAAAAGGTCTGATCGGAATCGTGAAAAGAAATTAGATCAATTTAATTTTGTAAGCTAGCTTGTCTCTTTCTACCCCATGAAAAAAGAACTTCAGCTTCACTATGTGCAGTAATACACATAACAAAACCAAAGTTCTTTTGTTTAAAAGCAATTTTTCTATTCTGAAAAAGATTCAAAATAAGAAATATCTTTAAAAGTAAATAATTTGTGTGTGTAGGCTAATTTGCTTTCCTCTTTTAATTGTTTCACTACATTTCCCACTGTTTCCCTTGAGCAGCCGCTAATATCAGCAATTTCATTGATCGTAATAGGAAAGGGAATTTCAATCAGAGATGACGATAGATAGATGCCGAGATCTTCCATCAAGTAAGCTAAAGCTTTTATGATACGACTCGTTGCGCTGGAAACAGCTAAATATTGGATGCGTTTTTCTTGCTGTTCTAAGATGGTAGAAATCTTTTTATACAAGTAAAGCAGTTGGTCTGCATTGGAAGCAACTTGCTCCTCAAACACTTTAGTGGGCAAATAATATACTTCTATATCCGTAGCAGCATAGGCGGAAAAGTGATACGTTTCATCGGAAAACATGCCGCCATAAGGGAATAATGTGTCAGGCTTAGTATAGTCGATATATGAAAAAGAGGCACTTTCATCGTAACTTTCCAATCGAACTAACCCTTTAGTTAGGTAAAACATTTTTTCGCGCTTATCCCCTTCATCAAATAAAACCTGACCTTTTTTATACTGCCTAAAAAATAGCTGCTTTTTAAGACAATGAAATTCTGCTTCAGTAAAATTGGCAAAGACCGGTTTATAACGCAATTCATACAATTGGTTGACTTTCATCTGTTTAGTGGGCATTTTACTCTCTCCTCACACCTTAAATAATGAATTAGAAGCAGACAATTAGCTGATCACAAAAAGAAAGCGATTACTACTCTACTTGTATAATATAACACAATAGAAAGAAAATTGCTTTCGTGAACGGGATTTATTAGAAAATGAAGAAAAATCCATTAAAAACGGCTCCCCTAGCTGGTTTCTTCCCTTATCGTTAAATGGATAATTCTTGCTCTTTCATCTCATTTGTCTATTCTTATTTTTTAGATGTATTGACTTCATTAATGATTGCGTTTACAGTTAACTGGACACTTCAATTTGAAAGGTGGAATAAAGAGTGGAAAAAAAACTAAAGGATACTTTTTTATGGGGAAATTCAGTTTCCAGCATGCAAACAGAAGGTGCTTGGGATGAAGGTGGAAAAGGAAAATCAGTTTATGACATTCGTGAAGCTGGTGAACATACTTCTGATTGGAAAGTCGCAACAGACAGTTATCACCGTTACCAAGAAGATTTCGACTACATGCAAAAACTTGGTATGAATTGTTATCGTTTCCAAATTTCTTGGTCGCGGGTATTTCCTAATGGCGATGGAGAAATCAATGAAGAAGGAGTTGCTTTTTATGACAAGTTTATCGATGACTTATTAGCTAGAGGCATCGAGCCGATGATTTGTCTGTATCACTTTGATATGCCGTTGCACCTATCTGAAAAGTACAATGGTTTTGCCTCTCGTTATGTTGTCGATGCTTTTGTAAAATTTGGCAAGGCTATGGTGGACCGGTTTAAACAAAAAGTAAAATATTGGATCACTTTTAATGAGCAAAATATTTTTGGTTCCAAGGAAGGTTTTCGCATTGCCGGCTGTACCACAACAGGTACTGAAAAAGAATTGTATCAACTGCAACACAATACGATGATTGCTCATGCTGAAATTGCGAATTATCTTCATGATACAACAGAAGGCTGTCAAATTGGCGGTATGGTTGCTTATCGTGCAGAATATCCTGCTTCTTCCGAACCGAAAGATGTATTGGCTGCAAAACGAGCAGATGACTTTTTCAATCAATTTTTCTTAGAAGTGTTTACTTATGGAAAATATCCAGCTTTTATGTTGGCCTATTTAGAAAACAATCACTTAATGCCTGTATTTGACCCAAACGATGCAGCAACTTTAGCTCAACTCAAAAGCGATTTTCTATCTTTCAGCTATTATTCAAGCAGTACAATCAGTGCAGCAGATATCACTGAAGAAACGCCTATTTATTTATATCCGGAAGTCGGCGGTCATCCAAACTCTCATTTAGAAGCAACTGAATGGGACTGGCAAATTGATCCTACTGGTTTTCGTATCATTTTAAGCAACTTGTTCAACCGATATCACTTGCCTGTTTTTCCAATCGAAAACGGAATTGGTGTGATGGAAGAATTGCCAAAAGAGGGACTTATTCAAGATGATTACCGTATTGAATACCACCGTACTCACCTACAAGCTATGAAAGATGCTATCTCTTTAGATGGTGTGGATTGTATAGGATATCTCGGCTGGGGATTGATTGATATCCTAAGTTCACAAGGTGATATGCGTAAAAGATATGGGGTCGTATATGTGAATCGCGAAAATCATGATTTAAAAGATTTAAACCGTCTTCCTAAGAAAAGCTTCTCTTGGCTGCAGCAAGTTATTCAAAGCAATGGAAAACAGTTAGATTAAGACATAGCTTGGCGCTGAGCCAATTCTCTCAAGTAACAAAAATAAGCAACCTAAAACTGACCGCTTCTTTTGAAGGGGTTTGTTTTAGGTTGCTGTTTTATCTCTTTTATTTCGTTATA
>DIDU01000130.1:32069-32350 GCA_002418295.1 Carnobacterium sp. UBA5792 | reverse complement strand
ACTTTTATACTCTCTTCTTCATTACTTTAATCATAAACGTTTAAAGAGGGTTTCTCAAATAATTTCATTTGCCGCTGCATTTGTTTAGTTATTCACGATAGCCGTTAATGATCCCTTTTTCCTCTATTCATTTGAAAAAAGTTTCGATTCCTGCGAAAACCCTTCTTTTCCTGAATGAATTCACGAATATTCTGGATAAAAGTAAAAACATACCCATCAGCTAAAGACACGCTTTAACTGATGAATATGTTTAATGATGGATTTTAAACAGTCCACTTTTC
>DIDU01000130.1:29496-32011 GCA_002418295.1 Carnobacterium sp. UBA5792 | reverse complement strand
CAAAAGAAGTCATGATTTGAAGTTCCGGTTGAAATTCCATTCATAATAACCGGATCAACGTCATTAGCTGTATCAGGGAATAAAGGGTCAAAACCTAAATTTTGCAAAGCTTTATTCGCATTGTAACGCAAGAATACTTTTACGCGTTCAGTCCAGCCGATTTCATCATATAAATATTCTGCATACTTGACTTCATTTTGATACAAGTTAAACAGCAATTCATACGTCCAGTTTTTTAATTCTTCTTGTTCACTTTCCGGAAGCTGGTTGTACCCAATTTGGAATTTATAGCCAATGTAAGTACCATGCACAGATTCATCGCGTAAAATCAACTTAATGATTTCAGCTACATTTGGTAATTTATTATTTCCTAAATAGTGTAAAGGAGCAAAAAAACCTGAATAAAATAAGAACGACTCTAACATCACACTAGCCACTTTACGTTGCAAATCAGTGCCGCTTTGATAAATGCCATTGATGATATCTGTTTTTCCTTGTAACAAGACATCTGTATTGATCCATTGAAAAAGATCTTCAATTTCTGATTTAGAATTCAAGGTACTAAAAATAGCACTATAACTTTTGGCATGCATAGATTCCATGAATTGAATATTATTAAAGACTGCTTCTTCATGTTGCGTCCGAATAGAGTCCTTCAATGCTTCTACGCCATCTTGTGATTGTAACGTGTCTAAAAGCGTTAATCCGCCTAAAACTTTAGCCAGCATTTCTTTTTCATTTTTAGGCAGCCGAGCCCAATCATTCAAATCATTCGATAACGGGATTCTCGTATCTGTCCAAAATTGTTCCACTAATTTTTCCCACGTTAATTTGTCGATCATATCTTCTATTTTATTCCAATTTATTGCATCGTATTGTTTTGTCATATTTACATTCACCCTTCTTAAATACTGCAACTTTCGCAAGCATTTGAACCTATTTCTTCTGAATTTTCCGTAAATGTACGAATGTAGTAAAGAGATTTGATTCCCTTACGCCACGCATAATGACGTAAAATATTTAGGTCACGAGTCGTTTGTTTAGTTGTCCGGCCCTCTTTCCATTCATACATACCTTCTGGAAGATCTGAGCGCATAAAGAGTGTCAAGCTCATCCCTTGGTCAATATGTTTTTGTGCTGCTGCATACACATCAATTACACGGCGCATATCGATATCGTAAGCGGAAGTATAATAGGGCAATGTTTCATTAGATAAGAATGGTGCTGGGTAATAGGTTTTACCAGTTTTCTTTTCTTGTCGTTCTTCAATCAAACGGGTAATCGGATGCAAACTAGCCGAAGTTTCGTTAACATAGCTGATAGATCCAGTTGGAGCTACGGCTAAGCGGTTTTGGTGATACAAACCGTCTTGCATAACCGCTTCTTTCAACTCTTTCCAATTTTCTTTTGTAGGCACAGCAAGATTTTCAAATAAACTTGCTACTTTATTGCTTGAAAAGTCGTGGTCTTTCTCAGTATAGTTATCGAAATACTCGCCAGTAGCATACTTTGATTTTTTAAAGTTATGAAAANNAGTTATCCCGCGTTCGCGAGCTATGCGGTTACTAGCAGCCAGCGTGTAGTAGTTCAACATCATAAAATACGCATCTGTAAATTCAATCGATTCTGGTGAACCATACTCGATTTGATTCAAAGCTAAAAAGGTATGTAAACCCATTGCTCCAAGCCCAATAGTATGGTATTTGTCGTTTCCATGTTTGACTGATGGAACTGCTTCAATACTGGATTGGTCTGTTACCATTGTCAAAGCACGTACCATAGTATCGACAGACTTACCAAAATCAGGAGATTTCATTAAGTTGACAATATTCGTAGAACCTAGGTTACAGCTGATATCGGTACCTAGCACCTCATAAGTNNGCGAAGGTTCTTGTATCTGCAAGATTTCACTACACAAGTTACTCATCGTAATCGTTCCATAAACGGGATTTTCACGATTAGCGGTATCAATATTAATGATATAAGGATAGCCAGATTCTTGTTGTAATTTAGAAATTTCATTTTCTAATTCACGCGCGCTGATCTTAGATTTACGAATTTCTTCATTGTTAACCATATTGTCATACTCTTCAGTGATATCTACATAAGCAAACGGTCTGCCGTAAATGCGTTCCACATCATAAGGACTGAATAAGTACATCTGTTCATCATGAGCTGCCAGTTCATAAAACTTGTCTGGTACAACTAAACCAAGAGATAATGTTTTAACCCGAATTTTTTCATCAGCATTTTCTTTTTTTGTAGATAAGAAAGAAACAATATCTGGATGGAAAACATTTAAATAAACTGCTCCGGCACCATTACGTTGTCCCAATTGATTTGAATAGCTGAAACTATCTTCCAATAATTTCATAACTGGAATAACGCCGCTTGAGGCATTTTCTATTTGCTTGATTGGATCGCCAGCAGCTCGCAGGTTTGATAAGTTGACGCCAACTCCTCCGCCAATACGTGATAACTGAAGCGCGCTGTTTACTACTCGCCCAATACTGTT
>DIDU01000130.1:26564-29477 GCA_002418295.1 Carnobacterium sp. UBA5792 | reverse complement strand
GTTGCTTGTATCAAGAAACACGAAACCAGCTCACCACGCCGTTTACGTCCTGCATTTAGAAATGTTGGCGTAGCCGGTTGATACCGTTGATTAACAATCTCATCAGCAATGGTACGCGCTAATTCTTTATCGCCATCAGCTAAATACAAAGCATTGAATACGATTCGATCTTCGTAACGTTCCAAAAAACGTTCCCCATCATTCGTACGTAGGGCATATTGTGTATAAAATTTAAAAGCTGACATAAATGAACGGAAACGAAACTTCCGGCTATAGATATCTTCAAATAATTCTTTAATAAATGATCGATCGTATTGATTTAAAAACTCTTCTTCAATATAATCTTCTGCTATTAAATAATTCAATTTTTCGTCTAATGTGTAAAAGAAGACTGTATTTGGATTAACATATTCTAAAAAGTAAGCACGAACTGCTTCACGGTCTTTATTTAGAGGGATAGAACCATTGACAGGTCGGTTCAATTCATTATTCAATTTAAAATAAGTAACCTCTTTTGGTTTAGTTGCTAATACGGGTTTATCCAAGGTCTTTCACCGCTTTCTTTAATTTTTGCACATCTTCATCATTTCCTTGAAATTCAAATGTATGCAATAAGGGAACGTTATATTCTTTTGCTAAGTCTTTAGCTGTAAAAACAAACAAATTTCCAAAGTTCAGATTGCCGCCGCCNNTTGATTTTCTCCAGTTTCAATAAAATCATTTATGATTTCAGTTGCTTCTATCTCATAAGTAGGAACAACTACAATAAAGGGTTCATGAATTGAAAGATATGGATTCGTTGGGGTGATTTCCAACAAATCCATATCTAATTTTTGTACAAATTTTCTAGTTTGTCCGGTTAAAGACAAATAAACTACTTTCATACTAATTGATCCAACAAGTCTGGGCGGAACCCGTTGAACGCTTCTTGTCCTTCAATTGTAATGACTGGCACTGAACTGAACCCTAACTCTTTTACTTCTTCTAATGCAGCTTCTGATTCAAAAATATCTTTAGTAACGTACTCAACACCCTTATCGTCTAGATATTTTTTAGTAAAATTGCATTGCATACAGTTGGGTTTTGAATAAACCACTATTGTTTTATTGTCCATTCTCATTACTCCTTTGATTTAAACTATTGGTATTAAAGCTGCTGACACTTTAACTAAGAGCAGCTTCCTTCTACTCTTAATATACTACACAACATCTTGTCTTTTTACAATCATAAGATACACCATATATAGACTAATTTTTATATTCACAAGCTACGTCATACTATATATAGTATTTCTTGTGAAATAGAAAAAAGCACTTAAAAACCTTATTTGTCTCTATTCTTCTCTACTTTCCTTTCGTTTTTTCACAATGCTTCTTTAGAAAACTATTTCCTCTATTTCACAATTCTGATGGGTAAAACTTAAAAACACGCTTTTTTCGTCCTTTAGATCAAAGAGGTTCAGTTAAGTTAAAAAACATAAATAAATTGACCATGTGAAAAAAGTACAAATTTTCAAAAGACAAATGTAAAAATAGCATTGACTTTTTATTCATTCTCCCATATAATAAATTCTGTTGCTAAGAGATGTCTCAGTAGCTCAGCTGGATAGAGCATCAGCCTTCTAAGCTGAGGGTCGCTGGTTCGAACCCAGCTGGGCAGGCCAACAGAATTCCCCACATTGCCCGACCGTTCAGGATGANNGACGGTCGGGAGTTCGAACCTCTCCTGAGACGTAATTTAGTTTTTGTGTTTTTTTGTTTAAAAATAGAAACACCTCTCAAAAACGGCTATATGTCGGCGTTTTTGAGAGGTGTTTTCTTTTTTTGTTTTTTGTTCCTTTTATTGGTTTTGATAATAAATTTAGCATAGTTTCGGAATAGAATGCCGTTATCTTTTTCTCGTCTTTATTTTCAACAAAAGTAATGAATACTCATTTGTATTAATAAAAATACATTAAAAAGCGATTTTTACTATAACTCATTGCCATTTTATTGATGATCCTTTGAAGGTGCGATTCCCTCTCTTCGGATATCTATAAAAATTAAAAGAAGCCTAATCCAACAAGTGGGGAGGCTTCTTTTTTTAAATAAAAAACTTATGCTTTTTCTTGGTATTCTAATGATTCAGGCCAAAATGTAACTACTTCGGTATCAGAATCTCCTCTAGACAGAAAAGCTTCTTTTCCTGAACCTTTGTCTGCTTTAACAACCAATACGCCTTCATCGTACAACTGTTCCACTACGTCTATTATATCGCCATCTTCGAAAGTACCTTTAAGGCCATCAATTTTTTCTTTTATTCCATCGTTACTCTTATAAATAGATAGGATTTCATTTCTCAATTCTTCTTGATCCAATGTCATCTCTCCTCTTTTATTTAGTAGCATAATTATACCAATTATTGAAAGGGGTTTCAATTCATAGCACCTAAAAAAAATAGAGCGACTAAACCTGTTTGCTCTATTCGACCAGCACAAACTTCGTACTATTTTAATATAGCTGATTAGGATCAATAAACTGATTAGTATTTTTGGTGTTTAATCCACTGATAGATAAAAATTCTGAATGCAAAATACGTCTAACATCTTCATCTGTCATAGCAGTGGTATTTTTTTGTTCTAAATCAACAGGATTTAATTTTTTCATTTCATAAATATGTTTGATCCCGGCCATATTGATTCCTTCAGATAAGAAATCTTTAATTTCAAGAAGCACATCAACGTCATTTAAAGAAAACATTCTTCTATTTCCTTCATTTCGTTCAGGTTGAATCAACTCTTGTTCTTCATAGTAGCGGATTTGCCGTGCTGTTAAATCGGTCAATTTCATGACTGTACCAATTGTGAAAACAGCCATTGAACGACGAAGCTCTTTTTCTTTCATTTCAGTCCTCCTCTTCATTACTTTTATAGAA
>DIDU01000130.1:23593-26420 GCA_002418295.1 Carnobacterium sp. UBA5792 | reverse complement strand
CAAGCCCGCCCTGACTCGAAAGAAATTTAGGAAAGCAGCACTGTGAGCAAATGCGATTATATTTTAGCTGATCTGCTAGGTATTGAATGCAAAAAACTTACAATATTCTACTATAAAAAAAGAATTACGCAAGTAAACACGTAATTCTTTTTTAGTTCCACTCTTCTTATTCTTCCTAATCGGAGTGTAAACTCATTTAATTTTTTAATAGAGAGTCATATATTTTTCTTGTTCCCATTCAGAAACTTGTTCTCGATAAGCTGCCCACTCCACTTTTTTAGCTGTCATAAAACTATTATAGATATGCGAACCAAGCGCTTCTTTAACTACTTCATCTTTGCGTAAATATTTTAGTGCATTATGCAATGTAGATGGTAAATCAATAATTCCTTTTTCATAGCGTTCTTCACTCGTCATTCGGTAGATATTGCGATCAATGGGCTCAGCAGGTACCAATTTATTTTTTATTCCATCTAATCCAGATTTCAATAAAACTGCTACAGCTAAATAAGGATTGGCACTAGGATCGACACTTCGTAATTCGACACGTGTCGATAAGCCGCGTGAACTTGGTACACGCACTAAAGGCGAACGATTTCGTGCGCTCCATGCAACATAAACAGGTGCTTCATAACCAGGAATCAACCGTTTATAAGAGTTGACAGTTGGATTACAAATAGCTGTAAAAGCTAAAGCATGCGTCGCTATCCCTGCTAAAAATTGATAAGCGACTTCGCTTAATCCCAATTCATTTGCTTCATCGTAAAAAACATTCCCATTTTTATTAAATAAAGACATATTAAAATGCATTCCTGATCCGCTGACTCCTTCTAAAGGTTTTGGCATAAAAGTAGCGTGCAAACCATGTTCACGGGCAACTGTTTTAACAATTAATTTAAAGGTTTGAATATTATCACACGCTTCAAGAGCATCAGCATATTTCCAATCGATTTCATGTTGACCAGGAGCTGTTTCATGATGGCTCGCTTCGATTTCAAATCCCAAATCTTCTAAATGCAAGACAATGTCGCGGCGGCAATTTTCGCCTAAATCTGTTGGAGCAAAATCAAAGTAGCCGCCATCATCATTTAATTCCAACGTTGGCTTTCCATTTTTATCAAGTTTAAACAAGAAAAATTCCGGTTCTGGTCCTAAATTAAAATCAGTAAAACCTAATTCTTCCATTTCTTTTAAATTGCGTTTTAAGTTCGTACGAGGGTCTCCAGCAAAAGGTGTATCATCAGCATTGTAAATATCACAAATCAAACGGGCTACTTTGTCTTTTTCATGTCCTATTTCCCATGGAAAAATCAACCATGTGCTTAAATCCGGATATAAATACATATCGCTTTCTTCAATACGGACAAAACCATCAATTGAAGAACCATCAAACATCATTTCATTGTTCAATGCCTTATCTATTTGACTAATAGGAACTTCAACATTTTTGACGGTACCGTCAATATCTGTAAACATCAAACGCAAAAAGCGGACATTATGTTCTTTTGCACTGGCTTTGATCTCTTCTTTTGTGAATTTTTTCATTGTCTTAAAAATTCTCCCTTTCGTAATGCAGCTAGATTTTTATTTATCTATTCTTCATTCATCACTTTAACAAGGCTTATTTAAATTGTCAAAATTTTTATTACATGGGAATGTGATATAACCGCGTGTTGCACTACTTTTTTTGAATTAAAAAAAACTACTTATTGTCTATCTAAAAATCAGATTTACATAAGTAGTTTTCTTAGCCTCTATTAAAAGAATAGTTCTGCTACAGCTGAACTGACTGCCAGCTTAACGTGTTCATAAGTTAGGCCTCCTTGTACATATAAAGTATAAGGTGGACGGATAGGGCCATCAGCTGTCAATTCGATGCTCGATCCTTGAATAAAGGTTCCCGCTGCCATGATCACATCATCTTCATAACCCGGCATATAAGCTCCTACCGGCATGACATGAGCATTAATAGGAGAATATTTTTGAATTGTTTGAGCAAATTGAACCATTCTTCCTTTGTCATTTAAAGAAATGATTTGGATTAAGTCCGTCCGTTCATCATTCCATTTAGGCGAACTCTCTACTCCACAAGACTCTAATAAGGCTGCAGTATAGACGGCGCCTTTTAATGCTTCTCCCACTGTATGAGGTGCCATAAAAAAGCCTTGATACATTTCTTGCAAACTATATAAAGAAGCTCCTGCTTCCCGGCCAATTCCCGGAGAAGTTAAGCGGTATGCACATGCTTCAATCAATTCTAATTTACCTACAATATAACCGCCTGTCTTCACTAGACCTCCGCCTGGATTTTTAATCAGCGATCCTGCCATCAGATCTGCACCAACTTCAGTAGGTTCTTTCAGCTCAACAAATTCACCATAGCAATTATCAACAAAAATAATCACAGAGGGATCAATTGACCTTACAAATTGAATCATCTCTTCAATTTTTTCAATAGTAAAAGACGGACGACTGGCATAACCACGAGAACGTTGAATGGCTANNAGCTTCGAAGTCCACATTTCCATCCGGTAACAAATCAACATGATCATAGCCCATTTGGTATTCTTTAAACGAACCAATGCCTTCTCCCGTAACTCCCACTATTTCTAGTAATGTATCATACGGAGATCCAGTAATATACAGTAGATCATCTCCTGGACGCATAACACCAAACAAAGCTGTAGCAATTGCGTGTGTGCCGGAAATGATTTGCGGACGGACCAATCCAGCTTCTGCTTTAAACACATCAGCATAGACTTCTTCTAATGTATCACGGCCATAATCATCGTATCCGTATCCAGTTGACGGATTAAAATTTTGTTCC
>DIDU01000130.1:14673-23585 GCA_002418295.1 Carnobacterium sp. UBA5792 | reverse complement strand
TTTTGTCTCTAAAGCTTTTTAATACTTTATATTGGTTAAATAAGGCAACCTCATGGATTTGTTCATGAACCGGTTTGATTTTTTCTTCAATGTTTTTTATTCTTTCAACTAGCTCTGGTGCAAAGTGACTGTTCCAACTCATTTTAATTGATTCTCTCCATTCCATTTTGACTCTTTTTTTGCATAGCCTTTAACAATATAACTGTTTGTTTCTTCTTCATAGGTTTCAGCTGTTACTAAAGTTTCTTGTTTTAGTTGGACAAGCTTTTGTCCTTCTTCTACTCCTACTTCAATTTGATAAGGAACCATGATTTCTTGCATTTGATTTGTAATTTCCTCTAATAAAATTTCAATATCTGCTGGATCTTTAGCAGAAATCAATAGATTCGGATATAAACTCGGGAAAAACAATCCATCTACTAAATCTTTTTTATTGTAAACAGTCAACATGGGAATATGATCCATTTTTAGTTTTTTTAGTAGATCTATTACCGTTCTTTCATGCCCTGCCATGTTCTCTGCAGAAGCATCAACTACATGCAGCAGTAGATCAACACCACGCGTTTCTTCCAATGTAGATTGAAAAGCTTCGATTAATTCTGTTGGAAGATCTTGGATAAATCCAACCGTATCCGTTAATGTTACAGTTGTTCCTATTGGCAATACCAATTTACGTGTTAAAGGATCCAGTGTAGCAAATAACTGATTTTCTTCATAGGTCTTTGCTTGAGTTAAAGCATTCAATAGAGTAGATTTTCCCGCATTGGTATAACCCATTAGCCCAATTTGAAAAATCCCGCTTTCTCGACGGTGTATCCGATTACGTTCTCGGTGTTTTTCAGTATCTTTTAAGGCTCGCTTGATATCGCTGATTTGATTTCGAATATGACGGCGATCTGTTTCTAGTTTCGTTTCTCCAGGTCCTCTTGTGCCGATGCCGCCGCCTAAACGAGACAAATTGATGCCTTGTCCAGCTAAACGTGGCAGCATATATTGCAATTGAGCTAACTCCACTTGCAATTTCCCTTCTTTGCTTCGAGCACGCATTGCAAAAATATCCAAAATCAACTGAATACGGTCAATGATTTTCACATCACTCACTTCTTGAATATTCCGAGTTTGACCTGGTGTTAACGCATGGTTAAAAATGACTACATCTGCTTCAGTTTCTTCTATTAAATGAGTCAATTCTTCTAATTTCCCTTTGCCTAAAAAAGTACGCGGATCGAATCGCTCTCTTTTTTGCGTTATCTCTCCCACAACTTTTCCTAAAGCTGTTTCTGTCAATTGCGCCAATTCATCCAAAGAATAAGCAAAATCAGAATCTGTTTCAGTTGTTTGAACGCCGACGAGGATTACTTTTTCTTGTTCTTTTTTTGTTTCCATCACAATGACCTACTTTTCTTTTGGATTTGTTTTTGATTGTTCTTGTAAGAATTGTTGAATCTCTTCAACCAATTCTTTTTTAGTTTCCGGTTGTTTTACCAAATCCCACCAGCTGACAGCTGACAGCCGATTTCTAAACCAGGTTAATTGCCGTTTAGCATAACGTCTTGAATTTTGCTGAATAGCAGCAATCACTTCATCTAGAGAAGCTTCCCCTTTAAAATACGGCTGCCATTCTTTGTATCCAATTCCGCGTGTTGCTTGCGCATCTAATAATTGCTGTTCAGCCAACCAGCGCGCTTCTGATTCAAGTCCTTGCTCTACCATCAGATGCACCCGTTCATTGATACGGTCGTACAACATCTCCCGATCTGTCGTTAATCCTATTATTTTCATATTATACAACGGTTCTTTTATTTCCCGTTCGTTTTGATAAGAAGAAAATAACTGCCCAGTTACATGGTAGACTTCCAGAGCGCGAATAACGCGTCGGACATTATTCATATGGATTTTTTCAGCAGCTGTCGGATCAAGTTGTCTGAGCTCTTTCCATAAGTAGTTTGGACCATACTCAGCAGCTTCCTTTTCTTTTTGAGCTCGAAAAATTAAATCATTTTCTCCTGAACCGCCCAAACTGACCGCATACAGTAAAGATTCAATATATAATCCTGTTCCTCCAACAATAATCGGTAATTTACCTTTTGCGCTAATCTCTTGTATTAGCTGCCTTCCTCTTTTTTGAAAGTCAGATACAGTGTAACTTTCCGAAACAGCTACTTCATCAATCAAATAATGAGGAATCCCTGCTTGTTCTGTTAAAGATGCTTTAGCAGTTCCAATATTTAATTTTTTATAAATTTGCATGGAATCCCCGCTAATAATTTCGCCATTAAACTGTTTTGCTAAAGCAATGCTTAAGCTGGTTTTTCCAACAGCGGTAGGACCGACGATTACAATAATAGGTAGTTTAGTCACATTTCTCTCCTTTAAAACGTTGTTTCTAATTGATTTCGTAAAGCAATAGCTTTCTCCGGATAGTCCGTAATAATTCCAGATACTCCTTGATTAAAGCAATAAGTTAATTCCTGGTCTTGATTGATTGTCCAAAGACGGACAGCCATTTTCACTTCATCGGTTGCCACCTTTTTTCGATACCAAGATAAGTCTGGATGCCACATTGTTACAAGGATACCGGCATCTAACACCAAAAGGTCTCTTCCGTCTTTTTCAAATAATAAAGCAATCTCAACAGCAGGATTTAATTTTTTTAAACGAATAAGTGTCTGGTAGTTGAAACTCGAAAAAACGATTTTAAATTGGATTTCCGTTTTATCTATTAATTCAACCACTTTTTCTTCGATTCCCGGATAAGCATAATGATCTGTTTTAAGTTCAATATTCAATATTCCTTTAAACTGACGATCATTCAAAAAATCAATCACTTCTTGTAAGGTAGGAATACGGCAATCTGCATAGTCTTTATTGAGCCAACTGCCGGCGTCTAATTGCTTTAATTCTTGCAACGACAATTCTCGAACCAATCCTTTTCCATTACTTGTACGATCTACTGTTTCATCATGAATGACGACTAATTTATGGTCCTGACTTAAATGAACGTCTAGCTCAATTCCATCACTCCCGACACGGACCGCTTCTTCAAAAGCTGCCAAAGTATTTTCTGGATGAGTTCCTTTACTGCCTCTATGAGCAAAGACTTCGGTTTTATTCATAATGACCCTCCATTTATTAACGTTAACGTTTTTATTATAACATAGTCCACTACCGTTTCATTATTTTCATCTTTTAAAATAATGGATCTTTCTCGTGTTTTCTGACAAAATAGCGTAAAATAGACTATATCAAAAGAATGGAGGGGTGTCAGATGTATCTCACGCTTGAAGAAACAGCAGAATATCTGGATCTTACGATTTCAGAAGTTTACCGTCTTGTTCGTGAAAAGCAAATTCGCACCGTATCCGATGGGGAAGAACCCTTAGTTAACAAAGATCAATTTAACCTTTATTTAAAATCATTAGAACAATATAAGGCAGAGTTGATTGATTACTTGAATGATCCGCTGCCAGATGATAGCGACATTAAAGATGAGGACTAATAGACATACACCAAATAAAAAATCGCCTCTAAAGTGAGAGGCGATTTTTTATTTGGTTACTTTTTCTTTGTTTTTCCTGTCCAATCACGGTAACCGCCTTTAAGCCGGTACAACTCTTTATACCCTGATTTACGCAATTTAACAGCTGCTCGGCCACTTAAAGATTTATTATAATCATAAAGGTAGACAGGTTGATCTTTTCGGATTTCAGCCATTCTTGTTTTAAATAGCGAATAAGGAATGTTTCGAGCCCCTAATATATGTCCAGCATCAAAGTCTGTTTTTTCACGAACATCAATCAGTTGGACTTTCCGCATATTTTTTTTAAATTCTTCTTCAGTCAGTTCGACTGCCGCACGTTTCCGATTGAAATATTGATATAGCTCATAACCGCCCCACACTATAATAATAATCAATAAAACGGTGTTTAATAACACATTACCATTCATTTCAAAATACCCCTTTCCTCTCATACTCACATGAATAATTGTACACAAGAGAAAGGATTTTTACTAGCTTTTTTTGTATCTCTAACTAAGTGCTTAATTAAGAAGAAGATTTTTCCATTTCAATCAAAGGATAGAGCTTCTGCTCCTCTAGATCAATCATGTATTCAAAACGCCAACCATATAAACAATAACGCTGATTTTTAGTCATGCTGATTGGAGCATTATCGGGCAAATCAATAATAGGTTCAATTTTTCTTGTCTCAAAATTCAACTTTCCAAATTCAAATTCCCCTGATTCCAATTCTAATTGTGTTGCTTTTTTAGCAAATACTCCATAAAGATCTCCATTTTTTCCAGATTGCGTTAAATTAGGAAAAACCAATCGCTCATTCATAGTGACTTTTGGAATCGTAATAAATCCTTTATCAACCATAAAAGGATACTGCCTATTTAACAACAATTCTTCTTGATTGAAGTCGGAAGGAGAAAATGAAATAAATGTATCATTGTTTAAGTAAAACCCCGTAACTTGACTTTGAATACGCGTCATTTCATTTGTTCGGATATCGCCCATATACAGTTCGCCAGTTTGCAAGGTAAAATCATCTAAGTTATCTACATACAAATAAAGATTGCCAGAATACCAAATAGGAGTCAAAGATTTTGATTGAATATCGACCAATTGATTGGTTTCCATATCCCATTTTTGAATGATCATTTCTTCTTCCCATTTATAATAAGAAATAAATAATTGGTCTTGATCAACAGGATTCCAATTGACATTCAAATAACCGTTCGTTTCAATGGCTAGTTTTTGCTTTACTTCACCCGCTGAATTGATGATGCGCAGTTCGCCCCCTTCTTTGTCGGNNTCTTCAGAAATCGCAGTTGTTAAAATAATGGCTTCTGCTTCATACAACAATGTTAATTTCCCCGTCATTAGATTAAAGCGATAGAGGGTATCTTGATTTTCTTTCCCAGCATGCACAAGGAGTTCATCATCAGAAAGCCAGCCAACAACTTTCCTAAAATCTTCATAGTTTAATGGAAGTTTATGAGGGACGTGCTCTTTTTCTTTTTTTTCAGGGACAGACATATCTTTGCTGCAGCTTACTAAAAAGCAAACTGACAAGAAGACTAACACAAAGACGCTAAGCACAGTAAGCACGTTTTTTTTCATTTCATCACCTTATGTTTCTGGTTATTAGCAGTTAAATTAATGCTGTTACCCCTTTTCTTATTGGTCTTGATGCTTATAATTATAACACAGCTCTTTTTCTTTGGCATGTTTTAACTATTTGAGTTCTGGATTGGATTATCGTTGATGTTTATTAGATTCTTTTTTTGACTATTTGTCCTACATACTTTTGCCCAAAATAAAAAGACTTCCATTTTCATGGAGCCTTTTTTATTCGGTTCAGCTAATCACAGCTTATTCACTTTTACTCATAATACCTTTAATCAATGAACTAGCCCCAATAACCCCTGCATCATTTCCTAGTTGAGCCAAGCGTATTTTACAGCTGCTGCGAATAGCCGGGAATGTAAATGTATTAAAGTAATNNAACTTTTAACGTAGACTCCCCAGCGTATTGATCTGCATAATCTCGTGCTAAACGCACTACGCCAGTTGCGCTCGCGACTGTCTCTAGACAACCCTTTTTACCACATGTACAGTCATATCCATTGGGCTCCACAGTTATATGTCCTACTTCACCGGCTGCTCCGACAGCCCCATGCAGTAAGTTCCCTTCGACAACGATTCCGCCACCTACACCAGTACCTAATGTTAAAAAGGCCATATTATCTTCATTTTCTCCGGCACCTTTCCAGCGTTCCCCAAGTGCAGCTACATTAGCATCATTATCAATAGCAAAAGGAATACCCGTTCCTTCTTCAATTAACAACTTAACAGGCTGCAAGGTTTTCCAATTTAAATTGTAAGCGCCGATTACCGTACCGTTTTGCAAATCTACCGTTCCTGGCGATCCCATTCCGATTCCAATAAAATCTTCTTTTGTCATACCGTATCGTTCAATGTGTTCATTAATAGATGCCACAATTGAAGGGACTATTTTAGTCCCATCTTCAGAAATATCTGTTAACAAACTCCACTTTTGTTGTACTTCTCCTTCTTCAGTTAACACAGCTAATTTTACAGTTGTTCCGCCTAAATCAATCCCAATTAATTTTCTTGACATGTTGTATCCTCCATCACTCTTTATTTTCCATTTCTTTCTGTTCTTCCACCCGGTGTTCTTGTTTAAGAACTAAATAGGCTTTTAAGTATTCGTCATCTTCTATTAAGCCTTGTTCGTGTATCTTCTTTAATTCAATCATCATTAATTCAATATCCCACAAACGCTTTCCAACATAAATGAAAATACCATAGCGTTTTAACACTTGCTGCACTTCATAGAGAGTTTTCATTTTCTCACCACCTGCTAATTAACAAGAAACCGATTTTTCAAATAACCGATTGTTACAAATAAAACCACCATTACCAGAAAAATGACCGCATATAATATTCGCCTTTTTTTCCAACGAGGCAATGGATCTGCGACACTAATCGCAGTTGAGGCCAAGTAGCCTCCAGCAAATCCTCCAATATGACCGGCTAAATCAATAGAAGAATCAAAGATGCCAAAAACTAAATTGATTACAACTAACAGTAAAAAATTTTTAGACAGTTGCTGGATTGCCGGATTATGAGGATACGTTTTTCCTAACATTAAAGCTGCCCCAAATAGACCAAAAATAGCGGTGCTTGCTCCAGCAGAAATAGCATTATTCATAGCAAAACTAACCGCATTTCCAGCAAGCCCACTCAATAAGTAAATAAGAGCGAAACGCCAATGACCAAAAAGGCTTTCTAGTTGAATTCCAAGATAGTATAAAATAACTGAGTTCACTAAAAGATGCATCCACCCAATGTGTAAAAACATGGGCGTGATTAGCCGCCACCATTCTCCCCAAGCAATAAAGGGATTAAACTTTGCGCCAAATTCAATTAATGTCTGTGTATTTGTACTGCCTCCATTAAAAGTCATTAAAATAAACAACACAATTTGGATACCTAAAAAGGTATAGGTCAGAATGGGTTGTCTAAAAAAACGCTTTATTTTCATTTCCAATTGATAATCCAAGTCATCAACTCCATTCTTTATCGCATAAGTTACTATAATAAAAATGTCTGATGTACACTATTTTCTCATTATAGCATAAAAAACGATTGTTCGCGCTAACAGAAAAGAACAACAGCAGCTGATTTTAAAATGGCAGGTAAAAACGAAAATGATTCAACAAAAAAAGCCTGACAACAGGCTTTTTTCTAATAAACTATTCCATATTATCAATATCTTTACTTAAATCTTTAATCGCTTCTAAATTATGACTTTCATGCTCTTCTTCTGTTGCTTGTTCGCTCAGAGTAAATACTTCATTCTTAGATTTTTTGAAATCTGATGTTACAAAAACAACTTGTAAAGGATTTATATAAATGGAATCGCCATCTTGGTTTTGTAATAAAACTAATCGACTATCCAGCATACCGTCTTCTGTGTTGATTATTTCGTTAAATGCTGCTTGAGATACATTGACCTTTAAGGACTGACCATTACTAAAAAAAACTTCACATATATCCATCTGCAAAACCGTCCTTTCTCTAATTACTATGAGTATACCAAAGGTCGGACAGGACACCAAATAGAATGAATTTCTATTTTTCATTTCTGCAGGACGTTACTTTTTCTGCAGTAATTAAAAAATCAATAGGGATATCAAAAGTTTCCACTGGAAATGACCTTATTTCCTGTTCTTTAAAAACTAAAGAAAGAGTGGTTCCTTTATAATCTGCTAAAAACCGATCATAATAACCTCCGCCGAAACCTATGCGGTATCCTTTTTCCGAGTAAGCTAATCCTGGAACAATCACTAAATCAATTTTTGATTTAGGTACCGCTGTCAATGTTTTAAGCGGTTCTCGCAAACCAAAAGATGAAGTTTCCATAGGTGTAGTTGAAGAATACTTCACAAAATCCATTTCTCGGTTTTTTTTCGTCCTCGGCACAACAACAGTTTTCCCCTCTTTCCACGCTTTTTCAATAATTGGGTAAGTAGTTAATTCCAACTTTTGTGATAATGTTAAAGCTACTACTTCAGATTTTTTCCATTGTTCCGTTCCAAAAAGCAATTCATAAATACTATTTTCTTGTTCTTTTTTTTGTGCAACCGGCAAATTATTCAGCCGNNTATTTCCTTTTTTGACACTTGCTTTACCTCCTCAAGAAAAAAAGCGCTGAGCATAATTTCTCTCAGCACTTTTTCCTTTATCCTTATTTGCCAAATTCATCGTATAAAAAAACAACAGAAATTCTGTTGTTATTTTGTTTCACGATGTAAAGTAACGACGCGTTCGCGCGGGCAATATTTCTTAAATTCTACACGATCCGGATTGTTACGTTTGTTTTTCTTTGAGATGTAATTACGTTCTTTACATTCAGTACATTCCAATGTGATATTTACACGCATGATTTTCCCTCCAAGCACTAAACAATAATTGAAGTTACATTTCGTAAACTTCTGACTTAAATATCATATCATTTTTTTGAAAAACATGCTAGTATTTTTTTGCGGGTTGTAAAGTTTTTTTACTTTACGTATCTTTTTATTGTAATTTGTTTAAGTTTTTTTTACATTCTATGTTTCTATTAGATATTATGGTAAAATCAAACGTGAAGTTTAAATAAAAGAGGTGAAAATAGTGGATTTATGGCTAATAGTGATTATCTTATTAATTATTGCCATTGCTTTAATTGGCTGGTCTTTTTATAAAAAAGATAATGGTGAAAAAATTAAAGAAGAATTTGAAGAACTATCTCTTCAATTATTACAAGACATTTACCAATTAAAAAAACGTGTTGCTGTCCTTGAAGAAGAACTAAATATTCATTCAGAAGAAACAG
>DIDU01000130.1:13388-14583 GCA_002418295.1 Carnobacterium sp. UBA5792 | reverse complement strand
AAGGAGCTTTTTGAATGAGTAAACCCACATTACGTTACATGGCACTCGGTTTTTTGATTTCTGCCATCGTTCTGGCTGGATACCGTCTTTTCCTTTACGAGCCACAGGTAGGTGCTGATCATTCGACTACAAATGATTCTGTTACACTAAGCAAAGAAGAAGCATCCTATAAAGAAAAATATGAAAGTTTGCTAGCTGAAACAGAAGTTGCTAACTTAACTAAAGATAAAGAAAGTTCAAAGGACACTGAAACAGCTTCTTCTGAAAAATCAAAAGAAGAGGATTCAGCCACGAAATCAAGCGAATCAAGCAAGCCAGAAGTCGTTAAGACAACAATCGTCATTAATGATGGTGATCCAAGTAGTGTTGCTGTACAACAATTAGAAGATCAAGGAATTATTGAGGATTCATCTGAATTCGAAACATTCCTTGAAGAAAATGATTATATTTCACTTTTACGTCCTGGTTCTTATGAAGTAACTAGCGAAATGGATTTTCAGAAAATCGCAGATGTTTTAATGGGCCGTTAAACTCAAATACAAAAAAACCGCTAAATATTTAGCGGTTTTTTTGTGCTTCTTGTTGCTTTTTCTATTCTTCAGTGTCATCTGAACCAGCATCTTTAGCTACTTCAGCATCTAAGTTTTTATACTTCCCTACACGGAAATACGCATCAAATACTTGACGAGCAATTTGTGTGTTTTCACTACTTGTATTCGGTAACGGTAAATACGGTACCACTACTGTAACCGCAATTTGCGGATCATCATAAGGTGCATACCCAATAAACGTCCGATTTTCTACTGAAGAACCTTGGGCACTTTCTACAGGTCCAAAATAACTTGCTTCAGCTGTTCCTGTTTTTCCAGCAGCCTCGTATTCAGCGCCAATAAAAGCACTTCTTGCTGAACCGTTCGCTCCATGGACTACTTGGTACATTCCTTGCTGTACGCGGGAAAATTCTGTTTTTCCTACATTAACTGTATTTAAGATGTTAGGCTCTAATTGAGTTTCTACTGCTCCTAAATTGCCGTCTTCGTCTGTACCGCGAATTTCACTTACGATTCTAGGCGCAATCCGTTTTCCGCCGTTGGCTATAGTTGAGACATATTGAATCATTTGAATGGGTGTGTACGTATCATATTGTCCAAATGAGAAGAACAACGGTTGTACACCAGTAATATCTGTACCGACA
>DIDU01000130.1:12722-13328 GCA_002418295.1 Carnobacterium sp. UBA5792 | reverse complement strand
TTAATAAGCTCTTAACTTATCAATGACTTCTCTACCATCAATCTTTAAAGTTGTATTAGGCGTATACGTATATTGTCCGCCCATGCGCATAGCTACTTTTGACATATAGACATTCGACGACCGTTCAAGAGCACTGATATCATTCAACGCTATACTGCCTCCGCGGTTAAACACAGAACTGATCGTATTACTTCCCGGAAATTTCAATGGTTCATCCACGATAGTATTATCATCTAATGTCAGTGCACCATCCATATATCCAGCTAGGACAGTTGCGGGTTTCACTGATGACCCCATTGAGAAAGCTCCATTAATCGCTCCTAAGGCATCATCTTCAATTTTCCCTGTTGATAAATTGATTTTTTGTCCAGTCATTGCTAGAATTTCACCGGTATTTGGATCTGAAGCAACCNNCTTCATATCAGTTGTCAATACCAAATTATCCCCTTTTTTACCGGCATAACTTTGGATCGTATTAACGATATCACCATTTTGATTGGTTTCTGTAGCTGATTTTGATTTTGAACCACTTAGGACTTGTTCATATTGCAATTCCAAATTGCTGTTTCCTACTCGGTCATTACGAGCATAACCTTTAGCAAGATA
>DIDU01000130.1:8146-12717 GCA_002418295.1 Carnobacterium sp. UBA5792 | reverse complement strand
ATCACATCCCCTAAAATGCTTTTTAGCATTTCTCCCTCAGGATAAGTCCGAACCCAGTCAGTACCTGTATCAACACCAGGTAAAGCCAATAAGTTTTCACTAACTTTGGCCACTTCTTCATCCGTCACATTTTCGCTTTTGATATTAATCGTTGACAAAGCATAGGCACTGTTCATTCGTTTAAAAATTGCCGCTGCTTCTTGTTCTTCTGCAGTAAACTGAATGTCTTCATCCGTTACATGGTTAACTTGTGCTTGATAAAGTTCCGTTGCAGGCAAATTCAATTCCTTTTCTGATAGACGTTTATTTATTTTGCTTTCATTTAATGCTATCCAAAAATCTTGCAAATCTCTTTTAGATACGTCGAAATCTTCTTTTGTATCCAATTCTGTAACATGGGGCATTTCGATATATTGGGCCAAATTCATTGCAATAGTTGCCATATCTTTTCCGGATATCCCTTTACCTCTTGTATAGGTGATCGCTTGAAGAGGAGTATTCCCCACTAGCTTGCGGTACTGGCTGTCATAAATCTCACCACGCGGTACCGTTCCAGTTGCCAGAGTTGTTTCTGTCCGTTGTACTTGAGTTTCGAATTCTTCGCCTTGCACGATTTGTAAATAGCCTAAACGCAAAATAAGCGTCGCAAACAATAAAAAGACCGTGAAAAATAAAAGATTTAAACGAAAAGGTATATGCGACTTTTTTTTATTATTCTTTTTTTTATTCGATTTCACTGCTACACCTTCCTATTCCACTTAACTTCGTCTATTGTAACAAATCCAAACAAAATTAACCATTGAATGAAGAAATTTTTAATTATTCCTTAGCAATCTATGCTATTCTAGACATTAGAAATCAATCTTTATTTTTGAAAGACTTATTTATTGGAGTGAGTATCGTGCAATTTTCAATTAAATCTTTTTTCTATAAACAATGGCCTCTATTATTGGCCTTTTTTATCCCTTTGTTGATTATGTCAGGTATTTATATTATTCAAGGAGTCTATCCTTTTGGGAATGGTTCGTTAATGACTGTTGATCTAGGACAGCAGTACGTTGACTTTTTTTCTTATTACCGACAAACTTTTTTTGAAGACCCTTCTAGCTTTTATTATTCTTTTTCTAAAGCTATTGGCGGCGACATGGTCGGATTATGGGCTTATTATTTGACCAGTCCTTTTAACCTTCTGTTTTTACTTTTTCCGCATAACCAAGTTTCCTTAGCTATTACTTGTTTGACTCTTTTAAAAATCAGTTTAACAGGGCTAAGTTTTGGTTGGTTACTAAGGAAAGCTTTTAATGGAGATGGCTTTATTTTAGCAGCATTTTCTATCAGCTATGCTTTGATGGGTTATACGATTGTCAATCAACTAAATGTTATGTGGCTGGATGGATTGATTTTTTTACCTTTGATTGCGTTGGGTGTTGAGCAGCTGCTTTTTCAAAAAAAAGGATTAACCTATTCACTTTTTTTAGCTCTTGCTTTATTTTCAAATTACTATATTAGCGACATGATCTGCTTATTTTTGATTGGCTACTTTCTTTTCCGTCTTACTGGAATGTCCTACTCGCATTCGCTGTCTTTTAAAGAAAAAGTAAAAGAAAACTTCCAGCTGATTGGTTTATTCTTGTGGCATTCTTTATTAGGTGCCGGCTTGAGTGCTATTTTGTTATTGCCTACTTTCCATTCTTTGCTAGGGAGTAAAGCCAGCTATACTAAACTGATTTTTGATTGGGAACTGGCTTATCCTTTCCATGAAATGCTTTCCAAATTGATGATCGGCGCTTTTAATTTTGATCAAATGCCTACTGGCTATCCCAATCTTTTTATCGGGAGTTTAGCCTTGGTTTCTTTCGGATGTTACTTTTCCAACCATGCTTTTCCTTTACGAGAACGAATCACAGCCTTGCTATTAATGATTCTTTACGTAGTCTCAATGAATTTAAAAGCTTTTAATATGATTTGGCATGCTATGCAGTATCCAATTTGGTATCCTTATCGTTTTTCTTTTGTTGTCTGTTTCTTTATGATTTTAAACGGCTACCGCAGCTTTATGAAAATGGAAGGATTACGACCACTTGAAACGTTCTTCAGTGTTATTTTAGTTACGGTTATCGGAATCAGTGTTTATCAAGGCAACTATGACTTTGTCTATCCTGAACAGGTAATTCTGACTATCGTTTTTAGTCTGCTTATTATATTTCTGCTGATTGTTAAACCGCAACAATACCGCTGGCTTGCCTTGATTCTTTTTTTAATTACTGCCGTTGAGATGGGTGCAAATGCTCAAATTGATTTGTCACGCTTAAGCTACGTTAAACAAGATTCCTTTTCAACTTATCAAAAAGAATTAGACACAACCATTGCTGCCATTCAAAAAAAAGATGCTGGTTTTTACCGAATCGAAAAGACCTTTTTGCGGTCCAAAAATGATAGTTTCCAAGCTGATTTTCCAAGTATTTCTCATTTTAGTTCTACTTTTGAAAAAGAGATTCCGCAATTGTTTGGACGGTTGGGCTTTCCCGTAGGTGATGGATTTATTGCCTATGCGAATGGCACTTTAGTTACAGATGCGCTTTTTGGGATCAAATATTATATCAGTGAACAAAATGAACTGTATCGTTTGCCTGAAAGAAAAGATGAATTATTAAAAGATGTCTCTTTATTAAAGCAAATAGAAGTTCTTCCGGCTGCTGAAATGGTTGATCCAGCTTTTCAATTGTCCTTGATGCAGACTAAACCAGATTTACGTGCTTATCAGCCTTTTGCTGAAACCACCCGGACTGTTTTGTACCAAAACCCTTATGCTTTGCCAATTGCGTTCGGCAGCAACAAGGCTGTGTTAGATGTCGCTGCTGAAAGCAATCAGCCAATACAATTACAAGAGAAATTGTTACGCGGACTAACAGGAATGTCTAGTCAAACAGAAATGTTTGTTCCATTAGATTTTACGAGTACAGTCTATCAAAATGTGTCCGTCTCTCAAACCAGTCAAAGACAAACGTATACCAAACAGATTTCTAATGAAGAAGCTTCTGTTACGTTCCAATTTAAACCGGAAACAAATGGTGCTTATTATGTAACATTAGGACCAAATGTCAAAGAAGAGGATACAGCTATTTATTTAAATGGACTTCCATTTACCCAATATCCTACTTACCGTGATGTGTTAATCTTGAATTTGGCCAATGTAAACAAAGATGACACAATCACCATTAAGTTTTCATTGAAAAAATCAACCCTGCTTTTAGAAGATATGCAGTTGTATCAATTAGATCAAACTGCTTTCACATCAGCTATTGATCAATTACAACAAAGTGGTATGGACATAACCGAACAGACCAATGTTCGGATTAAAGGAAAAGTAACTATCCAAGAAGATCAGCAGCTGCTGTTTACCTCTATTCCATACAGTAAAGGCTGGACAGTGAAGATCGATGGCGTTCCTGCAAAAACAGAAAAAGCTGTAGATAGCTTATTAGCAGTCCCAATTAAACCGGGAACACATACGGTTACTTTTCAGTATCGGACACCTTGGTTCAAAGAAGGTATGATTTTGTCTCTGATTTCAGCACTTCTCTTACTGGTTACTCATCTAGCTGTGTTAAAAACAAAAAATTATCATTTATTTAAAGGAGAACAGAATGACTAAAAAAATAAAAATTACCCCGCCTAAGTTAACTCCCGATTTGCTGCCTGGAAACTTTGACGAATTAGAACATGAAGCTTATTATACGAATACTCTTTTTCAAGATTGTTCATTATCCGATGTTTCTTTTGAAAAAGTATGTTTTAAAAATGTTGCTTTTGTCAATGTCACTTTTGAAAATTGTCAGTTTCACCAAATAGAGTTACTGGATGTAACGTTTGAAAAATGCAATATCAGCAACACGGAGATGATTGAAGCCATCATTCAACGTGCTCAATTTGCCAATACGAAGTTTTTAGGAACTAATTTTGCTGAAGCGTCAATCATGGACACCACTTTTACTGAATGTTTTGGCAACTACGGATCGTTTAGTTATGCTTCTTTAAAAAGAGTTTGTTTTACTAAAACTTCATTGACTGAAAGTGACTTTTTCGAAATCAAGTGGCAATATTTATTTTTTGAAAAATGTGAATTAGATGGAGCAAATTTTATGCAGACAAATATGAAGGGATTGAACTTAAGTTCCTCTACATTTGACCGTATTGCTATATCCACTGACTTACTCAAAGGCAGCATTTTAAATGCTGGTCAAGCCTTGGTGATAGCTGGTGCTTTAGGCATCCAAATTGAATAATACTAGAAAAGCTCTTTATCTTTGATAAGAGCTTTTTTTATTGGTTTGTCTGCTAAACCGCCTCTACCAGACACTCCCAGCTTGGTTTACACCACTTTTGTCTGCTAGACCGCCTCTACCGGACACTCTCAGCCTGGTTTCTACCAATTTTGTCTGCTGACTACTTCTACCGGACACTCTCAGCTTGGTTTACACCGCTTTTGTTCTGCTAGACTGCCTCTACCGGACACTCTCAGCCTGGTTTCTACCAATTTTGTCTGCTGACTACTTCTACCGGACACTCTC
>DIDU01000130.1:6657-8042 GCA_002418295.1 Carnobacterium sp. UBA5792 | reverse complement strand
CTGCTTCATTTTGTCTTGCTTTATTTCATTCAGTTGCTTTTATTTTGCTGCTGCGTAATTTTTTGCTGCTTCTTCCCAGTTTACTAAGTTCCAGAATGCTTTGATGTAGTCAGCACGAACGTTTTTGTAGTTCAGGTAGTAAGCATGTTCCCATACATCTAATCCTAAAACTGGTGTTTTGCCTTCAGATAATGGAGAATCTTGGTTTGGTGTTGAAGTGATGGCTAATTTTCCGCCGTCTACTACTAACCATGCCCAACCAGATCCAAAACGGCCAGCTGCTGCTGCTGCAAATTCTTCTTTAAATTTGTCTAAGCTGCCAAAAGTAGATTCGATTGCTTCTTTCAATTCACCAGTTGGTTCGCCGCCGCCTGTTGGAGAAAGAATTTTCCAGAAAAAGCTGTGGTTTGCATGTCCACCACCATTATTACGTACTGCTGTGCGAATTTCTTCAGGAACTGCTGTCAAATCAGAAACCAATTCTTCAATTGATTTTTCTCCTAATTCAGGATGTTTTTCAATCGCCTTATTTAAATTCGTCACATAAGTGTTGTGATGTTTGTCATGGTGCAAATGCATCGTTTCTTCATCAATAGAAGGTGCTAACGCATCATATGCATAAGGTAATTCCGGTAATTCATAAGCCATAATTAAATTCCTCCGTATATCTATTTTTTTTGCGATTCCTTTGCTACCCTTTAAATGTAACACCTTTCATATAAAAATTCAAAGCCTTTGCCTTTATTTTTGATACAACACTTTTCTTTTCTAAGATTTTTGTGAAGAATTCCTTATTGATATTGAGTTTAATACTATAAAAGACTACAATAATAAAGAACGTCTTTTATAATAAGGTTAGGAGAGGGTCAATATTTATTTTTTAAATTTGATAAAAACAGCTTTTATTCATCCAGAACAGTTAGCCACCGCACGTAGTCTAAAAAAGAGAAATGTTTTTCTTTATCTCTTACTTTTAGCTTTCATAACAGCCATTCCTACCTGGATCCAAGGAAATCAGATTCTAAAAGACATCAAGCACGATGGACAAACAATTGATGAACATCTGCCAGCCTTTAAAATTGAACAAAATCAACTCGTTACCGATGAGTCTGTAGAAAGTTTTATTTACCAAACAGATTCTATTATTTTTACTTTTGATCCTACTGGCAAACAAACTGTTGCAGATGTAAACAATAATACTATTGGTACAACGATTGGTGTTGCTTTACTTAAAGATCGCTTTTACTTGAATGCCCCTGGTTATCCTATTGAAATTCCTTATTCAAACATGAATGGTATTACAGATCAGTTCTTTACTGATTTGGTGACCGGAACACAAACAACAAATCGTTTTGTGTTTATCTTTTCATTCATTCTGATTTGGT
>DIDU01000130.1:6294-6547 GCA_002418295.1 Carnobacterium sp. UBA5792 | reverse complement strand
CCAACTTAACTCCTTATCTTCAATTGGAAGTCAAAATGGTTATAACCTTGTATTTTTATTATTTGGCGATTAGAAAACTGCCTAAGTAGTCTTTGCCTAATGAACAAAAAAACCAGTAAACGAAATTTTTCGTTTACTGGTTTTCTTATGTTATTTTTTTTTATTTGCTTTCTTAATTGCATTCGCTTGTGTACGGCGTTCAACACGGCGTTTTTTAACGTTGCTTGCTTTGATTGCGCGTCCCATTTTTTTT
>DIDU01000130.1:1743-6240 GCA_002418295.1 Carnobacterium sp. UBA5792 | reverse complement strand
CTGATTTTTTCTTTTCACGTTGAGCGCGACGTTTACGATCAAAGGTATCAATGATTTCTCCATTTTTAACGGTTTTAGGTTCAAAAGTAATACCTAATTTTTCAATATCAATAATCAGATTTTCATCGCTAGGAGCATATAAAGTAATGGCTGTACCTTTAAGGTTGTTTCGTCCTGTCCGGCCGACACGGTGAATAAAGAAATCCAAATCGCGCGGAATCTCAGCATTGATGACATGAGAAACTCCTTCAATGTCAATTCCACGAGCTGCTAAATCTGTCGCTACTACAAATTGGTATTCTAAATTTTGAACTTGCTTCATAACTCGTTTCCGTTCACGAGGAGGAATGTCCCCATGAATTTTAGCAACTTTTACCCCTCTAGTTTTTAGTCCCTCAGCAATTTCATCTACTTTCGCTTTCGTATTAGCAAATATCATCACTAAATAAGGCTGTCCAATCATCAGCAATTCATAAATAACATCAATTCGATCTCTGCCTTTAGTTGAAATCAACCAATTCTCAATAGAAGAAGAAATGACTTCTTTTGGTTGAATGTGTTCATATAAAGGATTTTCCATATATTTTTTTAAGAATGGTTTTAATTTATTAGGAATCGTTGCCGAGAAAACTAACATTTGTAATGGCGTCGGTAACTTACCAGCAATTTGATCAATATCTTCCAAAAATCCCATATCGAGTGTCATATCTGCTTCGTCAATTACCAGTACAGGTGAAGTATGGATCAACAAGGCGTTTTCGGTCACTAAATCTAAAATTCGCCCAGGTGTGCCTATTACAACATGCGGTTGGGTACCTGTCAATTTTGCTATTTGTCGTTTTTTATCTGTCCCGCCGACAAAGTTTTGTACAATGATTCTTTCGGGTGCTTTTTCGACGAGTTGAAGTGCTGCTTGATAAATCTGTTCCGCCAATTCTCGGCTTGGAGTTGTAATGACGACTTGTACTTCTTTTTTTGCCGGGTCAACTGCATTGATCAAAGGCAATAAGAACGTATGCGTTTTACCAGATCCTGTTTGAGATTGACCGATTACGCTCTTTCCTTTTTTTATAGCAGGAATAAGTTTATCTTGCACTTCAGTCGGCTGAGTAAATCCTATTTCGTTGATTGCTTCTATTAAAAATGGTTGTAAATTAAATTTTTCAAATGTATGTTCCACTATTGTCCGCCTCTTTTCTATCGATACTCTTTTGCATCTTGTGTATTATACCATAATCAGCCTTCATTCGTTAAGCAATTGTTCGTTCTATGAGGATTTTGCCATTGTTTTACTTGACAATAGTCTTCCATTTGGAAACCAATGTTCATAAAATTATTCCATGACTGATAACTGTATTTTTTATCTGCCTTGCAATCCCTTTATTTTTTAATCACCGGTTGACTTGAATAGACAATTTCTATTTAATGAAGTTGTAGTATTTTATTAATCAGGTTTGATTGATTCTAACAACAGATACTTGTATAATATGAAAGATGANNAAGGTTATATCGAAAGAGAGGTAAAGATAAATGAGTAAAGAAAAGATTGCTCTGTTTACTATTTTTGGTGGAACAGGAGATTTGGCAAAGAGAAAACTATATCCTTCTCTTTATCGATTGTACAAAAAAGGTTACCTTGCGGAAAAATTTGCAGTAATCGGAACAGCAAGAAGAGAATGGACAGATGATTACTATCGTGAAATCGTCGTGGATTCTATTCAAGATCTAATAGAATCTCCTGAACATGCACAAGAATTTGCAAGTCATTTTTATTATCAATCTCATAATGTGACTGATATCGAACATTACGATATCCTTAAGCTTTTATCAGAAACTTTAGATACTCGTTATCAATTAGAGGGAAATCGATTGTTTTATTTAGCCATGTCTCCTAAGTTCTTTGGTGTCATTTCACAGAATTTAAAAGACTGCAACTTGATTACAGCTGAAGGTTTCAATCGCTTGATTATTGAAAAACCATTTGGCCACGATTACGAAAGTGCACTTGAATTGAATAACCAAATTCGTGCATCATTTGAGGAAAATCAAATTTACCGTATCGACCATTATTTAGGAAAAGAGATGGTTCAGAATATTTCTGCAGTCCGTTTTGCTAATAATATGTTTGAAGCTATGTGGAATAACCGTTATATCGATAATATTCAAATCACTTTAAGTGAATCGATCGGGGTAGAAGAACGAGGCGGATATTATGATACCAGCGGCGCGTTGAGAGACATGCTGCAAAATCATATTCTTCAAGTCATTTCGTTATTGGCAATGGAGCCTCCAACTCGTTTGCAAGATAAGGAAATTCGTACAGAAAAAATTAAAGCCTTGCAAGCAGTCCGTCTTTTCAAACCAGAAGAAGTGTCTGACTATTTAGTCCGCGGCCAATATGGTCCAAGTTCCATCAGTAGTGAAGAATTGAATGGATACCGGGAAGAATTGAATGTTGCTCCTGATTCTCTGACAGAAACCTTTGTAGCTGGAAAAATCATGATCGATAATTTCAGATGGTCGGGTGTTCCTTTTTATTTCCGGACTGGTAAAAGGTTAACGAATAAAGGCACACAAATTGATATTGAATTTAAAAATGTTCCTTTAAACTTATTTGATAACAATGATGAGCCCTTACCTCCCAATGTCTTAACTATTTATATTCAACCTATTGAAGGGTTTTCTTTAGAATTGAATACTAAAAAAGTAGGCCTTGGTCTAGAAACAGAAACCTTGCAATTAGAACATAAACATTCTGCAGAAACTACAGCTAATAGTTCAGAAGCATATGAAAAACTGATTTTGGATTGTCTGAATGGAGATTCTACCAACTTCACTCACTGGGATGAAGTTGCTAGTTCTTGGAAATTCGTTGATATCATTCGTAAAACTTGGGATACTGAAACTGTAGAGTTCCCTAACTACCCAAGTGGTTCTATGGGACCGGTTGAAAGTGACCTGCTTTTAACAAAAGATGGATTTAAATGGCATTGGTGTCCTGACAAACAATAAAAACAAAGAAGTACGAAAAGAAACGTTCAGAGTAAGCTAAAAAAATAAAGGAGTGTTGGTTTTTTACCAACTCTCCTTTATTTTTATGCATTTTTTGGTCTAATAGAGGTTTCTTTCATTCTTTCCTGGTCATCAGGATCGCCGCCGTAACGAGTTTCTGTATTCAAACCGGCAATCTCTTCCATGTCTTCTTCTGTTAATGAAAAATCAAATAATTCACTGTTTTCTTTAATTCGGTCAGCATGAACTGATTTAGGAATGACCACTTCTCCTCTTTCTAAATGCCAGCGTAAAATCACTTGTGCAGGAGTCTTGAAGTATTTTTGTCCAATATCTTTTAATACTGGGCTTTTTAAGAGTTCGGATTTCCCTTGACCCAATGGTCCCCATGCTTCATGGAGGATCCCGTTGGCTTTCATATACTCATGAAGCTCATTTTGAGGAAACTCAGGATGCGTTTCGATTTGGTTGATCATCGGTTGCATTAATCCTTGATTTTTTAATTCTTCTAAATGGTGGATTTGAAAGTTCGATACACCAATTGCCCGAATTTTTCCAGCTTCGTATAACTCAATCATAGCTTTCCAAGTTTCAACAAATTTTGGAGCAGCCCAATGGATCAAATACAAATCTAAGTAATCTGTTTCTAATTTATCTAATGATTCTTGAAAAGCAATTTTTGTTTGTTCATATCCTTGATCGTAGTTCCATACTTTAGAAGTTATAAAGACATCCTTACGTGGTATCCCTGCTTCTTTCAACCCGCGTGCTACATATTGTTCGTTTCCATATATTTTAGCCGTATCAAAATGACGGTACCCTACCTCGACGGCCGTTTTAACTGCTTCGACCAATTCTTCTTCATCTTTCATTAAGAAAACGCCTAAACCTAATTTAGGAATTTTTACTCCATTGTATAATTCATAACTTTCAAGTAATGCCTCGCCCATAAATGAACAACTCCTCTTTATTATTTACTCTATTATCATAGGACAATTTTGCTTCAAATTACAAGCGAGACGCATCTAGGTCGGTTTGATTTGTAAAGAACTCCCGCAGATCTTGTCTCAGACTTTTGATAGCTCCCCGCTGGTCGCTTTCTAAATTTAATACCAATAAAGGTTCATGTAAACTCAACCGCAAAAGCAGCCAGCCTGTTCCATACTTCCCACTTGTGTTGACCCTGACCCCTTCTAAATTATTGGGTTCAATCGTTAAGTCAGAAGTTTCTTGGATAAATTCTTTGAATTGCTTAAGTACGTTTGTTCCCNNTTCACCTGTTTCTAGCGGCTGTTTTAATTCTTCTATTAAATCTATGATTGTCTTGTTTTCTTTTTGCAGTAAAGCATCAGCCATTAATATTCTTGCTACTAAATAAGCGCCATCGTCTAAGAAAAAGTTTTCTTTTAATGCTGCATGTCCGCTTGTTTCAATAGCTAAGCTGGTTGAGATTCCTTTTTTGTTGAGTTGGATCGCTTGATTGAT
>DIDU01000130.1:0-1600 GCA_002418295.1 Carnobacterium sp. UBA5792 | reverse complement strand
TTCCGATTTAGGGTCACACCTTCGTGGTCAACCAACGCCGACCGGTCAACATCAGTGTCAAAAATCACACCTAAATCTGCTTTGTTTTTTAAAACAGCTGTTTGGATGCTGTGCATCGCTTCTTGGTTATCTGGGTTAGGAATATGATTAGAAAAATTTCCGTCCGGTTCCAAAAATTGACTGCCTATTATATTCGCACCTAATTTTTCTAAAACTTCTGTTGCAAAGAAACCGCCCGCTCCATTGCCAGCATCTACAACAATATGACGTCCAGTCAGCGGTTGCTTATAATTAGCTGGATCATTGATCCCTTTTTGAATTTTAGCAACTAGATCAGCAGCATAATCTGAGAGCAAGGATTTTTTTATCACTGTTCCTTTGATGTTTTCCCAAGTAATGTAGTTTGATGCTGCATTTTTTAAAATGTATGCAATGTCCTCATGTTCCGCACCGCCGTCTTTAGTAAAAAACTTTAATCCATTGTATTCATATGGTAAGTGACTAGCTGTTATCATGAGTGCTGCATCACACTGATACTCTTCATATTGTGTCGACATAAACATAGCCGGTGTTGTCGCTAACCCAGCATCAATAATATCTATCCCGATTTTTGTTAAGTTCTCAATCAGAATAGTCTGAATACGTTGCGCAGATAACCGACTATCATAACCGATTGCTACTTTTATAGCATGTGCTTGATCAACCGGCAGNNGCTGTTTAACTTCTTTTAACCAAACTGCCAATCCATATGCGATACGTTCAATCCGTTCATCTGTTAAGGTTACTTGGTTATCATCTGTTTGTATGGCAATTCCACGAATATCGGAGCCATTTTGTAAACCGGCTAGCCCTGAATCTGATACCGCTGACATCCTTCTACCTCCTCTGACCTATTAGTATTAGAGATTTACCCATCTGTGTAAATAATCGTACATTTTAGTAGCGTCTTCTTCGTCTTTCGAAATAATTAAACAGGTATCGTTTCCAGCAATCGTTCCCACTTTCTCTGGAAAATCAATGGCATCCATTAAAGCACCAATAACATGAGCATTCCCAGGGATAGTCATCAATATAGTCATAAATTGAACGCGTGTTAGTTTAATAACGACTTCGCTTAATGTTGATTGCAATTTTTCTTCATTAGACATTTTATTATTCTGAAAAAGGGCATACTTAACATTTCCATTTGAAGTAGTTGTTTTCACCAAATGCATTTCTTTAATATCACGAGAGATTGTTGCTTGAGTTGCCTCTACCCCTTCTTCTTTGAGGTAATGCAACAACTCTTCTTGCGTACCAATGTCATAATTATTAATTATTTGCTTGATAGCTAATTGACGATTTGATTTTTTCACTGTCAGACCTCCTTATAATTAAACGATTCTTTATTATTATACCAAAAAAAAGATGAATCCGCTTATATTTCATCATTTCTTTCCAAAAAGATGAATAAAAATTCTTTTTGAAAAGATTGGAATTATTCAACATGATTTGTTATAATCAATAAATAAATATAAATATTCTTTCGTTGATGAAGAGAGTACTGTTTGGGATTGTTTTAAGCGAGTTGGGACGGTGTGAGCCAATAGCACAAAAAACA
>DIDU01000158.1:2739-7967 GCA_002418295.1 Carnobacterium sp. UBA5792 | reverse complement strand
GGCGTTTATGCTGTTCCATTTGATTCGGGATCTGCAGGTTTATATTATCGTACAGACTATCTTGAAGAAGCTGGCTATACTCCTGATGATCTCAAAGATTTAACTTGGTCAGAGTTTATACAAATTGGTAAAGATGTAAAAGAAAAAACCGGAAAATGGTTTGTAGCGTTTATTCCCAACAGAGGAACGCATTATATGCAAATGGCTATGCAGTCAGCAGGAGTTTGGTATTTTGATAAAGAAGGAAAAGTTTATTTCAAAAATAATCCTGTTATCAGAGAAATGGCAGAAGTTCTTAAAGAAATAGAAAAAAATAATTTGGCTAAACCAGTCGATTATTTTGCAGCAGAAGGTATTGGAGCCGTTACTAGTGGAGAAGTAGCAGCTGTTGTTTCAGCTGTTTGGTATTCAGCAACGATCAAGTCAGCAGAAGACCAAGCAGGCAAATGGGCATATACGACTATCCCAAAACTTGAAACAGTAAAAAATGCCACTCATTATTCTAATCTGGGCGGTTCGAGTTGGATGGTTTTAGAAGATTCCCCTAATAAAGAAGCGGCTATTGATTTCCTTAAGACCGAATTTGCTGGTAATGATGAATTCTATCAAGAGATTTTAGTTGATAATGGTGCTGTTGGAACTTATCTTCCTTCTCAAACAGGAGAAGCTTATCAATACAAAGATCCTTACTTTAATGATGCACAAATATATAAAGATTTTTCAGAATGGATGGAAAAAATACCTGGAGTAGACTATGGCGTGAATACAAATATAGCCATGGAAGCTTTAAGATCAGTGTTGCAAGATTATTTTGACGATAAAATTTCGTTAGATGAAATGTTGGAGCAAGCAGAAGACTATTATAATATGCAAATCGGGGAATAAAATTTTGATTCTTAACTACACGGGTGATCAAATAATTCTTAAAGGATAGAGGAGGTTAGTAATGAAACCGAAAAAGATATCAGGAAAAGGAGAAGTNNCATTTATTATATTTGCTGTTCTTTTCGGCAGTGCTTTTCTGCTTTATCCTATTTTTTATTCCATTTATATCTCTTTTCACAGCATGCAAGGCCTTAATTCTGTTTTCAATGGGCTCCATAACTATATTCGGATGACCCAAGATACTGTCTTTTGGAAGGCACTCTTGAATAATTTTACGTACTTGATTTTTCAAGTGCCGATTATGTTGATCTTGGGCTTGCTTTTGGCCTTTATGCTAAATTCACCAACGTTAAAAGGAAAAACGTTTTTTAGATTGGCGCTTTTTCTCCCTTGTGTTACTTCATTGGTTTCTTATTCTGTTTTATTTAAAATGATGTTTCAAGTTGGAGGTATCGTAAATAATTTTCTTTTGACGAGTGGAATCATTCAGATGCCTATTAATTGGTTAAATAGTCCGTTTTGGGCAAAAGTAACAGTGATTATTGCTTTGTGTTGGCGTTGGACAGGCTACAATATGATTTTTTATCTCGCGGGACTCCAAAACATCTCCGCAGACACATTAGAAGCCGCTTCAATAGATGGAGCTAATGCGGCTCAAAAATTTTTCCGAATTATTATTCCTCAACTTAAACCGGTAATTGTTTTTACCACGATTACCTCTACGATCGGAACGATTCAGTTATTTGACGAAGTTGTCAACTTAACTGGGGGTGGACCTTCAAATGAAACGTTGACTGCTGCTCAATTGATTTATAATCACTCGTTTGTTTACACCTCAAATTTTGGTTACTCAGCAACGTTGTCATGGGTACTTGTTGTAATTGTAGCTATATTGTCTATTATCCAATTAAAAGTTACCAATAGACCCTAGCAGTTTTTAGTATAATATAATGATGGAAGGAGAAAGAGAAATGAAAGCCAAATTATTGGATATAGCGAGATATCTATTCTTAATTCTATTTTCGTTTATTTCTATTTTTCCTTTTTACTGGATGGTTGCTGGAGCAACCAATACATCCAACCAGATAGCTGAAGGGAAAATTACGTTTGGAACACATCTGATGCAAAACATCTCTGATTTGTTTAATGGATATAACGTTTCGCTGATTATGTGGAATTCTCTTAAAATTTCTTTTGTGACGGTCGTATTGAGTTTACTGGTGACTTCATTAGCAGCATTTGGGTTTGAAAAATTTAAAACAAAAAAAAGTGAAATTATTTATGCCATATTTTTACTTTTTATGATGATCCCCTTTGCTGCTTTAGTTATCCCATTATTTAAAATGATGGCCGGATTCCACTTGGTAAATCAGCATATAGCCATTATTTTGCCTGCTGTCTCTAATCTTTTTTTGATTTTTTTCTTCAGACAAAGCTTTAAATCTTTTCCTGATGAAATCATAGATTCTGGCAGAGTCGAAGGAGCGGGCAGTTACGCAATTTTTTTTAGAATTGTGTTTCCAATGATGAAATCTACCTATGCAGCTGCGACAATATATGCATTTATGACTTCTTGGAACAGTTACTTGCTGCCTTTGGTTATCTTGCAGACAGAAGACAAATATACAATGACTTTGCTTATTTCCGGGCTATCTTCTTCATCCTATGTTGCAAATTATGGGGTACAAATGGTTGCCATTATTATCGCTACTATTCCAACTCTTATTCTATTTATGTTTATGCAAAGAAGCTTCGTTTCCGGCATGCTTGGATCGATCAAAGGATAAGAACAAAGATGCTTCTTCTTTAAGGAAGAGAGGCTAAAAAAACGCTGAAGCCTATTTAATTGTCATATAAGATAGAGAACGGTATACTTAAATAGTAGAAAATTACTTTTTAGGAGGAATTTATAATGAGTTATATGACAGAGTCAGATGTAACACGTTTGTTGAATGAATCGAAAAAAGAATTGGATCGTCTTACCACAAAACGTACAGAGGATTTAGGGAATTCTATTAATTACATTGAAAATGAACTCGAAATCCAACATGTAGAAGGTAAAATTACCGCTTATGAATATGTTTTAAATGCGGATGAAGCGAATAAATAATGGAGTAAACTAACTTGTTCTAAAAGTAAAAAGAAGCGGTCGATTGTTGGGCTGCTTCTTTTTGCTTTTTTTAATAGCCAGGATCAGGGGTAACAAATCGAACAGCAATAGAAGCAAAAAGGAGCAAATAGGTCGTTGTAGCGTTTTCATGTTATACTGTAAGCATTCATTAAGCAGTTAACTAACTTTCGAATGATTAAAGCAGAAATTCTTAATTCTCAAAAAGACTAAGGAGGAGAAAGTAATGGACGATTTAAAGAAAATAATTTTAGCCGGAATCGGTGGTGCAACCTTAACCTATGAAAAAGCAGAAGAAATGCTGGATAAATTAGTCGGTAAGGGGAAGCTGACAGTTGAACAAGGAAAGCTATTAAATCAAGAATTGATTCGTAAGAAAAAAGAGCATGGATCTGAAGAAACGTTGAGCAAAGAAGCGGTCCGAGAACTGGTAGAAACGATGGAAACTGCTCAACGAAAAGAAATCGAAAAATTAGAGAGAAAAGTGGAAGAGTTAAATGAAAAGATTGATAAACTGAACAATCGATAATGATTAAGAAAAAGAAAAGGAGGGAGGCATTTGTGAAGAAAAGCGAACGCTTCAGAGAGATCATTAGTGTATTGGCTGCTTATGGTTTCGGGCATATGTATAATACAAAGATCCATTCACNNACATTCACAAAAAAAAGAAGCGGATCCGCAAAATCTGCGTAAAGCTTTTGAAGAGTTGGGACCAAGTTTCATTAAAATGGGACAAATTATTTCTACGCGACGAGATATTCTGCCAAAAGCATATATTGAAGAATTAGCTAAGTTACAAGATGCTGCGCCTCCTTTTCCATTTCATGAGGTCCGGCAGAACTTTAAAGAGGACTTCGACCAAGAGTTAGAAGAGGTTTTTGAACTAGTAGAAGAAAAACCAATTGCTAGTGCTTCCATTGCGCAAGTCCACAAAGGAAGATTACTAAGTGGCGAAGAAGTGATTTTAAAAGTCCAGCGGCCTGGAATAGAAGAAAGTTTTTTAAGAGATATCGACTTATTTATCAAAATAGTCTCCAAAGCCGAAACTATACTAAAAGGAATAGTGGTAGATCCTATCTCGGTATTTCAAGAAATTCGTAAAACGACTAAAATAGAATTAGATTTTCGCAATGAAGTGGATTACATGGTAAAATTTAAAGAATTGAACGCAGATATTGCTTGTGTCAATGCGCCAAAAGCATTTACCGAGTTTAGTTCCAAGCGAATAATTGTTCAAGAATATATTGATGGGCTGAAAATTACCCATACTACTGAATTGTTGCAAGAAGGCTATGATTTAAATGATATCGGTCAAAAACTTTTACTCTCTTACTTGTCTCAAGTTTTCCATGATGGTTTTTTTCATGGAGATCCGCATCCCGGTAATATGATCATCAAAGAAGGAAAAATTTATTATATCGATTTTGGTATTATGGGGGAATTATCCAACGCCAATAAAGAAGTTTTGAATCAACTGTTGAAAGCTATCGTTTTAAAAGATATCAATCAATTAGTCAGCTTGATTTTACAAATGGGAAACCAAAAAGGACGAGTCGATCGGAATGAACTATATGACGACTTAACTTATGTATTTGACACCTATTTTTCAACTGATTTAAGCAATATCCGTATAGCAAGTGTGTGGACAGATATTTTTGAAATAACAAGTAGACATCGTTTGTCCTTACCTAGTGATTTAGTCACATTAGTAAAAGCGCTGACGATACTGGAAGGAACAATTACAGATTTGGCACCAGAAGCGAATTTGATCAAAATCACAAAAAGTTATTTAAAAACAAGCGGAACTTTTAGTGTACGAGACTTAATCGATACAGAAGAAGCTTTACTCCAAACGTATCAATTTTTCAGTCATTCATCTAAGTTGCCAAGTCAATTGTCGGCTTTTCTAGATGGTCTGATTAGCGGCCGCAGCAAGTTCAAAATTGATTTAATCAATATGGATGAGAAGTGGACAGGAATCAATAAGATGGTCAACCGTCTAGTTTTTGCACTTATTATTTCTGCTCTGATCATGGCTTCAACAGTTATCATTGTGGCAACCAAAGGCACCCAACTTTCGATTATCGGAATGGCTGGTTTTTTGGTTGCTGGGTTCTTGGGATTATGGCTCTTAGTCGCTATTATTCGCTCTGGTAGTCTTTAACAAAAAAGCCTCTGTTCATCATTAGATAGTTTCATCTAAGAGTGGACAGAG
>DIDU01000158.1:0-2607 GCA_002418295.1 Carnobacterium sp. UBA5792 | reverse complement strand
AAATAAATTAAAATCGTATTCCATATTAATGTACCGGTAGTTGTCAAAGCAAGAAAAATACCGAAGTTCATATTGGACATTCCTGCTGGAATTGAGATCAAGCTTCTGATTAGCGGAATGAAGCGACAAAAGAAGACCGTCCACATTCCATACTTATCAAACCAATTATCGGCTTTATGAATATCCTCTCTAGTCAAACGTAAAACATGTCCCCAGCGATCTACGATTTTTTCTAACCGTTCAACATCTAACAATAACCCAATGCCATAAAGGATAACCGCTCCGATAACTGCGCCAATAGTTGAAGCAATAATGATTCCCCAAATCGTTAAACTCGTGCTAGTGGTCATAAAACCGCCGAACGTTAAAATAACTTCTGAAGGGATAGGCGGAAAAACATTTTCAATCATAATTAAAANNCCGATATAACCAAATTGTTCCATAATTCCTTGAATCCAAGCTTCCATAAATTGATCTCCTTATTGTGTGTCACTCATCTTTTCTCTAAACAGCCTTAAAGTATACTAGTTTAATAAATTACTACTTATTTTTTATTTTATCTAATAATGTTTTAGCCGTTTCCAAATTCATATGAGGAGCTTTTTTTAACTCATCTGCCACTAGCTCGATCCATTGCTCAGTTGCCCCAGCGCTGATTGCTAAAGATTTAGCCTGTAATCCCATATGTCCTTTTTGGATGCCTTCCGTTACCAAAGCTTTAAGCGCCGCAAAATTTTGTCCCAGCCCGACAGAAACAATTACTGATTCTAATTCTTTAGCANNACGCTTAATAATCGCTGACTAAATTGAGCAGTAGGGTGAATGGTGATTGAACCACCCACAAACCCGATTGGCATAGGCAAAGTCAAACTTCCAAGTAAATCTCCATTGTCCGCTTTTTCCCAATTGGAAAGAGCTCGATATTGTCCAGATCTAGCAGCATAAGCATGAGCACCCGCTTCAATTGCTCGCCAATCATTGCCGCTCGCTAAAACGACTGCATCAATACCGTTCATAATGCCTTTATTATGAGTCACAGCTCGGTAAGGATCAGCATAGGCAAATTGAGCAGCTTCAATCAATCGATCCCGAACGGTTTCACCTGACAAACCCTCGCGCTTTAATAAGTCGACCGGAATCCGGCAAACAGCCGTTGCTAAACATTCCGTAGCGTAATTTGAAAGAATGCCCATTAAGACTTTTCCTCCGGTCAGCGTTTCTAGATAAGGAGCAATAGCTTCCATCATGGTATTGACAATATTGGCTCCCATTGCTTCTTGCACATCGATATAAACATGAACGACTAAAAACTTAGGAGATTTTTCAGTTGCTTCAATGAAGCGAACCATCAATTCATCTGCTCCGCCGCCGCGCTTTACAATAGAAGGATGAGCTTGATTGGCTTTGTTGAGGACGTCTTTTTTATGTAGCTTTATTTGTTTTTGAGCGTGTGTTATATCTGGAACGGCTATTAATGCTACTTGTCCAATCATCCGGCGTTTTGTGCTAGTAGTGTCAAATCCTCCTGCTTGAGCAATCGTTTTAGCAGCAGAACTAGCAGCTGCAATTACTGAGGGTTCTTCAGTGACCATTGGGACAGCATATTCTTTGTCGTCGACCATTAAATTTAGCGCCACACCTAATGGCAAAGCATATTGCGTCAATTGGTTTTCTACCATACTATTAGCTAATTCATCAGATAAGAGAGGAGCTTCTGTTAAAAATTGTTTGTCTTCTTCAGTAAGGATATTTGCATCTAAGAGAGCTTGAATTTTTTCTAGCTTTGTTTTTTTGTAAAACTTTGAAAAATAGGATGTGTCCATTTAATAAACCCCTTTCTGTTAAAGTGGAAAATCAGCTCGTTTATTATCTTAGCATAGATCTAAGTCCAGCTCTAGCTCAAAGCGGCTATCTTAAGAGAAACCTTAAAACTTGAAAAAAGTATAAAAAAGAGATTTTTTTACCGCTTTTTTCAAGTATTCTCATAAACTTGATCTGTATCAATTTTTAATAAATAATTGTTGACTATACTAAATTATAGAAATAAGAACAAACCATATTTTTAAAGAAAAATGAAAAAACTAGAATGGCGCTATGTTTTTGTGCTAAGTGAAGATGGTAAAATTCTACTTAAATAATAAGCANNGTGTGAAGCTTTTTGGAAAATGCAACTTACTTTGAGACTAAGAAAATAAAAAGAAACAGATACTCATTTTGTTTGGAGGGAGAAACATGGAAAGAAAAGAACTTGTAGATCATGAGCATGATTCACATAAATCATGTGTTTCTTTGGTTCCAATTTTTAACCATTTAGAAGAACAGCAAATGGATGAAATAACCAAAACAACCCAATCAGTCAGATATAAAAAAGGTGAGATTGTTTACCGTGCCGGTGATCTTTCTAAGTCTTTGTTTATTGTAAATAAAGGTAAAATTCGCATTTATCGCTTGGCAGAAAACGGTAAGGAACAACTGATTCGCATTTTAATGCCGGGAGATTTCACTGGAGAGTTGGCGCTATTTAGCGAAACTACTTATGCGGCTTTTGCTGAAGCAATGGTAGATACTAAAGTGTGTATGATTGACCGCGATGCTTTTCAAAAGTTG
>DIDU01000157.1:9741-10117 GCA_002418295.1 Carnobacterium sp. UBA5792 | reverse complement strand
AAGGGAGGTCTTCAAATGGATGAATTTCAGTTTCATTTCCAGCCTAAAGTTGATGTGAAAAACCATCAAGTTATGGGATATGAAATTTTATTAAGAAATAAAGAACAAAACCCGTATTATCCAGCAAAGAGAATGGAAAAAGTGATTCATCATAAAAAAGAACACAATCGTTTTTTAAATTGGTTTCAAAATGAATTGATGCAATTGATGCGTGTATTTCCAACAGTCCAATTTTCTATTAATTTTGCACCTAGACAATTATTTTATTTGGAAACTCATCTTTTTTTAACCAGAATGGAACCATACGCTGAACAGCTGATCATAGAAGTAACTGAAGACTTACCCTTATTTGCAGCTTCAATGGAAAACATAGATG
>DIDU01000157.1:8839-9683 GCA_002418295.1 Carnobacterium sp. UBA5792 | reverse complement strand
AATTTTTGCTTCAATTAAAGCAAAAGGGTATCGTATCGCATTGGATGATGTTGGTTCAGGGAAAAACTCCTTAGATGAAGTTTTAAAATACACCTCATATCTAGATCAAATTAAATTTTCAATCGTAAAATGCAATAAAAAAAATTTAAAAGAAGAAACACTGAATTTTTTCCTACAAGCGTGGAAAAAATTTGCTGAAGACTATCATCTTGATTTGATTGTAGAAGGAATTGAAGATCAAGAAACAAGTGACGGATTGAAAGAACAAGGGATAGTGCTTCAACAAGGGTATCATTTTGGAAAACCTTCAAAATGTATAAAAAAATGTCGTTAATATGTAACTAATTAAATCACTTTTTTTGTCTACTATGCCTGGCTGATTGGAGGAACAATTATGCTAAGAACTATTTTTTTAGATATTATCGCAAATATTTCTATTCTTAGTACTGCGTCTTATATTTTTGTTAAACTAATTCCTATGGAAAAAAATTATACGCTAAGTTTAAAGCAAAAGGTTAGTATGGTTTTGATGTCCAGCATGACGAGCTTTCTCTTAATGCTTTTTTCAGTTAGTCTCCCTCAAGAGGTCAAATTAGATTTAAGACACATTATTTTGATTTTGTTAGTGTATTATTTTGGCTTTTCAATTTCTATTCCAACCGTATTCTTGATATCAGCACTTCGTTTTTTGTTAGGAGTTAACCCTGCTTCGATTCAGGCCGCCATTATGTATATGGTGTTGGGGTTGGTTTTGCCGGTTATAAGCAAAAAGTTATCTCAGCGGTTTAATCATTATGTTGTCTTGTTGTTCCTCAATGCCATTTGTGTTTCAGCTAGCGCGGTG
>DIDU01000157.1:7746-8810 GCA_002418295.1 Carnobacterium sp. UBA5792 | reverse complement strand
TATTTGGAAGAAAAAGAACAGGCAAAAGTAGATTTTTTGACTGGTTTATACAATATGCGTGAATTTAATAAAAAGTGGCAGCTGTTTCAAGAAGATAAAGCGATCAGAAATACAGCATTTATCATGTTGGATATTGATCATTTTAAATGGATCAATGATACTTATGGACATGCAAATGGTAATTTCATTTTACGACAACTAGCTACGATTTTAAAAGTCGAAGCTCCAGATAAAGAATTAGTTTATCGTGTCGGCGGTGAGGAATTTTGTTTGATTGTAAATGATTTACCTTATGTCGAGCAAAAAAGAGTAGCGGAAAAAATTAGGGCAAGCGTAGCGGGTAAGGAGTTTTTATTAGAAAATGGAGATGGTATCCATATGACTATTTCAGTTGGTTTGGCCGCGTCCTCACAAAACAAAGATATGAAAAAGCTCTTTCGATTAGCTGATCGGTGCCTTTATGCTGCTAAAAATCAAGGAAGAAACAAGGTGGTTGGATCAATAATGGAAACAGAGTAGGAATGTTAGCTGCGACAATTCAGATTTCGCCAGTGCTTATCTTAATCAAAAACGGAAAAGACATATCTCACGATATCTCTTTTCTGTTTTTTTTTGATCAGAAAGGAAACAAAAAGCTTTACAAATTATACCCCCTCAGGGATAATTCTGTGTGTATTGAAAGGTATGAAAAAAGATCCTATATTAAACACAGCCTTCTGTTAATAAATAAATACAAAAGGAATCTTCAGTAAAACCAGTACCTGCAACAGTAAATTACCATGGATAGGAGGAATAAGATGTTTTTTAAAAGAACCCCCTCTATTTCGACAAGTGAATTAGAAAGTAAGTTGATTGAAAGACCCTCAATTATTGATGTACGTGAACCGCATGAGTTTTCTGGCGGTCATATTTCTGGGGCGAAAAATGTGCCTTTAAGAAAAGTTGACAAATACTTGCCTAAAGAAACGACCTATGTGATTTGCCAATCTGGTATGCGCAGTAAACGTGCTACTAAGATATTGTTGGCTAACGGATATGATGTTATTAATGTACGAGGTGGAATG
>DIDU01000157.1:4071-7704 GCA_002418295.1 Carnobacterium sp. UBA5792 | reverse complement strand
CCATTATTGTGCTGGAAAAAGGACCTCATGTCTCTTTTGCTAATTGTGGCCTGCCTTATTATATAGCAGGAGATATTGAAGAACGCAGTGACTTGCTGGTTCAAACACCTGAACAACTTCAAGCTCGTTTTGCATTAGACGTTCGTCCAAATAGCGAAGCACTTTCTGTTGATGCGGAAAAGAAAGAAGTTTATGTTAAGTCGTCTGAGGAAGAATATACGTTATCTTATGATAAGCTGATTCTTTCTCCTGGTGCAAGACCAGTTGTTCCGCCTGCCGATGGAATAGAAGAAGCTAAAAATATTTTTACGTTGCGCTCTGTGCCGGATGTTGATGGAATCACAGAATTCATTGAGCAATATCAACCTAAAAAAGCTGTTGTAATTGGAGCAGGTTTTATTGGCTTAGAAATGGCAGAAAGTTTAGTCAGCCGTGGCTTAGACGTAACGATTGTTGAAAAAGCACCGCATGTTTTGCCTCCTTTTGATGAGGAAATGGCAGCCTATATCACAAATGAATTAAAAGCTCATGGGATTCAGTTGTATACTGGATTGGGAGCAACAGCTTTTGAAGATGAAGGCAAAACGGTTGTTTTAGAAAATGGCGAACGCTTGGTAAGTGATCTGACTTTGATGTCTGTCGGTGTTTCTCCAGAATCAGCACTAGCTAAAACGGCAGGAATAGAAACGGGTCTTCGCGGAGGAATCTTAGTAAATGAACAATATGAAACTAGTCAAAAAGATATCTATGCAGTCGGCGATGCGATTATTGTGAAACAACAAGTCACTGGCGAAGATGCATTGATTGCTCTTGCTTCACCAGCAAATCGACAAGGAAGACAAGTGGCAGATGTGATTAGCGGCTTGCCACGTAAAAATAAAGGCAGCATCGGAACCGCTATTGTCCGTGTGTTTGATTTGGCAGCTGCTTCTACAGGTTTAAATGAACGTCAATTAAAACAAGCCGATAAAACGTATGATGTCATTCATATTCAAGGAAAGAGTCATGCAAGTTATTATCCGAATGCGAACATAATTTTATTGAAATTGTTATTCCACCCGATAAATGGAAAAATATACGGGGCACAAGCAATTGGAAAAGATGGTGCAGATAAACGGATAGATATTATTGCAACGGCAATTAAAGCTGGATTAACCGTGCATGACTTGCCAGAACTAGAATTTACCTATGCACCACCATTTGGATCAGCTAAAGATCCAGTTAATATGGCTGGATACGCAGCACTCAATGTGATCGAAGGAATTTCTGAATCCATTCAATGGTATGAACTAGAAGAAAAACAAAAAGAAGGATATCTGTTATTAGATGTTCGTAATGAAAGTGAATTAGAAAATAATGGCCGCTTAAAAGATTCTGTTAATATTCCATTGGACAGCTTGCGGGAACGGATGACAGAATTATCAAAAGACCAACCTATTATTGTTAGCTGTCATAGCGGGCAACGCAGCTATATTGCGGAACGGTTATTAAAACAAGAAGGCTATGCAGTTAAAAACCTAGATGGAGCTTTTGCTCTTTACTCAACAATAAATGCAGAAAAGGTGGAAAAATAATGTATAACTCCATATCCATGCCAGAATTTGAACAAAAATGGAAAAACGAAACTATTCCTTTGATCGATGTCCGTGAAATGGATGAATGGAATAATGGACATGTAGAAGGAGCAGTTCATTTACCGTTAAGTGCATTTCCTGTTGGGACAACACAATTGGATAAAAACCAAGAATATTATGTCATGTGCCATTCTGGCGGACGTTCTGCAATAGCTTGCCAACAATTAGCACAAGAAGGCTATCAGGTAGTAAATGTGATGGGCGGCATCTCTGCTTGGAAAGGCGAAGTTATTTAAAAATTTTGAAAAGGGGTTGGGACAATGTCCTAATCCCTCTTTTTTAGGTTTCCATAAAAAACAGAAGGAAATATATGTTAAAATTAAGCGGATGAGAATAGAAAGGTTAGCTTTCAATCAATAAATGATAAAAAAGAGGAGGGAGAAGAGTGAGTGAACCGATTATTAATCTAAGCCAACTTGGTTTTGAAGTAAAAGATCAAGTTATTTTGAAAGGTATTGATTTTTCTGTTGAAAAGGGTGAGTTTGTGACAATCACTGGACCATCCGGAAGTGGAAAGAGCACTCTTTTAAAAATTATTGCTACAATGCTTTCTCCAACAACGGGAATAGTCGAGTATCAAGGAAAATCTTTAACAGAGTATGATCCAATTGATTACCGAAAAGAAGTTTCTTATTGTTTTCAAACAGCTGTTTTATTTGGCCAAACTGTACAAGAAAATTTAGCTTTTCCTTATGTTATTAGGGACAAAAAATTTGATTCTAAAAAAGCTATCGATTACTTACATAAAGTTGGATTGGATAAAGTATATCTGACAAAAAATATCAATGAGTTATCTGGTGGTGAAAAACAGCGCATTGCTTTGATTCGCAGTCTATTGATCACTCCAAAAGTTTTGTTGTTAGATGAAGTAACGAGTGCATTAGATGCAAAAAATCAGCAGATTATTAAGTGTTTAATTCAAGAAATGAATCAAAAAGAACAAATTACGGTCTTATGGGTGACACACAATCCTGCTGAGATTTCAGCTGCTAACCGAATAATAGAAATTGTCAATGGAGAAGCGGAGGGGAAAAGATGCAGTTAGAGATCAGCAACACGTCTTTATTATTTGCCACAGGTCTGGTTTTAGTTGCACTAGGAGTAGTTTATAAAGAAAAATTAGATCTAGGAAAAGATATTTTATGGGGCGTTTTCCGCGCTGTTATTCAGTTGGTAATCGTAGGGTATGTACTAGGCTACATTTTTAAATTAGATAACGTATTCGTTACCTTGATGATGGCTCTGGTTATTGTTTTTAATGCTTCATATAATGCAGCTAAAAGAAGTCAAGGGATCCCTAAAGCTTTTACCATTTCTTTTCTGGCTATTATGACAGCTACAGCTTTGACCTTAGCTATTTTGCTGCTGTCTGGTTCAGTAGCTTTTACACCTTCTCAAGTCGTACCTATTTCAGGAATGATTGCTAGTAATTCTATGATTGCTATTGGGATTTGTTATCGAAATTTGAATAGTAAGTTTACAGATCAACGCCAACAAGTTTTGGAAAAGCTAGCTTTGGGGGCTGATTTAAAACAAGCTTCAATTTCTATCGTACGAGATAGCATTAAAGCAGGAATNNTTGAGCTTGCCGGGAATGATGTCCGGATTAATGTTTGCGGGTGTAGATCCGGCTCATGCAATAAAATACCAAATCATGGTAACTTTTATGCTTCTTTCGACGACAAGTATAGCCTCCGTTATTGCTAGTTACTTAGCTTACAAAGGGTTTTACAACGAAAGAAAACAATTAGTGGGATAAGAATAATAAAAAATTGAAAAGCATACTGTAAAAATACAAAAAGTAGGCACTATGCGAATGGAGTACGTTGACGACTTGCCAAACCAAAAATTATTTCTTTCAAAGACCCTTTTGAAAGAAATGGTTTGATAATAATTTATATGGGGTTCTTTTATAGAAAAGATAAAACTTGATTTATAGGTTTTTGCTTTATTTATCTTCTCTTGAGTCCAACTTGACTGGCGGCTTGTCCTCTTATTG
>DIDU01000157.1:2676-4023 GCA_002418295.1 Carnobacterium sp. UBA5792 | reverse complement strand
CAAAATAGCTAGGAGACTTCCAGCTTTAGTTGGATACAGGCAAGATGCGCGAAGTACAGCGTAGAAGTTGAACAGTAGTCGAGAGAGCAGATGCGATCCTATTTTAGTTGACTCGCTAGACAACGAATGCAAAAAAATTGTCATACCTTACTCTACAAAAATACCATCTTGCTTCTGGTATAAACAGAAGCAGGATGGTATTTGTTTTTAGCGATCATTTTTTGTTAGTGTATGAAGAAGAACAGTTATTTTTTGTTTACAGAAGCATCATAAATGGCTTCGATGGCTTCTTTAAGTGTTTCATTAAATTCTTCATCAGATTGATCGACATTTAAGTTTTCGCTCAATGCTCTTGAGAAGCTGGCAATCAAATCTTTATTTTCTTTTAATTTTTCATTAGCTTCGTCACGTGAATAACCACCAGATAAAGCAACAACGCGGACAACACGAGGGTGTTGAGCCAATTTTTCATACGTGTTGGCTACTGTTGGAATAGTCACCTTCAGCATCACGTTATCTTCTTCAGGCAATTCATCTAAATGTTTTTTCAATTCTTCACAAAGAATTTCTTCAGCTTTTTCTTTTTCTTTACTATAAATATCTACTTCTGGTTCAAANNATTTGTTTTCCAACTTCAAATTGTTGGTCAACCACTGCTTTAATGCCTTCTGGGTTGGCTTCTTTGATTACGGAACGCATTTTCGTACCGAAAATATGACGTTCATTCGCTCTTTTGAGCAATTCATCTAAATCAGGCATTGGTTTCATTAATTGGACGCCATTTGAGCTGTCTGCCAAACCTTTATCGACTTTTAAGAATGGAGCGATCCCTTTTTTCTCAGCCAAGTAATCGGCAGTGTGCATACCTTCGATTTTGCGATCCATTGTTTGTTCAAAAAGAATAGCACCAAGAATGTAATCAGAACTAAAAGCTGGCGCAGTAATGATACGCGTTCTCATTTCGTGTACCAGATCAAACATTTCATCTTCAGATGAATAAGCATCTTCCATGACACCATAAATTGCTAAAGCTTTTGGAGTACTGCCGCCGCTTTGATCAAGTGCTGCAATAAATCCTTTACCATTTCTGACTTTTTCTAATTGACTTTCTTGCATTCTTCCCACTCCTTTATCATAATTCTTGTTTCTTTTAGTTATCTGCAAATCAACTTACAAGCAAAAGAAACACTCTATAAGTATTGTAACACTAAAAACCAAAAGAGTAGTAGTAATGAGCATTGAAGAAAGCAAATTTTAAAAGTTAAGTTGAAAAAGTGGGAATCAGCAAGTCTAGCTAGCTATTCATCAAAGCCTTTGCCAAAAGACGAAGAAGTAAGTTTTTAAGGG
>DIDU01000157.1:436-2639 GCA_002418295.1 Carnobacterium sp. UBA5792 | reverse complement strand
AGCCGCTGCAATCATACTAAATAAGGCGATGGATCACCATTTGATGTTGGTCAAAGCTGTCTCCAGTATGCTATAACTGTTGGGGTCAAGTCCCCATTGGCTGATTTCTGCTTTAATATCAGCTAATGTGCCGAATTCTCTCACAAAACCATTTAAACGTGCAGCAATCGTTGAGTCAACGAAAGTCGTATAATCTGGAAAGAGTGGCAGAATAGTCTCTACTGCTTTAGGGAAACGATTTAAAAAATATTTTTGGTGGCGCTCTTCTGCTCGATAAAAAGCAGTATACGGTTGAAACTCTGTCTGAATCTTTTTTCCAGTTTCATGTTCTTGTTCAGCTTTAACTTGTTGTGCGATTGCTTGTTGTTTTTCATTATGATAAAGCAAAAGAGAAAGGTACTGGCGTTCCTTAAAGTGGCGATCCTTAACGGCATCGTGGTTTTGCCAGAAAATAGCCAAAATGTCTCTATAAGAAAGGCGACTGGGGTCAAAGTCGATTTCAATTGTTTCTGTATGATTCCGATGTTTCTATAAGTGGGATTATCTGAAGTGCCGCCAGCATAACCGACACGTGTGCGAATCACACCGTGAAGATGACCAAATCGGCTGTCTGGTCCCCAGAAACACCCCATTCCAAGAGTAGCGGTTTCTATAGTAGCGGCTTGNNAATTAAGTTTAGTCATCGTTTTTCTCCTTTAAATTTTGTAGGCTATTTACCTGATATCATTAGTTTAATAGAAAGCAGCAAAATTTTCTATTTTAGCTGCTTTTTTAATACTTCCAATCAGACCTTTTCGGGTGAATACCGAAAAGCACATAATTGAGTTATCGTGACCTAAAGGTAGGAAATTTTAGCTCTTAAGGCACGCAACTTGATTTGACATAAGAAGCGTTGCTCCCCGATCCGTGTCTACCTAAAATTTTTTCTGTTCATAGTGAATTTATCCTGTTTCTTTTTAAAGTATAGTCAAATATTAAAAAAACATAGTCAAAATAATGATTTCTTTTGAAAGGAAGCGCTATTAATGGTATTCTTAAAAAGAAGGACCAACTAGAAAGGGCTGACAGAATGGAACACAAACAATTAGACCAGTTTCCTGAGGATTTTCTTTGGGGATCAGCTTCTGCCGCTTATCAGGTAGAAGGAGCTTGGAATGAAGATGGAAAAGGAGTCTCGGTTTGGGACGAATTTGTTCGCATTCCAAATAAAACATTTAAAGGAACTAATGGCAATGTAGCTGTTGATCATTATCATCGCTATAAAGAAGATATTGCTTTAATGGCTGAACAAGGATTAAAAACGTATCGTTTTTCAGTAGCTTGGACACGAATTTTCCCTAATGGACGCGGAGAAATCAACGAAGCAGGACTTCAATTTTATAAAGATTTAGTCGATGAATTGATCGCGCATAATATTGAACCTATGCTGACTCTTTACCATTGGGATTTACCGCAAGCACTGCAAGACGAATACCAAGGCTGGGAATCACGTAAAATAATTGAAGACTTTACAAATTATGCGACAACTCTTTTTGAAGCATTTCGCGGCAAAGTAAATTATTGGGTCAGTTTAAATGAACAAAACATTTTTACTTCATTAGGTTATTTAATGGCTGCTCACCCGCCTGGTGTAACGGATCCAAAACGTTTCTATGAAGTGAATCACATTGCCAACTTAGTAAATGCTTCTGTGATTAAAAAATTCCATGATATGGAAATGCCTGGCAAAATTGGACCAAGCTTCGCCTATACTCCGAATTATTCATTGGACAGCAACCCAGTGAATGTCTTAGCAGCTGAAGATACGGAAGAATTAAATGCCAATTTTTGGATGGACGTTTACTTGTCCGGAAAATATCCAATCGTTGCAATGAAGTACCTGAAAGATAGAGGATTGGCACCTACGTTCGAAGCAGGCGATGAAGAGCTATTAGCTGCAGCTAAACCAGATTTTCTAGGGATCAATTATTATCAAAGTGCGACAGATGTTTTTAATCCAACAGATGGTGTAGGCCTAGGTAAGATGAATACAACTGGGGAGAAAGGCTCTAGTGAAGAGTCTGGGACACCAGGAGTATCTAAACGAGTTGAAAATCCATTTGTTGAACGGACGAATTGGGATTGGGAAATAGATCCGCAAGGCTTACGCATTGCTCTGCGCCGAATCATTAGTCGTTACCGGATTCCTGTGATGATTACAGAA
>DIDU01000157.1:0-375 GCA_002418295.1 Carnobacterium sp. UBA5792 | reverse complement strand
AATCAATTACCTAGAAAGTCATGTCCATGCGATTCGAGAAGCGATTACCGATGGAGCAACGGTTCTTGGTTATTGCACATGGTCATATACAGATTTATTAAGCTGGTTAAACGGATACCAAAAACGCTATGGTTTTGTTTATGTGGACCGTGACGAAGAAGAAGGAAAGACAATGAATCGCTATAAAAAAGACAGTTACTATTGGTATCAAAAAGTGATTGCTGAAAACGGAAAAAATTGCTAGTTTTTTTATACAAATAAGAAAAGAAAAATAAGGCCATAACTCATATTTTACTGAGTTATGGCCTTATTTCAGTCTAATTTCTCTCCACAGTGCGGACAGTAATTTCCTCGTCTTTTATGTTGAATGAATGC
>DIDU01000018.1:9309-11663 GCA_002418295.1 Carnobacterium sp. UBA5792 | reverse complement strand
TGTTAGTCGCAGTTCAATCGCTGCTGACATGAAGCAAATCAAACACTATTTTGAATTAAATGGAACTCCTTTAACTGTTAATCACACAGGAACTTACTTTACCGGGAATGAATATGAACGGCAAGAAGTTTTACAACGATTTGTTTTAGATATTTCTTGGAATCAATACAGCGATAGTAGCGTATTAATTCAATTGTATAACCAATTTTTTGAAGAACAACTGGTTGAACAGTTGTTTGAAATCGTCGATAAGTTTTTGGAGCAAGTTAAAGTGACTATCAATGATCAGAATATTAGAAATATCCAATCTGGTATTATTATTTTAGTAGGAAGAGGAAAGCAAGAAAAGCGTCTATCTAGACCACTAGATGATTATTCATTTGAACAACTACACGATATGACAATTTATCTACTTACAGTAGATTTAGCCAATGAAATTGAATCGAAGTTATCTTTTGAATTTTCATCTTATGATTTGGTTTATGTAAATAAGCTTTTGATTGGTAGTGGAATAGAACCAATAAAGTCAATGCATGGAATTAAACAAAAATACAGCCAATTGATTGATGAAGCAATTGATAAAATGTCTGCTTCAATGGGAGTTAATTTAACTCAAGACCATTTATTGCGAGAAGGATTGGCTACTCATATTATTCCGATGATTTATCGAATTGAAAACAATATTCAAATAAAGAATCCGCTCTTGACGTTAATTAAGGAAAAATACAGTGTGATGTACGGTCTAACCTGGTTTGTTCTGATGGACCTTGAAAGAGAATTAAAAATTAATCTATCTGAAGATGAAGTAGCATTTATTATGGTTCACTTTCAAGCAGCGATGGAACGCAAAAGAAAATCCATTAAAGTTTTATTTGTTTGCCCGAATGGTTACGGTACCTCATCATTATTAGCAAGCCAAATCAAGCAAGTATTACCTAACATAGATAGTTATGAGACGTTGTCTTTAAATCAAATGGCAACAAATAATCTTTCAAACTTTGATTTTATTATCTCTACTATTCCTATTGATTTACCTAATAAAAGAGTTATAAAGGTTTCACCTATTTTAACACCAAGAGATATAAAAAATGTGTTAGATAACTATGGTGATTGGTTTATTGAGCACAGTGATTATTCTAAAGAATTTGTTTTGGAAAATAAAACAAGTGCATTAATGGTGGAAGTTCTACAACTTGATGATATTTACGTAGACTATTCGTTTGATTCAAAAGAAGAGGCGTTACATTTTTTGTGCTCGGAGTTAGAAAAAGAAGAACAGGTTACCGTAGATTTTAGAGAATCAATCTTTGGACGTGAATCATTAGCACCTACGAATATAAGTAATGGCGTCGCTGTGCCTCATGGGAACCCACATTTTGTCAATAAGTCTAAAGTGAAAATTTTGATAAATCGTCATAAAATTCCTTGGGGAGAAGAAGGGATTGATGTCATTATTATGTTAGCCATTAATAAAAGCGATGTAGAGCATATGGAACCGATGTTATTAGAGATTTTTAAAATGATTTTTGATCGAATTACAGTTGAAACGATTTTCATTCAGTCTACGAGAAAACAAATTTATGAAAGTATTTTTAAAGGAGTAAATGACAATGAAGAAAAGTGATTTGGGACAATTATTAACAGAGGAAAGAATCAAACACGTAGCTGAGGTAGATTCATGGCAAAAGGCCGTTGAACTAGCCAGTGATCCACTTTTGCAAGACAACTCAATTGAAANNTGTTTATGTTGATAATATGAAGAAGAGTGTAGTAGATAACGGACCATATATGGTTTTAGCTGATTATTTTGCTTTAATGCATGCTAAACCAGGTGAAGGTGTCAATGATCTGTCACTATCCATGTTAGTGACAGATCAAGAAGTTAATATGGAAGGCACACCAGTTAAAATATTTTTAATTTTAGCTGCCAAAGATAATGAGTCGCATATAGCGGCACTTTCACAAATCACAACGATATTAATGAATGAAGAATACTTCGAGATTTTTTTAAGTGGAGATATTACTGAAATTCTTAATGTAATCAATGAAACTGGAAAGGAGGTGTGAAGAAATGAAAATTTTAGCTGTATGTGGATTTGGAGTAGGCTCTTCAATGGTTTTAAAGATGACGTTACAAAGAGCAGCTGCTCAATTAGGAATTGAAGCAGATATTGAAAACACAGACATCAGTAGTGCAAAAGGCAGTTCAGCAGACGTGATATTTACAAGTAATGAGTTGTTAGATGAACTTAGAAGTTCTGTTAAAGCCCCAATTTATCCGATTAAAAAATATATGGATTTAGAGGAAGTAAAAACAGCATTAGAAGCTTATTTAACAGCTAGAAATTAAAAAA
>DIDU01000018.1:8940-9277 GCA_002418295.1 Carnobacterium sp. UBA5792 | reverse complement strand
TATGAGAGTTTAGGAAACCGAACGACAATAGCATTGTATAAGGAGGAAATAAAAATGGATTTTATAGCAAATAATATTTTAAAAAATCCCCCTGTTCTTCTTGGCCTAATTGCAGCCCTTGGTTTAATTATTCAAAAGAAAAACATTTCAGATATTATTAAAGGCTCTTTATCAGCAGCATTCGGTATGGTTGTTTTAAATAAAGGCGTTGATATGCTCGTAGGTACAATTGCACCCATTAATACTGCATTTCAATCAACTTTAGTAAACGGTGGAGGAGCAGCTGAAGGACTAAATGATATTACATTTACATCATCCTATGGTGGAGATGTTGGTT
>DIDU01000018.1:353-8927 GCA_002418295.1 Carnobacterium sp. UBA5792 | reverse complement strand
CTCCTATTAAAACGATATTCTTAACCGGACATATGTTATGGTGGTTTCCATTCGTTTTTGTGGCTGCTGGAGTTGAAGGTGGGTTAAACGGAACACCATTAATTTTATTTGGTGCAGTTTGTTCTGCTTTATACTGGTCGGTTATGCCATGGATTTTACGGAAATATGTTTGGGATGCAACGGGTGACAAATCGTTTTTATTAGGGCATCCAACCGGTGTTTTAAGTTTGATTTCTGGATTTGTTGCTAAACGTGTTGGAAATAAGGAACATTCAACTGAAGATGTTAATGTTCCTAAGAGTCTATCTTTCTTCAGAGAAATCTCAGTTACTGGTGGAATCGTTATTACATTAATGTATATTGTGATTGGCTTGCTTATTCCTACTCTTATTGAAGAAGGACAAAACTTGTTTATAGCAGCAATTAATAGTGGTTTAACATTTGGAGCAGGACTGTTAGTTATGCTTTATGGAGTCAGAATGTTAATTAATCAAATTATTCCAGCGTTTCAAGGTATTTCAGAAAAACTAATTCCAAATGCTATTCCAGCATTTGATGCTCCTATCATTTTCAATTACAAACCTAATGCTGTAATCATTGGTTTTATTGTAGCAATGATTACTTCAACTGTGATGATCGTAATTGCGAATGCCACTAATATGTTCGGAGTGTTACTCGTGCCATTAGTAATTACTAGTTTCTTTGAATGTGGTGCAGCAGCTGTTATCGGGGAAGGGCAAGGTGGATTGCGCGGGAGTATTATTGGAACAAGTGTCGCAGCTCTTGTAATGGTTTTGATCATGGGAATTTCAGTAGCAATGTTTGACGGAACCATCCAAAACTGGTTGTTGATTTTTGGTGGAAATTACTTTTCAATTTTTGGTCCAATTGCTAAATTAATTGCGAATCTATTTTAGAGAGGTGTAAGGATGAGTTTACAATATTTTAAACGTATTTCGGAAATCTTAAGTCAAGTTGAAACAGATGAAGCTTCAGCAATGGAGCAAACAAAAGACTTATTAGTGGAAGCAATTGAAAAGCATCGTTCTATTTATATTTTCGGTGCCAGTCATGCAGGAATATTAGTGCAAGAAATGTTCTATCGCGCAGGAGGCCTAATGTCAATCAATCCAATTTTTGGTAAAGAAATCATGTTAGACAATGAACCCATTACTTTAACTAGCCAAATGGAGCGACTTGTAGGATATGGAACAGTATTAGCCAGTCAGGTTGATTTTAATAAAAATGATATTCTAATTTTACACTCAGTATCTGGTCGTAATCCTGTAACGATTGAACTAGGAATGTGTGCTCAAGAAAAAGGCGTAAAAGTCGTCACAATTACAAATATGACTTATTCTAAATCTACCACATCACGACATCCATCCGGCAAAATGTTGTATGAGGTTAGTGATGTTGTAATTGATAATCATGGTGATATCGGGGATGGTACCTGTGTAATTGAAGGAATAGATCAAAAAGTGTCACCTTCATCAACTGTGGTTGGAGCAACTATTTTAAATTCAATTGTAACAGAAGTTTGCCAAACGTTGGTTGATAATGGTATGAAATATCCCCCAATTTTTTATAGCGCTAATTTAGACGGCGGCGATGAATTAAATAAGAATTTGTATGAACAATTTAAAGATACTATTCATTATCGCTACTAAATAAATAAGAGCTCTTCGTCAAATGTAGAAACGATTGTTGGTAGTTCTAAAAATCAATAAATGAAGTGATCATGAAGTGAGTTCTTTCAACTTTCGTTGGAAGGCTCTTTTTTTGAATAGAGACGTAAGAATAAATACTATAAATCAAGAGTTTATTTATAGTAGAGATTTGTTTACTTTTGATCATCACTCTTTTTTATGAAAAGATTTTAGTAATGTCACTTTAATGAGTTAGAAGTAATAAAGTGCACTAATATAGGTGCATTTTATTGTATGGAAGCGATTTTAAATATGAGATATAGTGTAACAGAAGGGAGATGAAGATTTGAAAATAGAAACAAGCATGTTGGATACAATTAAAAGTATTCCTGAAAAAATCCAAGAACGATTAACAAATGTAAATGATTTTTCAGGAAAATTGAAAGACATTAAAACGGTTAAAGTAACGATCATTGCATCAGGAACTTCATACAATGCAGCATTCACTGCTAAGTCATTTATTGAAGAAAAATTAGGAATGNNAATGGGTGTTGAATTAATTTACCCCAACTTTTTTTATCACCATTTCAATAAAGAATCACTCAGTTTAGACGAGGTGTACCTATTTATTTCCCAAGGAGGAACAACTAAATCAGTATTAGAGAGTATTGAAATGGTTAATAACCTAGGCGGAACAACTATTTCCATTACTGAAAATTTGGATAATCCTATTTCTGAAGCAGCTCAGATAAATTTTGATATGGGTAGTGGAAAAGAACCTTACGTATTTAGAACGGCTGGTTACACGCTGACAACGGTCACTCTATATTTGATTTTCATGGAGATATCCAAACAAAACAAGAAGCTTACAAATGAGGCTGCACAAAAATACCTGGAAGAATTATCCGAAATTTCTAAGGACATCGAAAATGCTATCTCATTTTCTCAAAAATGGTACCGCNNATGCCGGGGGCGGAGCTTTGTGGCCGGTGGCTCAAGAATCAGATATTAAGTTCATGGAGATGGTTCCAATCATAACGAATAGTTTTGAAATAGAAGAACTTATTCACGGACCTCAAAATTGTTTTACTGAAGATATGGGTTTCTTTTTATTAGCAGAAGAACAAGAAGACTATGAAAAAGCTGTAAAAATCAATTCTTTTCTCCACAAAGAAGTTCATGCTTATTCTCAAATAATTTCCCGCAACCGTACTGATGATTCTGTTGTGACTTTGGAAACAGCTGCGGAAACATTTTACCCGCTGATTTATATGACTTTTTTTCAAGTGATCAGTTACTTGTTAGCTACAGATAAAGGAAGAGACCTTTCCGAAAAAATCTATCCTCAAATTGAAAAATATATTAATAAGACAGTGTAGGTGAGTATAATGAATTATTTATTAATCAGCCATGGAAATTTTGCAAGTGGTCTCCTTTCTTCAATAGAAATTATATTAGGAAAACAAGACAATGCATATGCGATTGATATGTATATAGATGAAGAGACATTAGAAGAGAAAGTTAAAAGAGTAATTAATGACTCTAATATAAATGAACAGAACTTGATAATATTAACCGACGTTTTTGGCGGAAGTGTTAATCAAAAAGTTATTAAAATGTTTGATATGAGTAAAGTAAAAATTATTACTGGAATGAATTTACCTATGTTGCTTGAATTATTTACAGTAGATAGCAGCCAAATCAATGATGAGAAGATTAAAGAAATTATTACCGGAACTCGAAATCAAGTTATATTTGTTAATGAACAATTGAGTACATTGGATTTTGAAGATGACTTTTAAAAAGGAGAGGTAAAAATGATTCAATTAATCAGAGTGGATGATCGATTATTACACGGACAAGTTGCTTATAGTTGGAAAGCTGAATTAGGATACGAGGCAATCGTGATTGTTAGTGAAAGTGCTGCAAAAGATAATTTACGAAAAGCAGCTATTAAGATGGCGAAACCAGAAGGAGTTAAGCTAGCTATTCGAAACTTATCTGATGCTATTGAACTATTAAACAATGAAAAGTTAAAACATCTGAAAGTATTTGTTGTCACAGATACCATAAATGAAGCAAACAAACTGTTGCATGGGATAAATGAAACCCCTAATTTGAATATTGGGGGAATACAAAAAGAAGAAGATAAAGAACCACTTACTTCCTACGCCTATGTAACAGCAGAAGATAAAGAAATATTAAAAAGCTTGAATGATGAAGGATATAAAGTCGAATTTAGATTGGTTCCTTCTGATAAACCTAAGCTAATAAACGAACTCTAAAATTAAATAGGAGGTATGCAGAATGACTAATGCTTTACTAGTTGGATTGGTAGTTGCTGTAGTCTGGTTTCTAGAAAAAATGGGCGGAACACCAATGGTTAATCGACCCATTATTATTTCTACATTGGTTGGATTAGTGCTGGGAGATTTAAAGGCTGGTTTGATAATAGGTGCAAGTCTGGAACTTGTTTTTATGGGAGCAATTCAAGTTGGAGCAGCTGTTCCGCCTGATGTTTTAGTAGGAGCAAGTTTAGGAACGGCTTTTGCAATTATTACTGGGCAAGGAGCGGAAGTTGCTTTAACATTAGCATTACCAATTGCAATACTTGCTCAATCATTAAAAGTTATTATCTTTATTGTAAGAAGCTGGTTTATGAACTTTGCTGTTTCACTTGCTGAAAATGCTAATATCAAAGGGATGTTTGCGTTGAATATGTTTGGTTTATTCTTGCAATGTTTAATGTATTTTGTGGTGGTATTTGTAGCTATTTTATTTGGTTCCTCTGCAGTAGAAAGTTTCGTTAATAATATACCGGAAACTATTATGAATGGTTTACAAGTAGCAGGAAACTTGTTGCCCGCTGTTGGATTTGCGTTGTTATTACAACCTATGATGAGTGGTAAAAATATACTTTACTTTATCTTTGGTTTCATCATGATATCTTATGGTAATTTACCTATATTAGCTGTTACTTTAGTTGGAGTAATTATCGCATTTATCATTGTTTTTGAAGTTGGAGGTTCAAATAACTCTGCTCAAGTCGCAGAAGGTACAGACCAAGAATTGGAGGACTTATTCGATGAATAAACGTAAATACTCAAAAGAAGAAAAGAAGTTCTTTCGGGAAATGTTTTGGTATTCCTTTCTTTTAGAAAATTCATATAATTATGAGCGTCAACAAGCATTAGGTTATGCAGTTGGTATGTGGCCTGCTATTAAACGTTTTTATAGCACAAAAAAAGAACGAGCTGAAGCATTAACACGTCATATGCAGATTTTTAATACTACTCCACATTTAGTTTCTACGATTACAGGGATCTCTTCAGCTTTAGAAAAAGAAGCGAGCATGAATCCAAAATTTCAAGTTGATACAATTAATAATATCAAGGTTAGTTTAATGGGACCGTTAGCGGGTATTGGAGACTCTTTCTTCTGGGGTACTCTTAGAATTATCGCAGCCGCAGTAGGTTTGCCTCTTGCTCAACAAGGTAATATTTTAGGACCTATCTTATTCTTATTTGTATTCAATGTTCCTCACTTATTACTACGTTATTATGGTGGCGTGTTTGGATATTCACTCGGAACTTCAATTTTAACGGATATTTCAGAATCAAATATATTTCATAAGATATCTAAAGCTGCAACAATTGTGGGTTTAATGGTAATAGGTGCAATGAGTGCGCAAATGGTTCAATTAAATACAAAAATATCTTTTGATTTTAATGATACCGCTTTTAAATTACAAGATTATATCGATCAAATTTTTCCTTTATTGCTGCCTTTATTGTACACACTTTTTATGTTTTGGCTGCTTAAATCAAAGAAAAAAGGGTCAATGTTTTTATTAGGTGTGACCATCCTATTTGGGCTATTAGGCTCATTAGTGGGACTGTTTTAATATATTTTAATTAATTGAATTTTGTTATAATGAAAAGTGCGAGATCTTTAGTATAGATTTTGCGCTTTTTATTTTGAATGGAGTGGTAAAATGGATATTTATTTTTCAAATAGAGAATTATTAATTTTAGATTATTTAAAGAAAAATAAGTATGTCACCGCAGAGGAACTAGCTAACTATCTATCAGTATCAAAGCGTACTGTAAAAAAAGATATCTCACGAATAAAGGAAAATATCAACCAAGANNAATGCTATTAAAATCTTATCCAGCTAAAGGCTATCGTTTAGATAGTTCATTTATATTTAGTTCAGATGAGTTGACGTTATCCAGAGACAAAGATCTAATTCTTAAAAATTATGATAGAGTCGCGTATCTTGTACAACGGCTTTTACTAGCAGAAGGTGCAATCAGGTATGACGATTTGGCGGATGAACTCTATATAAGCCCGTCAAGTTTAAGTAAAGATATGAAAAAAGTCCGAGCACTGTTTTCAGAGTACAGGTTAAAGATTTCGCATAGACCTAATTATGGCGTTGAAGTTATGGGTACTGAATTTCATAAGAGATTAGCTATTTCAAATTTTTTCTTCCATAGTTTTTTAAGTTATTTATCAAACTATAAACAAATTATATATAAAAGGGATTCTGCGATACTCCAGTACCTTGAAAAGATTATTAATGAAGTGAGCAAGAGTTACGGAATTTTACTTTCAAAGAATTCTATCAATGATTTAGCTATTCAGATAGTGATTTTATTTTCTAGACAAAAATTTGAAAAAGACTTAGATATCAGTAAAAAAATAAGGGATAAGTACAGCTATGGAGCTTCTTCAGAAATTATAAATCGAGTAAAACCTTTCTTTGACGTAGAGAGCATTGAAGAAAAATCGATTTATTTTCTTTATACTCATCTTACTAATAAAAAAATCATTTCTCATTTAACACCTGCTCTTAAGGAACGTGTCTTATGTATCGTTAATGAAATTATGAAAGAAGTATATATAAATTTTGATTTAGATTTTTCAGAAGATACTACACTAATGGAACTTTTAGCATTGCATATTGAACAGCTTTATAGACGGGTAAAAAATGATTTAACCATTCAAAATCCATTTATTTTTCAACATTTCAGAGATTATTTGTTTGCCTCAAAAATCACGATATCTGCCACTAGGATCATTGAAAAAAAACTAACAAAAAAAGCTATTCCGTTAGATGAATATGGATACTTGATTTTGTATTTTCAGTATGCTTTGAATAATATGAAGAAAAAACCAACTAAAATTATGCTTTATACAGGAAACAACCGTTCTGAGAAACTCAGTTATGAAAGCATTTTAAAGAATACGCTCAACAAAGAACTATATGAAGTAATATATATTGATTCTCTTGATAGAATAAAGAATGATTTTGATTTATTGGTTTCTACTGTATCCTTAAATAAAGAAATATTTGGAGGGAAATCAGTGATCAGTAATGTCACTAAAGAAAAGCTGTTAAATGTTGAATCTTTTTTGAGGAATCCTAACAGCTCAAAGGAAATTTTACAAAGCTATATTAATGAAGACAGTGTGCTTATTTCTAAAGCAACTACAAAGAAAGGAATCGAGCGTGACATTTTAAATTACTTGAGAAGTAAAGATTATTTAAAAGAAAAAACAAATAGAAAACTTGCTTATCATGAAGTTGGAAATGGTTTAGTGCATATCCAAGATATAGACAAAATAATAAAAAAACGTCTTTGTTTAGTTATTATATTAAAGCATCCTATTTTATGGGAAAAAATTGTAGTTAAAACATTGTTTTTGATTAAAACGAAAAAAGACGGAGATAAAGATTTAAATTACCTATGCAAGGTATTTTCAAATTGGACAAATGATCCAGATGCCGTTCAATATGTTTATGAACAGGCAAATTTTGAGGCGCTATTAAAGACTTTAAATTAAAGATATAAGTGAAGGAATAGCCAGCTTAATTAAATTTCAGCTTACAAAAATTTCCTATAGTGTTTCTGCTTTGAAAAATAAAATTGTTCGCATAATTTAAGAGTATGCTCAAACATAAATTTTTTTACCTTATAACATTATTTTTGTTCTTACTTATTAGAAAAAACAAATAATTCTGTTCTGGAATATTGTGGAATAGTTTGCTATTCTTAACTTGTTAGAAATAAATTTTACTGGTTTTACTTAGATGATTTTCAGATGAAGGATAGAAAGATAGCTTGATTAAGATTTATTATCTGATAAAAGAGGGTTAAGTAAGGCGCAAAATTTAGCTTAGGAGGCTGTTATATGATAGAAGTTATCGACTTGAAGAAAGTGTTCGGTAATGGATTTGAAGCTTTAAAATCAGTAGATTTTACGATTGAGAAAGGTGATTTGGTTTGTTTGCTTGGACCAAGTGGTTGCGGTAAATCAACGATTCTTAACCTGATTGCCGGCTTATTAAGCCCTACAGGTGGAGACATCCGTTTTGCGGGCAGCTCAGTGGTCAAAACAGAACCGAAAGACCGCAACATTGGGTTTGTTTTTCAGAATTACGCTCTTTATCCGCACATGACAGTCTTGGAAAATATTATGTTTCCGTTAACAGTAGGTAAAAAAAAGATTTCTAAAGAAAAAGCTAAAGAAACGGCTGAAAAATATATGGCTTTAACAAATATTGAAGAGCTACATAGTAAAAAACCTGGTACATTATCAGGAGGGCAGCAACAGCGTGTGGCCATTACACGGGCTCTGGTACAAAAACCTGATGTGCTGCTGTTGGACGAACCGTTAAGTAACTTAGATGCTCGCTTGCGTTTACGAATACGAGAAGAAATTCGCCGTTTAGTGAAAGAAGTAGGCATCACGACAATTTTTGTTACACATGATCAAGAAGAAGCATTATCGATCAGTGATAAAATCATCCTATTAAATGAAGGCATTATTCAGCAGAATGATGACCCGCAAAACTTATACTTAGAACCCGCCAATCTTTTTGTCGCTCAATTCATTGGAAATCCGATTATCAATACGA
>DIDU01000018.1:0-331 GCA_002418295.1 Carnobacterium sp. UBA5792 | reverse complement strand
ACATGGCGATTCTTTTGAGATTCCTAGTTCTCTCTTTTCATCCATTCGGTTCAAAGAAGCGATGCCGGATGGAGAATATGTTTTAGGAATTCGTCCTGAAGATGTGCTGCCGACAGAAGGCGAAGGAATTTTCAAGGCAACACTGGCGAATGTCGAATTGATTGGACGAGAAAGAATACTAAATTTCCAAATTGATTCAAATCGGATGAAATCAATTGTCAGCATTGAAGAAGAACTAGAAGAAGGAACTTCAGTGAATTTTGATTTAGTTTATCCAAAAGCGTTTATCTTTAAGAAAAGCGGAGAACGAATTTACTAATGTTCAAAAAAG
>DIDU01000166.1:9614-9808 GCA_002418295.1 Carnobacterium sp. UBA5792 | reverse complement strand
ACGATATCTAGAAGATATTGAAAGCTTGCCTGTCGTGGGCATTGTCCTTTTTATTCATTGGTTTAGCGTGGTTATCTATAAAGCGACGTCTATCTATCTCTTTAAAACAGTTGGCACGCCAAGAGAACCTGCAGTAGTGGTCCCATTAGTTATATTGAGTATTTTTCCAATTATTTTTCTGATCAAATACATGA
>DIDU01000166.1:6676-9574 GCA_002418295.1 Carnobacterium sp. UBA5792 | reverse complement strand
GAAGTTTATCAATCTAATTATTTTGTTTTTGCAAAATCACTGGGATATCCTAAATATAAACTCTTTTTTTCTTATGTTATCCCCAACTTATTAACATTTTTGGAAAGCATCATGATGTTCATCTATTTAGAAATGATTACCGTCATGCTTTTTATTGAGATTCAATTCAATACCGGCGGACTATTGACTGGTTTAAGAAATACGCAAATGATGCCTGCTGAACACAGCCCGCAAATAATGGTGATCAATTATTTGTTCATCTTATTGCTTCCATATCTTTTTATGAGTATGTTATTTAAAATAGGCAAAATTTTAAATGAACTAAACAAGAAAATGTGAATGGTGCACAAGTTATTGTTAGAAAGAATACGTAGAAATTACGGAAATTATAAGTAAGGAGGAATAGTTTAATGGAAAGAATAGTTATTGTGGGGCCGTCTGGATCTGGCAAATCAACTCTTTGCAGAACCTTGTCAGACAAATTAGATATTCCTGTCATACATTTAGATTCACTCTTTTTTAAATCTGGTTGGATTGAAATTGAAAAAGAAGAATTAATAGAAAAAGTCACGCAAATTATTGCTGTTAACGAAAAATGGATCATTGAAGGAAATTATTCACCCACACTTCCTATACGATTAGAACATTGTGACCAAGCAATATTTCTTGATTATCCTCGATTTCTTTATTTTTTCAGAGCTGTTAAACGTTCTTTTAAGTACTATGGTCATACCCGTCCCGATATGGCTGAAGGATGTTCTGAACGTTTCGATTTTTCTTTCTTTAAATATGTCTGGCATTTCCCTGAAAGGCGTGGAAAGTTGGTGTCTACTTTGCATGCATACAGTACAGACAAAACTAATATAGTGATTCTCAAGAATACAAGAGAACTAAAGCGCTATCTTGATACAATCAATTAGATTAAACACCTAATCATTTATAGAAAGTAAAAAAAGCATAGGAGACTGTTTACGATGAAAAAAATTTGGTGTTTGCCATTGTTGTTCTTATTTTTAGCAGCTGGTTGCAGTTCAGAAACTGCTGCACCCACTTCATCTTCCATATCAAATGCTGTCCAAGAAGAGAGCATTGAAAATTATATACCTTATAATGGAGCTGATTTAAAAATAGGAATTGTTGAAATCGTTCCTGAGGTGAATGAAAAAAATATTACTTTTACCACACTAACACTAGGCGATTTAGAAAAAAATGAGGTGGTATTAAATGAGTTAGATGCTATTTTTATTATGAAAGAACACTTGGTTGAAGCTTCTGCAAGTAAGTATACTGCAATTTATCATAATTTAAAAATTCCAGTATTTTTTATAGATACAACAAAATCGTTTATTCCTTTTACTGAAGAAGAATTAAATTATAAGGAAGTTGAAGATTTTGAAAATCAAACTTACATAGCAGGGATATATCCTGAAGGGACTGAATTCAGGACTTGGCAGTATGGGCTATATAATAATGTTAAAAATAAAGAAACTATCAAAATGACTTATACAAATGTCTTTTTGACAATTGATGAGCTTATTCACGAAAGAAGTAAGAAATAAGCTAATTTTTATAAGGAAGGACTTTTCCTTAAGCCATTTGATAGATGGTATTTCAATTCTTTTATGCTACACTAACTATAATAGCTAGTTAATAATTTTTAAAAGGGAGATGACTATGGTAAAAGCAGTTATTTTTGATATGGATGGTGTGATAGTAGACACTGAACCGGTCTATTACGAAAGGCTCCATGAGTTTTTTAAATATAACAATATTCACCCAGAAATTGAAGAGCTGAATAAGATTGTAGGTTCTAGTTCTGTCGATACTTGGGATGCTATTCAACGTATTTGGGGAAAAGAGCTAGATAAAAACCAATATGAAGCAGCATATGATGAATTTTATAAAGATATGCCGATTGATTTCAGAAAAATAGTAGATCAAGACATCANNGTACTTGAGTGGCTGACCAAGGAAAATTATAAAATAGCTCTAGCTTCTTCTTCATCTCATAGTAATATCCTAGAAGTTTTAGAACAATGCAATCTCAAACATTATTTTCATTCTATTTTAAGTGGAGAAATGTTTAAACAGTCAAAACCGCACCCAGAGATCTATTTTAAAACGGCTGAGGCACTTGAAGTAAAACCTGAAGAGTGTCTTGTGATTGAAGATTCTACTTATGGGATCAGAGCTGGAAAAGCAGCTGGCATGTATGTATTGGCCAAAGAAGATAACCGGTTTAATTTCAATCAAGACCTTGCGGATGGAAAAATTCAACGATTAAATCAAATCGTTACAGAATTAAAAAATTAAGCTTGCACAAAAGTAAAACTAGCATTCTTCGATAAGGAATTGAAGAAGACTAGTTTTTTGTTCTGCATACAGTAAGCATTAAGAATTCCTTTCCATATGATAGGTAAGTTAAATTTATGGTTTTGTACTTTTCAACTGCAGCCAGAATAATTCGATTTTAGCAGCTANNCACCTCATTCTGTATGGTTTTATAGCCTTATGGTAGATAAATCCATTATATAGACCTTAAGTGTGTGGAAAAAAAGGATATGGTCCACAAACTCCTTTTATGTGCCTGAAGTGTAAAAAAAACGAAGATAAGGTAGGTAAACTCCTTTCGCGTTCTAACGATCAAACTCCAAGTTGGTTTTACTTTGAAAAAAGACTTCTTTGAAGTATGATGAAATAAAATCTTACTTATAAAAAATCAGGAGGTTTCTAATGAATCCAAAGTATAGTAAATTATTTGAACCTTTTACCTTTTCTTCTGGCGTAACGATTGACAATCGGATCATTATGGCACCAATGACGACTAATTCATCTTTTGAAAATGGCATGGTAACTACCGACGAACATAACTATTATAAACGTAGAGCAGCAGGTCTT
>DIDU01000166.1:3109-6665 GCA_002418295.1 Carnobacterium sp. UBA5792 | reverse complement strand
ATTTGCAGGATCCCTCAGTGCAGCTTCTGATAATCGCGTTGAGAGTCTTTCAAAATTAGCAAAGACAATTCAAAGTACAGGTGCTAAAGCAATTTTGCAAATTTTTCATGTAGGGCGGATGGGTACAAGCAGAACATTGAGAGGCGAACAACCGGTTAGTGCAAGTGCAGTGCCAGCTCTTCGAGATTTTTCAGAGACACCAAGAGCCTTGTCGGATGAAGAAGTACGTGAACTGGTAACAGCATATGGTGAAGCTACTAGAAGAGCCATACAAGCTGGATTTGACGGTGTTGAACTGCATGGAGCAAACACGTATTTGATTCAACAATTTTTTTCTCCACACTCGAATCGCAGAGACGATTTTTGGGGAGGCACACTTGAAAAGCGAATGAACTTTCCACTCGCAGTCGTACAAGCAGCAAAAGAAGCTGTCAAAACATATGCAAGAAAACCCTTTATACTTGGATACCGAATTTCTCCTGAAGAAATGGAAGAACCAGGCATTACATTGGATGATACGTTGCAGTTAGTAGTTAAATTAAAAAATCAAGGATTAGNNTTGGATCTAGGAATTCCATTAATTGCCGTTGGGCGCGAATTGATTGTGGAGCCTGATTGGGTCAAGAAAGTTAAGGAAGGAAAAGAAAAGACTATTCGTACGAAAATTCATCCTCAAGACCGAGCTGATTTAATGCTGCCTGATGCAATGTGGGAATATATCGAAAGCAATCCTGGTTGGCTTCCAATTGTTGAAACAAACCGCTAAAGTGAAGCAGCGTTATTCAAAAGAAAAGAAATAACCAACAAAGGTTATTTCTTTTCTTATGGTATAAGGAATTATATAAATTTTTCTACGCTAATCTCAAATATAAAAAAATAAGCACCTTAAAGGAGTGAATAGCCAATGATGAAAAGACAAAAAAAACTTGTTTTTGTCTTTATAGGGAGTTTATTTTCGCTACTGCTCGTAGCTTGTACTGCCAATCATACAAAAAATAGTGAACAATTGGTTCAGGACCCAAATATACAAACAATCGAAAGTGTACTACAACAACTATTGAATGCACCTGATGAAGAACTTCTGACAGAATACTATTACCTGACAAATACATTTGATGAAAAACCAGAAATGACTAGCTCAGCCGCTGATAAATTAAATAATCTATTAGATGAAAGATTTGGCGACTTCTTTACAAAAACAGGCTATGAAAAATTTATTGATGAACTGGTATTTAAGTATTCGATCGCAGCGGAGTCTTCAGAGTATCAATTAATGGTAAATGGAATGGATATTACCCAAGATAAAAATGATTCTCAGCATTATGTTTTTAAAGTTCATTTAGTTTATATAACGGATGATGGAGAAGAAAAAACAGCTCTTGTTACAGGAAAAGCAGAAAGTCAAGAAAAAGGAAAATTATCTTCGATCGAAATCAAAGATGATGAAGGGCTAGAACAGGAGATGATGGAAAATAGCCAATGAGTTATTCGAACAGTAAGTAATGTTATGTAATTGCCTCTATTGAAACTAAAAAGATTGGCTATTCAAGTTCATCTGCCAATTTTTTTAGTTGTTCTTTATTCTGCAACCAGTAGTTTCTGCCATCTTTTTTTAACCAGTCTTTTTCACAAAATTGTTTAAGTACATAAAGAAGGTGACGATAGCTGACGTTTAGATAATCAGAAGCTTCAGTATGCTTTTCACTATAGCTGTTCTTTTTTTCAGTAAGCAGAATAAAAGCAGCTAATCGGTTTTCTAATGGATAGCCGCTATTTTTAGCGTAATTTTTTGTTCTTGTCAGTGTTCTTTCGCCTAATGTCTTGCATAATTGTTGTAAAAAATAAACATCTTGTAGCAACTTCTGACCACATTCTTTTAGCGAAAAGGCGATACAAACACAATTCTCCATAGCTTGAATGCCTTTCGCTTGCGTCTCAACTCCGACTAAACCTAGGTCTCCAATAAGCGAATATTCGGTTAAAAAATTAATTAAAGATACTTTCCCATTTTTATGTGTCATAAATACTTTAGCTTTACCAGAAACTAAGTAATAAAGATAAGGAAAAGCTTCTCCTTCGTTTGTTAACATCTCTTTTTCTTTAAATGTATGAATGTTAGCATAGGGAAGAAAATCTTTAGAGAATAGGGATTGAACTTTTGCATCACTTAGATAAGCGTTAATTATTTCTTGATTATTTTCAGCTTTCATCAACTCACCTCCTTATTAGTATGAGATTTATCATACTAAATTACAAGAAGGAATGTTATTCTGTTTAAGAACAGCAAATAATTTTTTGTGATAATATGGGAAAGGAAAAAGAAAAATGACTAAACATACCTCTTTAACTTTAAAGTATGCCGGTTTACAAAGTCTTTATTGGATGTGTTTTTGTGCCATTTATGGTTTTGCATCGGTATTTTTGCTGGCAAAAAACTTTGAAAATCAGCAAATTGGTGTGATACTAGCGCTGGTAAATATTTTTTCGGTTGTGTTACAGCCTGCAGTCGGTTTTCTGGTTGATCAGTTAAGCAGCCTATCTTTAAAAAAGGTGATTTCTTCTATTGCAATCGTGAATATTCTTTTTTTAATCGGATTAATTACGGTACCAGATAATCCTCTTATCAGTACAGCCTTATACATTGGCGTAACTTCATTAACACTTACGTTACAGCCTTTGCTCAATTCACTGATTTTTGAACACATTAATGAAGGACTAGAGATCAATTATGGCTTAACGAGAGGAGTAGGTTCACTTTCTTTTGCTTTTATTTCCTTTTTTCTAGGAAGGGCTCTTAATGAGTACAATGCAACGATCATCCCTCTTCTTTGTGTTTCTTTGTATTTGATCTTTTTGCTTCTCATAGTCACTTTTCCCGCAACGGAAACGCAATTGAGCAGAGAAACATCCGAATTTTACTCAAATGAAGCAACACGTCCTAAAAGCCTGTTGCATTTTTTTAAACAGTACGAACGTTTTCTTCTTTTTTTAATAGCTATCGTCTTTCTTTTTGGATTTCATACGATTATTAACAGTTACTTAGTGCAGATTATGGCTAGCCTTGGCGGAAAGGATAGTGATTTTGGTTTATCTTTGACAATCGCAGCTTCTGTAGAATTGCCGGCGATGTTAGGATTTGGTTACTTAGCTTCCAAATATAAAAGCAGCTCATTGCTAAAAATTTCCAGCTTTTTCTTTGTTGTTCGTAGCCTGTTGTTTCTTGGATCCAGCACCGTTTGGATGATCAATATTGCTCAATTATTCCAAGCGCTTTCTTTCGCGATTTATGTTCCAGCATCAGCTTATTATGTGAACAAATTAATGAAAAAAGGGGATAAAGTAAAAGGACAGACCCTGGTGATTGGGGCAACTACTTTAGGAAGTGTTTTTGGAAATGGGCTAGGAGGTTGGTTGTTAGATAATGCAACGGTTCATACAATGCTAACAGCTGGAATGCTGAGTGCAGTCTTCGGTTGCCTGCTACTGTTTTATGCTATAAAAAAAGAAATTTAAAATATAAAAATGAAAGAGAGATTGAAATGATGAAAAATTACCT
>DIDU01000166.1:0-3055 GCA_002418295.1 Carnobacterium sp. UBA5792 | reverse complement strand
TTGAAGCGCGATACGGCCAAATTAATCAAAGTCTATGGAAAGCTTTTGAAGAAGGGAAAATTGGGCGTGACGAAGTGGTCAATACACGTTTTTCTACTCTATTTAAAGAGCTGAAAAAAGAAATTGATGGGATTTTATTTGAACAAAAGTACCGCAATTACTTAAATGAAGGACACGATTTAATGGTGGGTGCATTTGATTTGGTTCAGGAATTAAAAGATGATTATGATTTATATATTGTAACTAATGGCATTTCGAAGACACAATACAGACGGTTACGGGATTCGGGTCTTTATCCGCTATTTAAAGATATTTTTGTTTCAGAAGACACCGGGTTCCAAAAACCTATGAAAGCCTATTTTGATTATGTCTTTGCTCGCATTCCAAACTTTTCAAAAGAACAGACATTGATTATCGGCGATTCTCTCACTTCAGATATCAAAGGTGGTCAACTAGCTGGCATCGCTACTTGTTGGTTCAATCCTGGAAACAAAGTAAACGAAACGGGTATTGAACCTGATTATCAAATCCAAACATTAGAAGAACTTTATCAACTCTTACAAAAACAACTCGTTAAATAAGCAGTTTTTATTCTCTTACACTTATCTCCTCTCTTTAATTGAGGCGATAAGTGTATTTTTTTAAAAACTGATATGAAAAGGTTTGCATTTTATACTTATGTGGAGTACAATTCAATTGTGCACAACTTAAACAGGAGGGAATACATGAAAGGCAATCATTTTTTATTAGAAGAGCAGCTTTGCTTTTCAACTTATACTTTATCCAAACAGTTTACAAAATTTTATCGTCCTATTCTGGAACCTTTTTCATTAACTTATCCACAATACTTAACACTGCTTTTATTATGGGAAGAACCAGAACAAAGCGTTCAAACGTTAGGAAAAAGGCTGGTATTGGATAGCGGAACGCTAACTCCTATGCTGAAAAGAATGGAAAAAAACGGCTATATTACTCGAAATCGTAATCCGGAAGACGAAAGACAAGTAATGATCAAGCCAACAAAAAAAGCAAATGACATAAAGGATGAGTTGCTTAAAAAGGTTGCTAATTGTCTTTCTCTTTTAAATTTTGATGAAAAAGAATATTTTGCTTTAATTGCTCAACTCAACGAGTTAACGACAAAACTAGGAGGAATAAACGATGACAAAGCTATATGAAACAAAAATGATCAACACAGGCGGTAGAAACGGTGAAACTCATTCTCCAGACCATTCCGTTGAATACAAAATATCAGCGCCCGGCAGTAAAGGGGAAGGAACAAATCCTGAACAATTGTTTGCAGCAGGATATGGTTCTTGTTTTAATGGAGCTCTTGAATTAGTGCTTTCACAAGCAAAAATAAAAGCAGCAAGTACAATTGAATGTACAGTTGCTTTATATAATGATCCAAACGAAGGTTTTGAACTAAAAGTTGTGTTAGAAGGCGAGATCAGTGGATTTTCAACAGATGAAACATTGGAATGGATGGAAAAAGCTCATCAAGTGTGTCCTTACTCTAAAGCTACCAGAGGAAATATAAACGTTGAATTAAAAGCAAAATAAGCTGAAAAATAATGGCAAGGATGGATACCTGATCAGACAGCCGTTCAATTAATAGACAAAAGAAACCTTAATGGCTAGTTCCTTTTAATAGGCAATTAGAAATTAAGGTTTTTTGTATACTAAAAAGACAGAAAATTAAGCACAAACAAGTAGTTAGCTCCCTAAGTAAACAAGAACGTTTGTTTGTTTTTTTATTCCCATTTGTGCGAGCACATGCTACTATGGAATGAGAAAAGATTATACAAAATGCACAATAGGAGTAAGTTATGCAACTATTCAAAGGAAAGAAAAATAAACGCCGTCTCTTCATCTTTTTAGCATTTATCAGCTTCTTCAGTGCAAATTGGTTTTACCGTACCATTTTTCAACAGAAGCTGGCCTTGTATTTAAAGCCAATTTATATTTTACCAGATACCCGTATCGTTTCATTGATGATTTCTTTAGGTTTGGCTTCTCTTTTAGTTGGGGCCTTTTATTACATTATTTACCATACGAAAGGTATAAAGAGCGTGAAATCCTCTACTCTTGTGTATGGAATAGCCTTGATCGGCTTTTTATTTTTTAACAGTTCCAGCCGTGAAGGAATGACGTTAAATCCGTTAACTTTTGTTGGAGAATTATTAAAAGGCAGAGGTATGGATATGTTTTTTAACTTGGCTTGCTTTATCCCACTAGGTTCTTATTTGAAGCGGTGGAATCTTCAGAAACTAGCGATAAAAACACTTATTCCTTTATTTTCAGTAGAGCTTGTTCAATACATAGTAGGGCTAGGATCTTTTAATGTGAGCGACTTGCTTTTGAATTATATGGGATTATTCGTAGGGTACAAGCTGATGAACGCTCGTTTTGTTAAACGGCTGATGACTAAGTAGCCAAAATATTACCTACTCTACAAAAAAGCTCTCTTTCTTTTCCGTTACATAACTGGAAAGAAAGAGAGTTTTTAGTATTGCAACTACTTTTCTACTTCAATTTTTTTATTTTCTATGGCATTCATCGGAGTAGACTTAATATAATGGATGATTGTTTTGATTACTGCAAAAGCCGGGACTCCAAAAATAATTCCTACGATCCCCATCATTTTTCCTGCTACTAATAAAATGATAATAATAGTCAATGGGTGGATCGCTAAAGATTTCCCAACGAATTTCGGCGTCAGGAAATTAGCATCAAGCTGTTGTACAATAAATACGATCAAAGCAACAAAAAAAGCTGTTGCCGGAGAGATCGTCAAGCCGACAATAAATGCAGGCGCAGCACCAATGAAAGGACCAATATAAGGAATAAGATTGGTAGCACCGTTAATGATTGCTAATAATAGCGTATAAGGCAGTCCAATAAATAAAAAACCAAAGTATATTAAGATAGCCACCACAATACTCGCTAAACCTTTTCCACTGATATAAGCAGAAATCACTTCGTTTGTTTGATGCAGCAGTTCAATAACGTGTTTTTTATATTTTCCGGGAAATAAATTGGCAACAGCCGGTTG
>DIDU01000164.1:2810-3038 GCA_002418295.1 Carnobacterium sp. UBA5792 | reverse complement strand
AACATTGTAAAAGAAATATATCGTCATATAGATTTCTCTGGGGTAATTTTAGTGAAAGAAAAAAAGGGCATAGTTTATGAAGAAGCGTTTGGTTATGCAAATCGAAATGAGTATATAAACAATACGCTACAAACTAGGTTTGGAATTGCCTCCGGCTGTAAAATATTCACAGCAATTGGCATTTGTCAACTTGTTGAAAGAGGTGTAATTACTTTTCATACAAAGTTA
>DIDU01000164.1:2396-2782 GCA_002418295.1 Carnobacterium sp. UBA5792 | reverse complement strand
TCTGACACATAGTTCGGGTATTCCGGATTATTTTGATGAAAGTATTTTGGATAACTTTGAGGATCTTTGGAAAGAAACTCCTATGTATCTATTAAAAAATTTAAAAGACTTTTTACCATTATTTCAAAACAGAGATATGATGTTTGCGCCTGGAAGTAAGTTTCACTACAACAATGCTGGTTTTATCATACTGGGGTTAATAATCGAAGAACAGACAGGACTTAAATTTACGGAGTATATAGAAACAAATATATTTAAATTAATTGGTATGAATGATTCTGGCTATTTTTCTTTAGATAGATTACCAAAGCAGACAGCTCTCGGATATATAAAAGATGAAATTAGCCAGACATGGAGAACAAATGCTTACTCTATTCCGATAAAAA
>DIDU01000164.1:2055-2321 GCA_002418295.1 Carnobacterium sp. UBA5792 | reverse complement strand
TCCTCACATCCAAGTAAATAGTTATCAATCTTACGGCTATGGAATATGGATTGAAATAAGAGAAAACAAGATATTCAAATATCATGTAATGGGATATGATCCAGGCGTCAGTTTTCGCTCGGCCGTATATCCAGACTTAGGGATTACATTAGTTATTCCGTCAAATAAAGGGGCAGGACCCGAAAAATTAATGATAGAAATAGAAGGAGCTTTTTAATTATATGGATATAGAAATTAGATCGTATAGAAAAGAGGATGAAACCCGT
>DIDU01000164.1:1491-1935 GCA_002418295.1 Carnobacterium sp. UBA5792 | reverse complement strand
CGGCATGATTTGGCATATTGTTCCGTAGCATGAAGATTGGTAATCAGCTATTAAAGGAAGCGGAGAAGTTAGCGAATGAACGTAACCTAAATCGCCTGGAAGCCTGGACTAGGGACAATCCATGGGTACATGGATTGTACGAAAATAACGGATTTGTAAAAGTAGATTCCTATTTACACGTATATAGCGATCATACAGACGAGATAAAAGGTGTAATGAAAAGTAATATAGATCAGTTATATCCAATTCAAACATTTGCTCATTATACAGGTGAAAATAAAGAAGACATAAGAAAACAATTTAAACGAGTGCATGATTGTTTTTGTTTTGAAAAGTATTTTAACTAACAATTCATACGTGTTAAAGTATACATTTATTTTGAATAAAGATGATAAAAGACGTACGAGTCAAAAGTACGTCTTTTTACTTTTATAAATAAGCTTA
>DIDU01000164.1:0-1384 GCA_002418295.1 Carnobacterium sp. UBA5792 | reverse complement strand
ATGAATTAACGAAAACTGTAAATACAATCATCCCTTGTTTAACAATGCTGTGAACGGTAATGCTAAATAACATTGAACTTTTATAACAAGGGATGATCATATGATATTCATTTACACGGATTTCGGCGGAACGCATTCAACTGCACTTGCAGCAGCCTATCATTTAAATAAATTACCAACGGATCGTAAGCTAACAAAAGAAGAAATATTAAATGTGGATTACTTTAATAAATTGAAAACTGAAGATATGGGGAAAATTATTTTTCATGGAGTAGATGAAAATGGTAACCCGGTTTATACGATTGGATGCGGCGCATCAAAAATCGTTGTACCTGCGATGAAGCATTTAGGAGAGATTCTGCAAAAACATTATCAAAGTCATGAAAAGATTGTTTTTTCTAATACATCACCAACAGTACCTTTACCAATGACTTTTGGCGGTCTGTTTTCTAGAAGGTTTCACATCGACTTTATCGGTGTACCATTACTCGTATGGGGTGCAAAACTTAGCTGTGATAATGTACAAAGACTTGTTAGTTATACGAAAGAAGCCGGCCGATTAACAAATGATTATGTTGTGATTTTAGATAATGAAACTTTTAAATAATGTAGGATAAAAGGAAAATCAAGCAAATTTCTTGATTTTCTTTTTAATTTGTGAAAAAGACAAGAAATATTCACATTTATCAACTATCTACTATAGCCAAAACAATAAAGTCCTGTTACTATTACAGGGATATTCTCTTTTCATAACATAAATATATAGAAAAATTAGAAAAGAGGAATTGAATTAAGGGAGGAACAACATGAAGCGTGTTGCTTGGATTACTGATAGTACAACTGCGAGTTTTCNNAAGTTATTATTGATGGTGTGTCGTACAAAGATTGTGAAGAAGGTGTGCGTGAGCGCGTTTATAATGCTTTAAACGAAGGTAAAACTGTCACTACATCACAACCTAACATAGGGGAAATGGTAGAGTTATTTTCGAAATGCAAAGAAGAATATGAAGAAGGATTTGCAGTTGCTATTAGCGGAAAAGTAAGTGGAACCTATCAAAATATGAAGTTAGCTGCAGAAATGGCAGGTTTCCCATTAACGGTATTAGATAGTGAAACAACAAGTTATCCAATGGACGAACTAATTAGAAAAGCAAAATCGTTATACAATGATGGTATGACTTTACAAGATATACACAAAACATTAGTAGATAAAAAAAGAAGACCTTTCCACGTATTCCCGAAAAGTTTAAAAGGCCTTTATGCAAGTGGACGTGTAGCGGGAGTTCAATTTTTACTTGGAAGTTTATTAAGTGTCAACTTAATATTAGAAGTAAAAGGCGGAGAGCTTTTACTTGAAAAGAAAGTTCGTAAAATCCAAAAATGT
>DIDU01000161.1:3272-3544 GCA_002418295.1 Carnobacterium sp. UBA5792 | reverse complement strand
AAAGCTGGAGTGTACACTGCTATTGCAAGTGTTGGTTCATCATTGTTTTTGATTTTGGTAAAATCAACTCTTCCAAGATCAAGCTTTTTGATTGCTCTTGTTTTTGAAGTTATTTTAATTTTAATAGTTCGTATGATTGCAAGAACTCAAACTGATAAAAAATCAGCGGTCGAACAAACTATCGAAGGTCAAGTTAATTCAATGGTAATAGGAGCAGGTGCTGCGGGAGTTTTGGTTGTACGTGAAATGTTAAATCACCCTGAAATGAAATC
>DIDU01000161.1:2772-3082 GCA_002418295.1 Carnobacterium sp. UBA5792 | reverse complement strand
TTATTATGAATTTATTGACTCTAAGGTAGACTTGAAAGATTTAAGAGATGTTCAAATCGAAGACTTGCTTGGACGTGACCAAGTAGTATTGGATAAAGAAATTCTTAATGAATTTTTGAACGATAAAGTCGTAATGGTAACTGGCGCAGGTGGATCAATAGGTAGTGAGCTTTGTAGACAAATATTAAAATATAAACCAAAAAAATTGGTGATGATTGATATCTATGAAAACACTACTTATGATATACAAAATGAAATTTTGAGAAATGATCCTGATGCACCAATTGATGTTATTATAGAATCTATAAGA
>DIDU01000161.1:2392-2710 GCA_002418295.1 Carnobacterium sp. UBA5792 | reverse complement strand
AGATGTTGTGTTCCACGCTGCAGCTCACAAACACGTTCCTTTGATGGAACATTCACCACAAGCAGCTGTTTTGAACAATGTATTTGGAACGAAAAATATAATAGATTGTTGCGATATTCATAACGTCAAGAAATTCGTATTAATATCTACAGATAAGGCGGTTAATCCGACATCTGTAATGGGTTGCACAAAGAGAATTTGTGAGCTATTAGTACAATCTAAAAATCAAATTTCTAAAACAGAGTATGTGGCAGTTAGATTTGGAAACGTGCTTGGGTCAAATGGTTCAGTAATTCCACTATTCAAAAAGCAAATTCA
>DIDU01000161.1:1543-2386 GCA_002418295.1 Carnobacterium sp. UBA5792 | reverse complement strand
GTTACTGTTACTCATAAAGATATCATCAGATATTTCATGACAATTCCTGAAGCTTGTCAACTTGTTATGCAAGCTGGAGCAATGGCAGAAGGTGGAGAAATATTTGTGTTAGATATGGGAGATCCTGTAAAAATAGTAGATTTGGCTAAAAAATTGATAAAATTATCAGGTTTGGAATTGGACAAAGATATCAAGATAGAATTTACAGGACTTAGACCTGGAGAGAAACTTTACGAAGAAACTTTGATTGAAGCTAATAATATAAGTAAGACAAAGTATGATATGATATTTGTAGAAGAACCGGTGGTTCACGATATAGAAAAATTATCTGACGACTTAGTGGATTTGAAGAAAACTACAGAACAAAACTCTAAGTTAGTAATTGTAGAACAATTGCAAAAGATCGTACCAAATTATACTCCGGATGTAGAACATCAATAAAAGAGGTGGAATATGGCTGACAAGAAAAGAAAATCAAGCTACAGTGATATTAATAAAAAATACGATTTTTCAAGCGGCAGAGTTTCAGAAAGCGAAATGAGGCGCAGAAAGAAAAACGCCGAGAAAAATCGTAGAGAAATGAGACGACAAAGAAATAGTTACAATCATGAACAAGACATGGGCAAAACAATAGTTTTGACTCCAGAAATGGTTGAAATGGAAAGAAAAAGAATAGCTAGACAAAAAAGGATAGCTAGAAAGAAAAAGTTGAGAAGAAGAAGAATTATTTCCGCAATCGTGGCAATAGTTTTGATACTTTTAATAGTTTTCGCGGTTAAGAAGGTTGCAAATAAAAATGGCGCAAAACCAAAACAACAAACAACAATAACTAACCAAACACCA
>DIDU01000161.1:1254-1503 GCA_002418295.1 Carnobacterium sp. UBA5792 | reverse complement strand
ACAAATAAAATGACTAATTTGTATGAAAAGAGCGAAAAAGTATCCACTGTCCTTGAACAAATCCCTAACAATGCATATGTAAAGTATTACTCAGATCAAGGAGATTTCTCATACGTAGTGTATAATGGCAAAAAAGGATATATTTTAAAATCTGATTTGTCAGATATAGAAAACAAAAATCAATTCAAAGTAATAAAAGGCGTTTTGATTGTAAACAGTGACTACACATTGCCATCAGATTACGATCCA
>DIDU01000161.1:837-1204 GCA_002418295.1 Carnobacterium sp. UBA5792 | reverse complement strand
GCGCTCGTAAATCATTTACTTTAATGGTTAATGATGCAAACAAAGACGGTGTAATACTAAGAAGTGTTAGCGATTATAGATCATTCGAACAACAATCTAAGTTAGAAGATGTAGAAGATGTAAAATTTGTAAAAGCTGGTAGCTCTGAACATCAAACAGGGCTTGCTTATGATTTGATAGGTGAAGATTACACACTTAAATACAAATTAGATTTCTCGAAATCAAAAGAATATAAGTGGTTGATGGACAATGCTTATAAATACGGTTTCGTATTGAGATATCCTGAAGGAAAGAAAGACATCACAGGGTTAAGCTTTGCTCCATGGCATTTCAGATATGTTGGAATTGATTTGGCTAAAATTCTACA
>DIDU01000161.1:344-817 GCA_002418295.1 Carnobacterium sp. UBA5792 | reverse complement strand
ATGAAAATGTAACAAATACAGACAACAAGAAAGAAGATAGCGACAAACAAAACAACGAAGAAAAAGAACCATCAAATTCTGAAGAAAACTCTGAGAGAAAAACAGATAATGATAACTCAAATAATAACAGAGATAATTCAGATAACGAAAACTCAGAAAACTCTGACAAAAAGAGAAATAACAATCAAAATTCTGAAGATAATGGACAAAATAATAATCAAAATGACAGAAATAACGACAACAACGACAAAAATGATAACAATAATTAGAGGTGAAATATGATTTATTTAAACAATGAAAACTTTGATGAAGAAGTAATTCAATCTAAAGGCAAAATTTTGGTAGATTTCTATGCAGATTGGTGTGGACCATGCCAAGGACTTGCTCCAATAATTGAAGAAATTGATGAAGAAAACAAAGACGAAAACATCAAAATCTGTAAATTAAATGTAGATGGAGCACAAGAAATTTCC
>DIDU01000161.1:0-262 GCA_002418295.1 Carnobacterium sp. UBA5792 | reverse complement strand
TATTCCTACAATATTAGTATTTGAAGATGGAGAAATCATAAAATCTACTGTAGGTATGGTTGAAAAAGAATATATCTTGGATATGTTAAAATAAAAAATTAAATATAAACAAAGAGAACTAATCTAGGACAAATAGATTAGTTCTTTTTTTATTAAAAAGAATCGAAGAAAACACTTATATTTTTAAGAAAAACATTGTATAATAAAGGTGAGATAGAATATAAAGAAATTGTAAATTTTATGTAAAAACTTACAAATATTT
>DIDU01000152.1:2357-17608 GCA_002418295.1 Carnobacterium sp. UBA5792 | reverse complement strand
TATCTTGATAAAGATGGCAACTTAAAATCAGAAGATGAAGAGTACCAAAAAGCTATGAAAGAAAAGTCAGGAACTGGCCCAGCAGAATACATCCCCGAATTAAATGCTGAATTAGTAGCTAAAGGCGATCCAGCTGATGTTGAAGTTGTAACCGGTGCGACACATTCTTCAGAATCTTTCAAAAAATATGCACAACAATTAGTTGATGCTGCTAAAGAAGGAAAAACAGAAACTATTATGGTTGACAATCAAGTAGAAGAATAAGGTTTTACAAGTACAACTTAGTGAGCTAAAATAACAAGGTCTTAGATAATTATTATCTAAGACCTTGTTGAAATTTTTCGATAATTTAATTTGAATGATTCAACTTGCTAAATTGGAATCAGTGCGAGGAGAGGTATTATAATGAAATTCAATTATAAATGGACAATGTTTTTCTTGTTATTTGGTGTCTTGCTGATTACTTCAGGGTGCGGTAAAAAAAACGAAGCGCGTGTTCTGGTAGATGAACCTTATAGCCGGACTGAGTTTTTGATGGGTACGGTCGTAAATGTAAAGATTTATAATGAAGGAAAAGAAGCGGTACTTGACCAAGTCTTTGACCGTATCGAAGAATTGGCTGCAAAAATTACCGTCAATGAAAAAGGCTCAGAGATTGATAAGGTAAATGCACAAGCAGGAAATGAACCTGTGGTTGTATCAGATGATGTATATGAATTACTCAAAGCTGCTTATGCGTACAGTAGTGAGAGCGAAGGCAGTTTTGATATGACGATCGGACCTTTGACTAATTTGTGGCATATTGGTTTTGATGATGCTAGAAAACCTGAACAAGCTGAAATTGACGCAACATTGCCGTTGATCGATTATCAGAAAGTAGAGTTTAACGATCAGGAACACAGCGTTTATTTGCCTAAAAAAGAAATGCTCTTAGATTTAGGTGCAATTGCTAAAGGGTATATTACAGATGAAGTCGTTAAAGTGCTGAAAGCCAATGAAGTAGATACAGCCATTGTGGATTTAGGGGGAAACATTTTTGTTTTGGGGCATAGCCCGCGAGCTGAGAATGCAGCATGGAATGTCGGAGTACAAAACCCTTTTGAAACACGTGGGGAAATTCTTGGTTCTTTACCCGTTACTAATCAAACGATTGTCACTTCAGGTATCTATGAACGCTTTATTGAGGTATATGGAGTCAATTACCACCATTTGCTGGACCCTGAGACAGGTTATCCTTTTGAGAATGATCTAGCAGGTGTCAGTATTGTAACGGATAAATCTATTGATGGCGACGGCTTGTCAACGGTGATTTTTTCTAAGGGCTTGAAAGCCGGTTTAGATTTTGTCAATCAACGTGAAAATGTAGAAGCTATTTTTGTAACGAAAGACCGTTCTGTTTACGTATCGGATGGACTGAAAAAAAGCTTTCATTTAAATGACGATGATTTTACGTTAAAAAATTAAAGTAGAAAAATTATATAAAGAAGAGAAGGTGTTATCATGACACTGAAAGTTTTTTTAAAATTAGTTGAGATTCAAACGAAAATCGCTAGTTTGTTTCCTTTTCTATTAGGAATATTATTCGCACAATTTTATTTTGGCACCATCAACATCGGCAACACGCTGCTTTTCTTTTTAGCAATGCTGCTATTCGATCTGACGACTACAGCAATCAACAATTTGATGGATTACCAAAAAGCTAAAGACATCAGTTATAAAGAAAACACAAATATTATCGGACAGGAAAAAATCGCTGAAAAGACGGTGATTCGGCTGATTTTGACGATGCTGACCTTTGCTTCTTTGCTTGGACTTTGGCTGGTATTCCGTACGAATATCTTATTGCTCTTTTTAGGGGGTGCTTGTTTTATCGTTGGTATTTTTTATACCTTCGGACCACTGCCGATNNTGGGAGAAGCTCTTTCAGGGGTAGTGATGGGTTTCGGGATTTTCTTTATCGCGGTTTACGTTAATGTGGCTCCAACAACCCTGATTGATTTGTCTTTTCACGGAACAACCTTTTTATTAGAAGGAAATATACTGACTATTTTAAAGATTTTTTGTGTCTCATTGCCGACTGTCTTTCTGATTGCCAATATTATGTTGGCAAATAATACTTGTGATTTAGAACAAGATATTAGCAATCATCGTTTTACATTGCCGTTTTATATTGGCAAGTCAAATGCGGTTTTATTATTTAATCTTTTGATGTATGCTTCTTATGTTATGGTGATTCTGGCTGTTATTTTTCGTTTATTGCATCCTATACTGCTCGGAGTACTCATAACCCTTATTCCTATTCGGAAAAATTTGCAGGAATTTAATCAGCGGCAAGTTAAAGAAGAAACCTTTTCCGTTGCCATTAAAAACATATCGTTGTTCTGCGGAGTAGAAATTCTCTTGTTAGCGGTTAGTCTATGGTTAAATTAAAAACAGACAACTATAGAGTGCAGCAAAAAAGAACAATTGACACTGTCTGCAAGAGATGGTAAATTTAGAAGGATATCACTAGCCAATTTAGAAAGTATAGGTGAAAAAATGGCTCTTAAAAAATCTGCTTTAGCTTGTTCTGTTTGCGGATCCAGAAACTATTCTAAAAAAGTGAATAGCGCAGGACGGACAGAACGCTTAGAAGTAAAGAAGTTTTGTAAATATTGTAACCAACATACCATTCATCGTGAAACGAAATAACAACAGATCCAAAGACCGTTCGGAGGGAATAGCATGGGTAAAATAAAGAATTTTTTTAGTGGCGTACGCAATGAAATGAAAGCTGTCACTTGGCCAACAAGCAGAGAACTGAAAAGAAACAGCCTCATTGTATTTGGAGTTTGTTTGATATTTGCAGTTTTCTTTATGGTTGTTGACTTCGGTATTGTTTCAATTCTTGATTTAATTTTTTAAAATTTAGGGAAACTACTAGCGGGATTACTTGCTAGATGGTATACTTAATGCAATTAATTGATGCGTGAAACCTTCCTTACTATAGATGAAGGTTTTTTTGTATGTCGTAAATAAAAAATTTAAGAATCATGAATAGCCAGATAATAGAGATAGGAGTTGTCAAGATGGAGCAAGTTGAAAGCGAAAAACACTGGTATGTCTTACACACATATTCAGGTTATGAAAATAAAGTGAAACAAAACATTGAATCACGTGCAAATAGTATGGGAATGGAAGATTACATCTTCCGTGTCGTCATTCCAGAAGAAGAAGAAACAGAAAAGAAAAATGGGAAAGACAAAGTAACAATGAAAAAAACTTTTCCTGGATACGTATTAGTAGAAATGATTATGTCGGATGATTCTTGGTACGTTGTTCGGAATACACCAGGAGTAACGGGCTTCGTTGGTTCTCACGGAGCGGGAAGCAAACCGGCACCGTTGCTGAATGAAGAGATCGAAGTCATTCTACGCCGTCTGGGTATCAGCTCGCGTCATAAAGAAATTGAATTTGAAGTAGGCGAAACAGTGACGATCATTGAAGGTGCGTTTAGCGGAATGACAGGGAAAATCACTGAAATCGAACACGAAAAAGCTAAATTAAAAGTAAACGTAGAAATGTTCGGTCGTGAAACAAGTACAGAACTTGATTTTGAACAAGCCGATAAAATCTAATTGTATATAGGGAAAAGTCTTTGAAAAGACGATTGAATCGATAACATTCTTTCGTCTTTGGTCAAAGGCTTTTTTTTAATCTGTAATATTAAAGTGAAAGTAATTTTCTTCTATTTGTTTGGTTTAATCAAAGCGGCGTTCTACAAAAGACACCTTATTGAAACGATCAACCAGTAAAATGGTAGAAGAAACGGTACCATATAGAGAATGTTGGATAAAAAGAGCTTCTTTTTCTTGTTGGTCTAGCGGAACATTGGCCCTTTCTTTCAACGGTGTGGTCAAAAAAGAAAAAAGAGACTCAANNGATCAACTGTTCATTGCCTCTTATTACTTTAGGCCAAGGCGTGTCCAATGTGTCATTGCTTAATCCATGAGTGCCGGGTAAGACAGGAGTAAATTGATTTAATACACTATTATAATGAAACAATTCTTCTGCATCACCGATCAGCAAATTAAATCCATCGAATTGCAGCCGTTTTTCTTGCAACATCGATATAAAAGCTTCGGGGGAGGTTTCTGATGTCAAGTAGTCCCGAACAATATTCCCGCGAGATTGCGAATAAACAATTTTTTCTTTGGTATCGACCGCTGGATTATGGAAGTTGGTCAAAGCGGCAAAGCGGCTAGTTTTGGTTATGCCGAGCCAAGTGCCCATTTTGAGCAAATCTCTTCCAGCTAAGACAGTTGGAGCATCTTCCCAAAAATGAGCTGCAGCGGTTGGCCGGTCATAAGCTTCGTCTCGATTAGCGGTAAGAATCAACTTATACTTAGGGTGATCGTGAAACCGGAAGTTAAGTAAACACATAAGCTTTTTCCTCCTGTTTTTCTGGCATTACTGCATTACTATAGTAAGGTTAAGTATACGCAGGAAAAGAAAGCATTGCAAAATACGAGCTTAAACTCTGCCTCTTTTTAGGGGCTATGGTATACTGAGCGATGAAAATCAAACGTTGATTTAGCCATTCGTCATAGGGAAAGTGGGAGATTCAGATGAAACAAATCATCTTGTTTTTAGCGAGTTTAGTTAATGATATCCATGATTTGATCGCACAACGGTTCGGTGTTCAGCTTTCTGACAAGGACTTGCATTTTTGGGTGATTGGCCTAATTGGAATGGGGCTCTTTTTAGTGGTCTATTTGGTATTTAAATGGATCGAGACCTTTAAGTTTAAAACAACAATTTTAGCGTTTATCTATACTTTTACGCTGATGGTTGTTCTGGTGTTTGCGATCGAGATCCAACAAGCCATCACCAATAGAGGGAACATGGAATTCGCCGATGCAGCAATAGGGTTGTGGGGCTTTTTAGTATTCTTTTTCTTTTATGCGGTGATTGTTGGTGTTTTATATGGAATGATACGTGCCGTCAAAAAAACACGAAAAAAAGAGCCAATTAGGACTGAAGTGAAGGTTAAAGAAGAGCCGGCTAAACGATTTCGTTCAGAAAAAACAAAAAAGTGAAATTTAGGCTTGTCTTGCAGTAAGAAAAATGATATAGTCAGTGGGTACGTTTTGACGTATGAAAGAATGTGGGAGGGGAAATCTTAGCCCCATTAACCACATCACGGACTCATTCAAGGAGGTATGTCTCGTGGCCAAAAAAGTTGTTAAGTTAGTTAAATTGCAGATTCCTGCAGGAAAAGCAAGTCCAGCTCCCCCAGTAGGTCCAGCTTTAGGTCAAGCGCAAGTAAACATCATGGGATTCTGTAAAGAATTCAATGCTCGTACGCAAGACTTGAACGGCTTACTAACACCAGTTGTAATCTCTGTATATGAAGATCGTTCATTTACTTTTATTACAAAAACACCGCCTGCCGCTGTTTTGCTTAAAAAAGCTGCTGGTATTGATAAAGCATCTGGCGAACCAAATACGAAAAAAGTTGCAACTGTTACAAGTGCACAAGTAAGAGAAATTGCTGAAACAAAAATGCCTGACCTAAATGCTGCAACAGTTGAAGCAGCTATGCAAATGGTTGAAGGTACTGCACGAAGCATGGGATTCGTTGTCGAAGGCTAATTCCGCAACACGCTTCTCAGTGTCTCTCGTATGAAAAAAGACGAGGATCAAGTGGGAGGTAAAACCGTTATAACCACAATCAAGGAGGAAATGAATCATGGCTAAAAAAGGTAAACAATATTTAGCANNATTTAGCAGCTCTAGAAAAAGTAGACGCTGAAAAACTTTACTCAGTAGAAGAAGCTGTAGCTTTAGTACAAGAAACCAGTTTTGCTAAATTTGATGAAACTGTTGAAGTAGCATACAGACTTGGTGTTGACCCTAAAAAAGCTGACCAACAAATTCGTGGGGCAGTCGTTCTTCCGAACGGAACAGGTAAAACACAAAAAGTATTAGTTTTTGCTAAAGGCGAAAAAGCTAAAGAAGCAGAAGCAGCAGGCGCAGACTATGTCGGCGAAGCTGAACTTGTTCAAAAAATCAACGGCGGATGGTTTGATTTTGATGTTGTTGTAGCAACACCAGATATGATGGCTGAAGTTGGTCGTCTTGGACGTGTTCTAGGACCTAAAGGCCTAATGCCTAACCCTAAAACAGGTACTGTTACAATGGATGTTACAAAAGCAATCAACGAAATCAAAGCTGGTAAAGTAACTTACCGTGTAGACAAAGCAGGAAACGTCCATGCTCCTATCGGAAAAGTTTCATTTGACGCAGCTAAATTAATAGAAAACTTTAATACAATCAATGACACAATGCTTAAAGTAAAACCGTCAACTGCTAAAGGACAATACATCAAAAATGTATCAATCACTAGCACATTTGGTCCTGGGATCAAAGTAGACGTGAATACATTCGCTTAAGAATTGTGAAATAAGAATTAGAAATGTCTTGACCTGGACGACTTATCTTGATAAAATCGTCTAGGTTAAGAAATATTACCGAAGACAGTAGGTGGCTTTATGCCTTAATTTCCTGCCGAGGATGATATGTGAAAGCATACAACACTCCCTCTATGTCTACGGTGACATGGAGTTTTTTACGTTATGAAGACTTTTTAAGTTAACTACACGAAGAGATTCCACCAATCGATCGGGAGGTGAAAATTTAATGAGTCAAGCAGCAATCGCAGAAAAACAATTACTTGTTGAAAAAGCAACAACACGTTTCCAAAACGCAGCATCAGTTGTCGTAGTGGATTACCGTGGTTTAACTGTTCAAGAAGTGACTGACTTACGTAAACAATTACGTGATGCAGGTATTGTGATGAAACTTATCAAAAATTCTGTTTTATCCCGTGCAGCAGAAGCAGCCGGTTTATCAGGAATGGAAGATGTTTTTAAAGGGCCTACAGCCATCGCTTTTAGTGATGAAGATGTAATTGCACCTGCAAAAATCATCGCGGACTTTGCTAAAGAAGCACCTGCTTTGGAAATCAAAGGCGGCGTAATCGAAGGTAAAGTTTCATCAGCAGAAGAAATGAACGCTCTTGCAACATTACCAAATCGCGAAGGATTACTATCTATGCTACTATCTGTACTTCAAGCTCCTGTACGCAACACTGCTCTTATCATCAAAGCAGTTGCAGAATCAAAAGAAGAAGTTGCTTAATAGAGAAACAATCTTGGCAGTTTGAAAAAGCAAGCTGAACAAATGCACACAAATAACCTATACCTATATAAATGGAGGAAAATAACAATGGCATTAAACATTGAACAAATCGTTGCTGATTTGAAAGAATCATCAGTATTAGAATTAAACGACTTAGTAAAAGCAATCGAAGAAGAATTTGGCGTAACTGCAGCTGCTCCTGTAGCTGCTGCTGGCGGAGCAGAAACTGCTGCTGCTGAACAAACAGAATTCACAGTTGAATTAACAGCTGTTGGAGAAGCAAAAATTAAAGTTATCAAAGCAGTTCGTGAAGCAACTGGTTTAGGCTTGAAAGAAGCTAAAGCTTTAGTTGATGGAGCTCCTGCACCACTTAAAGAAGGCGTATCTAAAGAAGACGCTGAAGCTATGAAAGAATCATTAGAAGCAGCTGGCGCAACTATCACACTTAAATAATCAGCGCTTTTAGATAGAATACTTTTAAGACACGCAGTTCACTGCGTGTCTTTTTTTCTACAGGTAAATTAAAGGAGGGGTAAAATGGCGGATCATTATTTTACGAATAAACCGCAAGCTGCAAGCGAACAATCAGCTTGGTCTTATACCTTGCGTGGGCAAGCATTTAAATTTGTGACGGATTTAGGAGTATTTTCGAAAAAAACGGTGGACTTTGGATCTCGTTTGTTAATCGAAACGATGGATCTAGCTTCAACGATAGAAGGCGATATACTGGATGTGGGGTGCGGCTATGGTCCAATGGGCTTGGCCTTCGCGAAAGAAGCGACTGACCGGACGATTGAAATGGTCGACGTAAATGAACGTGCGCTTAATTTAGCGAAACAAAATGCTTCTAATAATCGCATCACTAATGTCAATATCCATGTTTCTGATATGTATGAACAAGTAGAAGGACATTCTTTTGCAGCTATCGTCAGCAATCCGCCTATCCGGGCTGGGAAATCGGTGGTTCATGGTATTTTAACAGGTGCAGTTGACCGGCTTAAGCCGCAAGGAACGCTGACCGTTGTCATTCAAAAAAAGCAAGGTGCTCCGAGTGCTAAAGCGAAAATGGAAGAAGCTTTTGGAAACGCAGAGGTCATCAGTAAAGAAAAAGGCTACTGGATTATCCAAAGCAAAAAACAAGTAAGTTAAAGAGTTTATAATCGGTCAGGAGTGCTTGACTTTTTGGTTTTAATAATGTAAAATAATCTAATGCAGTAAGTGTGTCGAGTAGAGATAACCGAGTTCTGAAATATTGTCCAGACTAGGTTTTTAAAGAAAAACAAAAGAAAATGTGATTTTTATTTTAAAGTTCACGACTCTTTTGGTTTTTTTTTGTCAAAAAATAAGGTCAATAACAAGATGTCACGTAACAATAATATTTGTTACGTGATTGTAATGTCTTGTTGGGACGGGAATTTTGGCAGCTGCGGACACATTCAAAACATTTTGAGGGGTGAACAGGTTGGCAGGCCACTTAGTAAATTACGGAAAACACCGTACACGTAGAAGTTTCGCGCGAATCAGCGAAGTATTAGAACTTCCAAATTTGATTGAAATTCAAACCAATTCCTACCAATGGTTCTTAGATGAAGGATTGCGTGAAATGTTCAAAGACATTTCTCCAATCGAAGATTTCGCTGGGAACTTATCATTAGAGTTTCTGGACTACCAATTGCAAGAATCTAAATATACCGTTGAAGAAGCTCGTTCTCATGATGCAAACTATTCAGCACCTATCTATGTAAAATTACGTTTAGTTAATAAAGTAACCGGTGAAGTAAAAGACCAAGAAGTTTTCTTTGGTGACTTCCCGTTGATGACGGATATGGGTACTTTTGTTATTAATGGAGCTGAACGAGTTATCGTCTCTCAATTAGTCCGTTCGCCAGGCGTTTACTTCCATAGTAAATTAGATAAAAATGGTAAAGAAGGCTTCGGTACTACTTTAATTCCAAACCGCGGCGCATGGTTGGAATATGAAACAGATGCAAAAGATATTTCTTACGTTCGGATCGACCGCACGCGTAAAATTCCTTTATCTGTTTTAGTTCGCGCATTAGGATTTGGCTCAGATGATGAAATCCTTGAAATTTTTGGCGACAACGAAAGCTTGCGCTTAACGTTAGAAAAAGACTTGCACAAAAATGCAAGTGATTCACGGACAGAAGAAGCTTTGAAAGATGTCTATGAACGTTTACGTCCAGGTGAACCCAAAACAGCAGACAGCTCAAGAAGTTTACTGACTGCTCGCTTTTTTGATCCAAAACGTTATGACTTGGCAAATGTTGGCCGTTATAAAGTAAATAAAAAATTAAACTTAAAGACTCGTTTATTCAATTTGACATTAGCTGAAACATTGGTTGATCCTGAAACAGGAGAAATTCTGATTGAAGAAGGAACTAAATTAGACCGTGATCAAATGGATATTTTAGATCCTTACCTAGATGCAGGATTAAATAGTGTTACTTACTACCCGTCAGAAGACGCAGTTGTAACGGAGCCTGTTACGGTTCAAGTGGTGAAAGTATATTCTCCTAAAGACCCTGAACGAATCGTAAATGTTATTGGCAATGGCGTAATTTCAACAGAAATTAAAAATGCTACACCTGCTGATATTTTAGCATCTATGAACTACTTCTTTAATTTACAAGAAGGTATCGGCAATGTAGACGATATTGACCATTTAGGAAACCGTCGTATTCGTTCAGTTGGTGAATTATTACAAAACCAATACCGGATCGGTTTATCTCGGATGGAACGTGTGGTTCGTGAACGGATGTCCATTCAAGATATGGCGACTGTGACACCGCAACAATTGATCAATATTCGTCCAGTTGTAGCAGCTATCAAAGAATTCTTTGGTTCTTCTCAACTATCACAGTTTATGGATCAAACCAATCCATTAGGTGAATTAACACATAAACGTCGTTTATCTGCTTTAGGACCCGGCGGATTGACTAGAGACCGAGCTGGATATGAAGTTCGTGACGTTCACTATTCTCACTATGGCCGTATGTGTCCGATTGAAACGCCAGAAGGTCCGAATATTGGATTGATCAACAGCTTGTCCAGTTATGCAAAAGTAAATAAATTTGGTTTTATCGAAACGCCTTATCGCCGTGTAGACCGTGAAACAGGTAAAGTAACCGACACAATCGATTACTTAACAGCTGATGAAGAAGATGCTTATGTAGTAGCACAAGCAAACGCCAAATTAAATGAAGACGGCACATTTGCAAACGATGTTGTGCTGGCTCGTTATGTCGAAGAAANNCCGATCAGTCGTGTCGACTATATGGATGTTTCGCCTAAACAAGTAGTTGCTGTAGCGACAGCTTGTATTCCTTTCTTGGAAAATGATGACAGTAACCGGGCTTTGATGGGTGCGAACATGCAGCGTCAAGCCGTTCCGTTAATCAAACCACAAGCTCCATTAGTTGGAACTGGGATGGAATATGTTGCTGCAAAAGACTCTGGTGCCGCAATGATTTGTCAAAATGACGGAATCGTCGAGTATGTGGATGCGAAAGAAATTCGTGTTCGTCAAAACAACGGTGCGTTAGACAAATATACGGTAACAAAATTCCGTCGTTCAAATGCTGGAACTTGTTATAACCAACGTCCAATCGTGGCTAAAGGCGATCGCGTAGAAAAAGGCGAAATCTTAGCTGATGGATCTTCTATGGAAAAAGGCGAAATGGCATTAGGTCAAAACCCATTAGTAGCCTTCATGACTTGGGAAGGGTACAACTATGAAGATGCGATCATTATGAGCGAACGTCTAGTCAAAGATGATGTTTACACTTCAATCCATATTGAAGAATATGAATCAGAAGCACGTGATACAAAACTTGGACCTGAAGAAATCACTCGTGAAATTCCAAACGTCGGTGAAGATGCATTAAAAGATTTAGATGAAATGGGTATTATCCGTATTGGAACTGAAGTTAAAGATGGCGACTTGTTAGTAGGGAAAGTCACACCTAAGGGAGTGACTGAACTATCTGCAGAAGAACGTCTATTACATGCTATTTTTGGAGAAAAAGCACGTGAAGTACGTGATACTTCGCTTCGTGTACCACATGGTGGTGGCGGAACGGTTCATGATGTAAAAATCTTTACGCGTGAAGCCGGCGACGAATTATCTCCAGGAGTAAACATGCTGGTTCGTGTTTATATTGTACAAAAACGTAAAATCAATGAAGGGGATAAAATGGCTGGACGTCATGGTAATAAAGGGGTTGTCTCTTTAATCATGCCGGAAGAAGATATGCCGTTTATGCCTGATGGAACACCAGTTGATATTATGTTGAACCCATTAGGGGTACCATCTCGGATGAACATTGGACAAGTATTAGAACTGCACATCGGAATGGCAGCACGCCAACTTGGCATTCACATTGCTACTCCAGTATTTGATGGCGCAAGCGATACAGATGTTTGGGAAACTGTTAAAGAAGCTGGAATGTCTTCAGATGCGAAAACCGTATTATATGATGGACGGACAGGAGAACCATTTGATAACCGGATCTCTGTTGGTGTTATGTATATGATTAAATTGGCTCATATGGTTGATGACAAATTACATGCACGTTCAACAGGACCTTACTCATTAGTTACACAACAACCATTGGGTGGTAAAGCTCAATTCGGTGGACAACGTTTTGGTGAAATGGAAGTTTGGGCACTTGAAGCTTATGGCGCTGCTTATACGCTGCAAGAGATCCTTACGTACAAATCCGATGATGTGGTCGGCCGTGTGAAAACTTATGAAGCAATCGTCAAAGGCGAACCGATTCCAAAACCAGGTGTTCCTGAATCATTCCGCGTATTAGTGAAAGAATTACAAGCCTTGGGATTAGATATGAAAGTATTGAATCCAGATGACGAAGAAATCGAATTACGCGATATGGATGATGACGATGACATCGTAAACATCGATGCACTGAGCAAATATGCTGAAGAACAAGAAAAAATCCGTGCAGAAGCAACCGAACAAGAAAGACTACAAGACTAAAGATGCGAAGCGATCCCGATAGACACACAGCAATTTTAGGAACTTTCCAGGCAAGAGCATCCTGCGCATTGCCGAAAGTTATCTAAATTGCCAAGTGTCTGGACCGCATAGCTCAATTAATAAGATGCGAAAAATCCAAGCAGAAATTTAAATTTCTGCTGAATTTTGTAATGAACCATAAAACAGAGCAGATAGGGCAGCTCAACAAAAATAAAGGGAGGTAGGCCCCTTGATAGACGTTAATAATTTTGAAAGCATGCAAATTGGTTTGGCCTCTCCAGATAAGATTCGCAGTTGGTCTTATGGAGAAGTAAAAAAACCTGAAACCATTAACTATCGTACATTAAAACCTGAACGCGACGGTTTATTCTGTGAACGTATTTTCGGACCTTCAAAAGACTGGGAATGTGCTTGTGGAAAATACAAACGTATCCGTTACAAAGGAATTGTTTGTGACCGCTGTGGCGTAGAAGTTACTCGTTCAAAAGTACGTCGTGAGCGGATGGGTCATATCGAACTAGCAGCACCTGTTACCCATATTTGGTACTTCAAAGGAATTCCGAGCCGGATGGGACTTGTATTAGACATGAGCCCTCGTGCACTTGAAGAAGTTATTTACTTTGCTTCTTATGTAGTAATCGAACCTGGTAATACTCCGATGGAAAAGAAACAGTTGCTGACTGAAAGAGAATACCGCGAACGTCGTGAGCAATATGGAAATGAATTCCAAGCTGAAATGGGAGCAGAAGCCATTAAGCAATTATTAAACGATGTGAATGTGGAAAAAGAAGTAGCTGAATTAAAAGAAGAATTAAAATCAGCACAAGGTCAAAAACGTACGCGTGCTATTCGCCGTTTAGATATCTTGGAAGCATTCCGTCATTCAGGCAACCAACCATCTTGGATGGTTATGGATGTTATTCCAATTATCCCGCCAGAAATACGCCCAATGGTTNNATTAGAAGGCGGACGTTTTGCAACAAGTGATTTAAACGATTTATACCGTCGTGTAATCAACCGTAACAACCGCTTGAAACGTCTATTAGATTTAATGGCTCCAAATATTATCGTCCAAAATGAAAAACGGATGTTGCAAGAAGCTGTCGATGCTTTGATCGATAATGGCCGTCGCGGACGTCCAGTTACTGGACCAGGTAACCGCCCATTGAAATCATTGTCACATATGCTAAAAGGAAAACAAGGTCGTTTCCGTCAAAACTTGTTAGGAAAACGTGTTGACTATTCAGGCCGTTCCGTTATCGTTGTTGGACCAACACTTAAAATGTACCAATGTGGTTTACCAAAGCAAATGGCTATTGAATTATTCAAACCATTTGTTATGCGTGAATTAGTTGCGCGTGATATTGCCAGCAATATCAAAAACGCAAAACGTAAAATCGATCGTCAAGATGATGCCATCTGGGCTATTCTAGAAGAAGTTATCCGTGAACACCCTGTTCTGTTGAACCGGGCACCAACATTGCATAGACTAGGTATCCAAGCTTTTGAACCAGTCCTTGTAGAAGGTAAAGCGATTCGTCTGCATCCATTAGTTTGTGAAGCATACAATGCCGATTTCGATGGTGACCAAATGGCCGTTCACGTTCCTTTAAGCGATGAAGCTCAAGCTGAAGCACGCATGTTGATGCTAGCTGCTCAAAACATCTTGAATCCAAAAGATGGAAAACCAGTTGTTACACCTTCTCAAGATATGGTCTTGGGGAACTACTATTTAACAATGGAAGAAGCAGGACGTGAAGGCGAAGGAATGACATTCAGCAGCTTAAATGAAGCGATGATTGCTTACCGCAGCGGATATGTGCATCTACATTCACGGATCGGTATTCGTGCAGTAGATATTCCTGAAAAACCATTTACTGAATGGCAAAAAGACAAGATGCTGATCACAACGGTTGGTAAATTGATCTTCAATGAAATCATGCCAGGCGAATTCCCATACCTGAATGAACCGACACAAAGCAATCTTGAAGTGGCTACGCCAGACAAATATTTTGTTGAAGCTGGAACAGATATTCCTGCTCATATTAAAGAACAAGAATTGATCAAACCATTCAAGAAGAAAAATCTTGGAAACATCATTGCTGAAGTATTCAAACGTTTCAAAATTGCTGAAACTTCAAAAATGCTAGATAAGATGAAAGATTTAGGCTATAAATATTCAACAATCGCCGGAATCACAGTAGGAATTGCTGATATTGTAGTATTGGAAGAAAAACAACAAATCTTAGATGAAGCACATGGCGAAGTAGAAAACATCACCAAACAATTCCGTCGTGGTTTGATTACAGACGAAGAACGGTATGAACGTGTTATTAATATTTGGAATGCTGCTAAAGACCGTATTCAAATCAAACTGATGGAAAGTTTAGATGACCGCAACCCGATCTTCATGATGAGTGACTCTGGTGCCCGTGGTAACATCTCCAACTTTACTCAGCTTGCTGGGATGCGTGGATTGATGGCTGCTCCGAATGGACAAATCATGGAATTGCCGATCACTTCTAACTTCCGTGAAGGGTTATCTGTCTTAGAAATGTTTATTTCTACTCACGGAGCTCGTAAAGGAATGACCGATACTGCTCTGAAAACGGCTGACTCAGGTTACTTGACACGTCGTTTAGTAGATGTGGCACAAGATGTAATCATTCGTGAAACAGATTGTGGTACAGACCGTGGATTAGAAATCATGGGAATTAAAGAAGGCAATGAAATCATTGAAACATTGGAAGAACGTTTATTGGGACGTTACACTCGTAAAACAGTCTTCGATCCTAGAGACGGTTCAGTGATTATCAAGAACAATGAAATCATTACAGAAGATATTGCTAAACAAATCATAGATGCTGGAATTGAATCAGTTACGATTCGTTCTGTATTCACTTGTAATACAAAACACGGTGTATGTAAGTATTGTTATGGTCGTAACTTGGCAACCGGTTCAGAAGTTGAAGTTGGTGAAGCAGTCGGAACCATCGCTGCTCAATCAATCGGAGAACCTGGTACTCAATTAACCATGCGTACATTCCATACT
>DIDU01000152.1:0-2254 GCA_002418295.1 Carnobacterium sp. UBA5792 | reverse complement strand
GTTAAAGGAGAAACAGATACACGCAGCTACCAAGTTCCGTTTATCTCGCGGATGAAAGTAGTTGAAGGCGATAAGATTGAACGGGGTACACGCTTAATTGAAGGATCAATTGACCCTAAACAATTATTAAGCGTCAGCGACGTTCTTTCAGTCGAAAACTATCTGTTACGTGAAGTTCAAAAAGTATACCGTATGCAAGGGGTAGAAATCGGGGACAAACATATCGAAGTAATGGTTCGTCAAATGTTGCGTAAAGTACGAGTGATGGATCCAGGTGAAACAGATGTCTTGCCAGGTACACTAATCGATATCCACGACTTCACAGAAGAAAACAACAAAACTTTATTAGCTGGCGGCGTTCCAGCGACAGCTCGTCCGGTCTTATTAGGAATCACGAAAGCTTCATTGGAAACCAACAGCTTCTTATCTGCTGCTTCATTCCAAGAAACGACACGTGTCTTAACGGATGCTGCTATTCGCGGAAAACGTGATCCATTATTAGGGTTGAAAGAAAATGTTATCATCGGGAAAATCATTCCAGCTGGTACCGGAATGGCGAAATACCGTAAAATGGAACCTAAAGGAATTGGCGTAGTAAGCGAAAATGTTTACAGCATCAATGACCAAAAGGAACCAAACAGATAAAATAAGTTAAAAGGTCGTTCAGTTGATAAAATCAGCTGAACGGCCTTTTTTCATTTGGCTACTTAATTGGAAGTGACATTATTTTCTGTGAGTAAAAAGGTGTGCTATGCTAATAAAAGAAATATAAAAACCAAAAAAATTGAAGGAGTGTTTTGAGTGGAGAGTACACGAAAAAAATTACCGGATATGCAAACAGGGTTATATATTAATGGGCAATGGACAACAGGTTCGCTGGAAAGCAAAGCAGTCAACAACCCTGCTACTGGTGAAGAATTAATCAAAGTGGCACAAGCCAATACAGCTGATACTGAAAAAGCTATTGCAGCAGCAAAAGCAGCTTTTCCGGTATGGTCAGGAATGGAACTGAAAGAAAGAGTAAAAGTTCTGCACAAAATTGCGGATTTAATGGAAGAAAATGCCGATCGACTAGCACTGATCATGACGCTAGAACAAGGCAAACCACTGGCAGAAGCAAAAGGCGAGATTGAAACAAACGTCGAAAATATGCATTGGAATGCTGAGGAAGCTAGACGAATCTATGGTGAAACGATACCTGCTCCTAATAACCACAAATTTGAAGTTAAAAAGCAGCCGATAGGCGTTGTCGGAGCCATCACTCCGTGGAATTTTCCATCCAACATGATCATACGGAAGATATCGCCTGCTATTNNGGTGCACGATTATTTTGAAACCAGCCAGCAGCACACCGCTATCTGCGATCGCGATATTTGAGTTATTCGAACAAGCTGGTCTACCGGCAGGTGTAGCTAATTTGGTAATGGGACCATCAAGCGATATCGGTAAAGCTTTAACAAGTAGCAATGACGTTCGCAAATTAACATTTACCGGTTCAACTAAAGTCGGACAGCAATTGTATGAACAATGCGGTGCAACATTGAAAAAAATCTCATTAGAATTAGGCGGTCATGCCCCTTTTATTGTTTTTGCAGATGCACCGATCGAAGAAACGGTCAAGGCATTAGTAGCTATGAAATTCAGGAACAATGGGCAAGCTTGTACATCGCCTAACCGTATTTTTGTCGAAATNNGATCAAAAAAGAATTTACAGCTGCTTTAAATCAGGCTGTTTCTCAAGTAAAAGTCGGAAACGGACTAGATGAAGTGACGGTAGGCCCGCTGATCAACGAAGAAGCTCGTGAAACGATCGATGCTCAATTAGCGGACGCAAAAAATAAAGGCGCAGATATCTCCATCGGTGGTGGTCGTTTGACAGAAGGAGAATATGAAAATGGATTCTTTTATCAGCCGACTGTCGTCGATGGCGTAACGAATGAAATGGATATTTTCTATGAAGAAACGTTTGGTCCGGTCGTTCCGTTGATTGAGTTTGAAAAAGAAGACGAAGTAATCCAAATGGCTAACGATACCAATTTTGGCTTAGCTTCGTATGTTTTCACTACAGATCTGCGACGTGCTGAAAAAGTAAGCACAGCTTTAGAATATGGCTTAGTCGGAGTCAATAATACGCAAGTTTCTCAATCAGAGACACCTTTTGGCGGCGTAAAACATTCTGGTTTAGGTCGTGAGAATGGGCATTATGGGATTGAAGAATTTCTTGAAGTTAAATTCGTCCACACCACTTACTTTG
>DIDU01000198.1:5438-5863 GCA_002418295.1 Carnobacterium sp. UBA5792 | reverse complement strand
CATTAGAAGGTTATGTGAAAACTTTGCCAGCTGAGTTTGAAAATTTACAAGTGAAGTATATTGATATAGAAGGAAAAGATATACAGTTTGATACTGAGACCGTATGGAAAGAACTTCAGCAACAAGAAACCATTCCTGTCGTATTGTATCGTGATGAGAAAAGATACAAAATAGGTTTAGAAAAAGTACCAATGTTAGAACAGAAAGAAAAAAATATTCCGTTTCAACAGCAAGGGTTTTACATCATTACAGGTGGTCTTGGTGGTTTGGGGACGCTTGTAGCCAAATTACTTTTAGAACGATACAGCGCAAATGTTCTTTTACTTGGTCGAACAGAAATTGAAACAAATGCAGAAAAAATGCGCCTTCTTGATTCATTAAAAGAGTATGAACAATATGGTGGTACAGTCCAATATAAAATGTGC
>DIDU01000198.1:4939-5364 GCA_002418295.1 Carnobacterium sp. UBA5792 | reverse complement strand
ATGTTTGAAGCTAAGGTATATGCATCTTGGGTGCTACATGAAATCGTAAAAGAAAGGCAAGATTGTCTCTACATTACAACTTCTTCAGCAAGAACGTTGTTACCGGGGATGACCATCTCAGCTTATTGTAGTGCGAATCGATTTGTTGAAAATTTTGCATATTATCAACGAAGTCAAAATGTAAATAGCTACTGTTTTTCATGGAGTTTCTGGAATGAGATTGGAATGGGTACAAATTTACTTATTAAAAATGCGTTGATAGCAAAAGGATTTCAATTGATCGATGATCAAAAAGGTATATATTCCCTTTTGGCGGGACTAAAAGGGAACGAACCTAATGTTTTTGTTGGAATCAATCATGAAAAAGAAGAAATGGCTCATCTGATTGGAACCGAGGAACAAGAAACACAACAATTAACAATCTA
>DIDU01000198.1:1789-4748 GCA_002418295.1 Carnobacterium sp. UBA5792 | reverse complement strand
ATAAAAAGGATATTAGTGTACTTGACCATTTCTTCGAATTAGGTGGTGATTCTTTAAAAGCGACACAAATGATTTCTGCGTTGAAAAAGAATTTTGCTGTTACGATTACGCAACAGGAATTTTTTCAATCGAGTACAGTAGAAGAGCTTGCTAGTTTAGTAGAAAAGAAACTTTCTCGTACTCGTACGCATGAAATGGACATAGTTACTTTTAGTGACCGAGGTAACGTAGTAGAGATGTCTTCTGCACAAAAGCGGCAATGGTTTTTATATGAAATGGATCGAGAAAATCCTTATTACAATAATACACTTGTAATTCGTTTGACGGGAGAAATTCATCTTCCTATTTTAAGAAGTTCTATTATTGAGTTAGTAAATAAGCATGAAACATTGCGAACAACATTTGTGATGGTGGATGGTATACCATCACAAATTATTGCAGATGAAGAGTTAGTTGAAATAGAGGAAATTGATTTGAAACACCTATCTGCTGAGGAGACGTTGCAAAAACTAGAGGGTTTACGACAACGGGAAGCAAATACGGCGTTTAAAATCGAAAATAGCGCTTTTCGTGCAAAAGTGATTTTAATTGATGAGAAGAGAGTGGAGATTTTACTTTCCGTGCATCACATTGTTTCGGATGGTTGGTCGATGGGGATTTTAGTCTAGGACATTGCGGAAATCTATGAAGATATTCGGCAGTGGGGAGAAAGTAAGCAAGAGCCATTACCGATTCAATACGCAGATTATACTTTGTGGCAAAATGAGTTTATGAAAGGTGAGGAATTTAGCAAGCAACTGTCTTATTGGAAGGAGAAATTAGCTGAAGATATACCTGTACTTGATCTTCCGTTAGATAAACCACGGCCACCAATTCAAACATATCGTGGGAAGGTTAAGACTTTCACGTTACATGAAAACATGACAAGGATGCTAAAAGAAATATGTCAAGAAGAAGAATGCACGCTCTTTATGTTGTTACTTTCGGCTTTCTCATCATTATTACATCGTTATACAGGTCAGGAGGATCTTGTTGTTGGTTCGCTAGTTGCAAATCGAAACCGTGAGCAAATCGAGAAATTGATTGGTTTCTTTGTTAATACGTTACCGCTACGTATTAATCTTCATCGGGAAATGCAATTTACTGAATTGCTTTCGCAAGTAAAGAAAACGACCATTGATGCATATGATCATCAAGATGTGCCTTTTGAGCTACTAGTCGATGAANNCAGTAGACTTAGAGAAAGCGACAATGGAACTCGAAATTTTAGATAGTGACACGGCCAAGTTTGATATGTCAGTGCAAATTTTCGAATTGGAGGACACTTTATCTATCAAATTAGAGTACAATACGGATTTATTTTTTGATGATACAATAGAACGCTTTCTTGCTCATTATGAAACCATATTAGCAAGCGTTATTCATAATCAAAAGGCAAAAATAGGGGAATTGTCAATTTTACCACAATCTGAATATACGAAACTTGTATCTGAGTGGAATGAAAAGAGTGCCACTTATAATGGAAATCAGTGTATTCATGAATTGTTCGAAGCAGCTGTTCACAAAACGCCATCTGCAACAGCGCTTATTTATCGCAACAAAGAGATGACATACGAGGATGTTAATGCGCAGGCAAATGCACTTGCACATAAATTAAGAGATGCAGGTGTTGGACCAAACCAGGTAGTTGGCGTGTTATGTGATCGCTCTTTCGAGATGGTTGTTGGTATATTAGCTGTTTTAAAAGCAGGTGGTGCGTATTTGCCAATTGATACAGCGTACCCGATGCAACGAACAGAATACGTCCTGCAAAATAGTGAGGCAACTATTCTCTTAACAAAGGAATGTTACCTTAAGGAGTCTTTAGATTTTGAGGGGGAAGTTTTTTACTTAGATGATGCAAGACTGTTTGAAGGGGATAGAAGAGATTTACAAAATATCAATAATCCTACTAACCTTGCTTATATCATTTATACATCAGGATCCACGGGAAATCCAAAAGGTGTTATGGTAGCGCATCAAAGTGTTGTGAATTTGCTACTCGATTTACAAGAGAAATATCCGGTGCTAGCAGAAGATAAGCACTTGTTAAAAACAACATATACGTTTGATGTTTCTGTAGCCGAAATTTTTGGATGGTTTCATGCAGGTGGCACACTTGTTATTGCTGGACATGGTGATGAAAAAGACCCAGAGAAACTGATTCAATTGATTCAATGCCACAAGGTTACACATATTAACTTCGTACCATCGATGCTACATGCAATGTTACAGGCCTTGGATGAAAAAGATTTTGCAATTATGAATCGGTTGAAATATATTATCGTCGCAGGAGAAGCTGTTTCACCAGAACTTTGTAATCGACTGTACGCTCATTGTCCAAATGTAAAACTAGAAAATCTATATGGGCCAACGGAAGGAACGATTTATACGACAGGGTTTTCTATTCATAAAGAAATGAATGTAGCTAATGTACCGATTGGAAAACCACTTTCTCATGTGGAAACGTATATTCTTGATCAAAACAATCAAATTGTACCAATTGGTGTACCAGGTGAATTGTGTCTGGGAGGAATATGTGTAGCAAAAGGTTATATGANNAAAGAAAAATTCGTCGTCAATCCTATGAAACAAAGTGAAAGAATGTACCGAACGGGTGATTTGGTACGCTGGTTAGCAGATGGGAATATTGAATATTTAGGAAGAATAGATAACCAAGTCAAGATAAGAGGCTTCCGAATTGAGCTTGGTGAAATTGAAGCGGCAATTGCTGCATTAGAAGATGTAGTACAAACAATTGTTACAACAATGACGGATCATAAAGGTGCGAACAAGATTGTCGCATATGTTGTGAGCGAAAAGTATGATGAAGAACGAATTCGTGAACATGTGAAAAAGACGTTGCCGCAATATATGGTACCAAGTTATTTCGTTTCGATGAAGGCATTGCCTCTTAATA
>DIDU01000198.1:1161-1721 GCA_002418295.1 Carnobacterium sp. UBA5792 | reverse complement strand
CAATGCTTTCGGTTATTTGGCAAGAGCTTTTGGGATTAGAGAATATCAGTGTTCACGATAATTTCTTTAAGCTTGGTGGTGATTCCATTTTAGCCATTCAAATGATTGGGAGAGTAAAGCAACAAAACTACTATCTCAATCCAAAACAAATCTTTCAGTATCAAACGATTGCTGAACTTGCTTCGAAGTTGCAAGTTCAAGAAGTTGGAATTCTGCCAGAGGAAGGTTTGGTAACTGGGGAAATCGGTGTAACACCAATTCAACAATGGTATTTTGAGCAAGATTTCGTGAACCCACATCATTGGAATTTACCAGCTTTGATTCAGTTTGAAACACCGCACGAAGCATCTGTCGTTAGTAAAGCACTTGCTGCATTGCTGACGCATCATGATGCACTTCGCTTGATTTATAGACGTAAAGATGGAAAGTGGGTTCAGCGATTTGATGAAACATTATCTACGGTTTCTTTAGATGTTTTTGATGCTTTTCCAACGGGAGAAGAGGCATTGTACGAGGTATGCGAACAACTTCAGCGACAATTAAATATTACAGAAGGTCCT
>DIDU01000198.1:701-1110 GCA_002418295.1 Carnobacterium sp. UBA5792 | reverse complement strand
AGGCACTATTTATTGCTGTGCATCATTTGGTTGTCGATGGTGTCTCATGGCGAATCCTATTTGAAGATATCATGAATGGAATTGCTACTCTTGAGCGTGGAGAAGAAATTGTGCTCCCGAAAAAGACAAACTCCTTCAAGCAGTGGACGACGACACTTTCCCAGTATGCGAATACAGAGGTGGCGTTACAGGAGTATGATTATTGGATGAAAGTAGATCAGCATGTTACACAACCAACTGCGCTAAAATCTGTTGCTACAAATACAGAAGAACAAGCGACTATATTAACGGCACAGCTCGATTCCGTATATACTGAAAAACTTATGAAAGAAGCGCATAATGCATTTCACACAGAAATCAATGATTTGTTGTTAACAGCGCTATATCGAACTATCGTACCTTGGGACAA
>DIDU01000198.1:0-582 GCA_002418295.1 Carnobacterium sp. UBA5792 | reverse complement strand
TGACTACGAAAAATTCCGAATAAAGGCATTGGATATGGCATTTTAAAATATATGACGAATCAAGTAATGGTAGGAAAAGAAATAAAACTGCAACGCAATCCAGGTATTCTATTTAACTACTTAGGTGAACTGCAAAAAGATGGCGCTAATACAATTGCGTTAGCGAGTAAGGAAACAGGAATTTATCATTGTCCAAAAGCAACGCGTGAAACGCTACTTGACTTTAATCTTATTTTACAAGATGGAAGATTAAATATATATGTGACAATTCATCAACAACTGCTAGAGGACGAACAAATGAAACGGCTTGCTGATGTATATGTGTCCAAGTTAAAAGAGGTCATTGACTGCTGTTTAGCGATAACTGAATCAGTATATACACCGTCCGATTTTCCGCTTGCTTCGTTAACACAACAACAGCTGGATGCGCTGCCAGTTAAAGTGAAAGATATTTATCCACTTTCTCCGGTGCAAAAGGGAATGTTATTCCATAGCGTGCTGCATCCTGAATCCACAACGTATTTTGGTCAAGTACATGGAACAGTAACAGGTACAATTGACGTTGAAAAGTTAGAAGAAGCG
>DIDU01000191.1:13088-13456 GCA_002418295.1 Carnobacterium sp. UBA5792 | reverse complement strand
GAACCAGTGGCAATAAAAGAGAAGAAACAAAAATCAACGTATAAATTAAAAGATTTTATGCGATTAATCAATAGTGTAAATCCCAAAAAAAATTTGTTTTTGTTTGGTTTATTTTTGAGTATTTTAACCAGCGGAGCAAGTTTAATCGTTCCCCAATTAACGAAAGGCTTAATTGATACTAGTCAATTGGCAAAAATTGATGGCAAATTATTGGGTGTTTTAGCCTTGGCATTTATCGCGCAACTAGTCTTTGGGGCAATTGGCGGATTTTTATTACGTTATGTTGGTGAAACAGTTGTTAAATCACTGCGGGAAAAATTATGGCAGCATTTGCTCTATTTACCTGTTAGTTATTACGATCAAAATAA
>DIDU01000191.1:12614-13080 GCA_002418295.1 Carnobacterium sp. UBA5792 | reverse complement strand
TTTATGGATTGGAAAATGGCCTCCATTATGTTTTTATTAGTCCCAATAGTAGCGTTAGTAATATTGCCAATTGGACGAATTATGATGAAGTTAGGGCGGCAATTACAAGCAGCTACCGCAAAATTTAGTGGCGAAATTACTGAAAAAGTCGGTGAAATTCGTTTGATAAAAGCAAGCAATGGTGAAAATTTTGAAGAAGAAAGAGGCAATTCCTTTATTCATGACATTTACAAAATTAGTATTAAAGATGCTCGAGTTGAAGCGATTTTGCAACCGATTATGATGACTATGATGTTAGGGATGTTTGTCGGAATTTTGGGATATGGAGCAATTCGTGTGCAAGCAGGTACCTTAACAAGCGGTTCACTAGTAGCGTTTCTCTTGTACCTCTTTAATATTGTTGCTCCTGTCACAACTTTCGCTACTTTCTTTTCTCAAGTGCAAAAGGCCATGGGAGCAACGGAAC
>DIDU01000191.1:12005-12528 GCA_002418295.1 Carnobacterium sp. UBA5792 | reverse complement strand
ATCCCAATACAGTGATTGCTTTTGCTGGACCAAGCGGAGGTGGTAAATCGACGATCTTCTCTATTCTAGAACGTTTCCATAAACAAACATCTGGAAAGATTTCGATTGATGAAACAGACTTAGAGACCATTAAGATTGCTGATTGGCGGCGACAAATTGGATATGTTTCCCAAGATAGTGCAGTATTTGCTGGTTCGATTCGAGATAATCTAGTATATGGATTAGATAAAGAATTGACAGAAGATGATTTGTGGAAAGGGTTAGAACTAGCCTACGCTGATCATTTTGTTCGAGACTTTCCAGAAGGACTAGATACAGAAATTGGCGAACGTGGAGTAAAATTGTCTGGTGGTCAAAAACAACGGATTGCAATTGCTCGTGCATTTTTAAGAGATCCCAAAATTTTAATGCTGGATGAAGCAACTGCAAGCTTGGATTCTCAATCAGAAGAAAAGGTGCAGCGTGCTTTGGATCAATTGATGACTGGTCGGACAACGTTAGTGATCGCACATCGTCTGTCCAC
>DIDU01000191.1:0-11960 GCA_002418295.1 Carnobacterium sp. UBA5792 | reverse complement strand
CTGATCAGATTTATTTTATCGAAAATGGTCAAGTCACAGGACAAGGGACCCATCAAGAATTATTAGAGAATCATGGCTTATATCGCGAGTATGTACAAGAACAAGTCTTGAATTAAAATAAAAACGCAGGTGCTTTTCAATTGAGCAGCCGCGTTTTTTGCAAATAAATTGAATGAACATACCTAACCAATTTACATTTAATTAAGAATGTTTTGTAGACCGGTTGAGTTTAGTACGGATTTTACCTTGTAACTGTTGATAAGCTAAATAGCGTTGACGTGCTCGTTCGATTCTTTTTTATCTCTTACGATTTTTCTTATAAAATTGCTGATGGTAGTTCTCAGCTGGCCAAAATACGGTTGCTGGCTCAATGGTGGTTACNNCTGTTGTTTTGACTTTTCAGCAATCTGTCGTTGTTGTTCATTTCGAACAAAAATAATGGGACGGTATTGACTCCCCCGATCTTGAAACTGGCCAAGCTCATCAGTGGGGTCCGTTAACTGCCAATAAAGCTCGATTAAATCTTCATACTGTATAATTCTTGTATCAAAAATAATCTCAACCGCTTCTACATGTCCAGTGTGGCGGCCGCTCACTTGCTCATAAGTGGGATGATCGATGTGTCCTCCGGTGTATCCAGATAATACGGAAACAATCCCATGAAGGGTTTCAAAAGGCTCTACCATACACCAGAAACAGCCTCCTGCGAATATTGCAGAATCTTGATAAGCCAAGTCACCGAGGGAATGTTTCGTAAAATCAAATTTAACGTTGGCAGCAGGATTACCGGTTAAGCTGTTATAAAAATCCGTCACATCAGGCGTTAAATTATCCCTTAATGCAAGTGGACGCAAATCAGCTTCAAGCTTTGAAAGTTGCCCCTCAAAATTTGTATCCTCTTCTAAGGCATCTTTGGTTGACTGTAATAATGATCGTTCCCATTCCCGAGTCGCTGGATTGAGGATAAGATTATAAAGTGCATTGAGTGTCTCTTCGTGATTTATTTCCATCTTGACGACCACCCTCAAGTTATTTTTTAATAAATGAATTCTTTAGTTTTTGTGTACTAGAGATGTTACTCATATTTATTTATGCCATACACAACTTACAGTAGAATTAAACTGTGGGATGCTGATTCTTTTTCTATATTATACATCAGTAAGTATAATCTCAGTACTTTTAAAAATTAATTTATTTTAATCGCTAAAGCAGTTTGTAGTATTTTTTATGAATGAGAATTCGCTCTCCAATCCCATGTAATCTTCCCAGTTACAAAAAAATTAATAAACTTATTTTCACCATTTCTGGCATATACAGATCGTTCTTTATTACATATAATTTGGTTAGATAATGAAAGGGGTGGAAAGAGTGGAATTGACAATTCGTACGATAGAAAAAAAAGATTACCTTGATATATTGGATTTATGGAATATTGAAATAGGCAATACGATGGTTAATAGTAAAAATATTGAAGAGTACTACGAGGAAATGGCTATGGATAAACGTTATCAAACTTTTGTGGCAATAGATGGAAATCAAGTGGTCGGATTTATTACATCTGTTAATTCACTAGCTGTCGGATTAGAAAATGGGTTCATTCATATCACTGGTTTAGCTGTAAAAGAAAAATATCAAAGACAAGGAATTGGAAAAAAATTACTCCTATATCTTGAAGAATATGCCAATAAAATCGGTGTTCGTAGTTTAATTTTAAACAGCGGAGTTCAACGTAAAAAAGCACATGAATTTTATGCGGAAAATGGGTATTCAAAAGACTCTTTCTGTTTTGATAAAACTATTTAATCAAAAGAGATCAAGTAGGTGCCTTTAAAATTTTTTTCCGCTTTGGGTATTGATCTCTAGCAGAAAAAGCTTATCTCTTAAAAATAAAATAAATCGTATCCTTAATGAATATAGACTACTCATTAAGGTACGATTTTTCTATTTTAATCTCCTATGGACTTATTTCGCATAGTTTATTAAAATAAGCGTTTTATTTTTTCAATATTTTTAATCATAACTGAAGTAGTTCCGTCTGGGTTATTAATAAATTCAACAACCTCGGGATCTTTATAAAGTTCTAGCGGGATACTGATTTCTATTCCGTTATCTAAGCGGAATTTTTGCTTCGAATATTTTGGTCCAGCTACGGCTACTTCAGCAGGAGCGCGATCTACATACCCTAATTCTTTTACTTCTTCAAAAAACTTTTCTTTTTTTGCATAATTATCGCCATAAAGCGTCTCCGCAATCACTTGGTTATCAATGACGTTTTCTTTTGTCATACTATGAACAAGCGCTTCTTTCGTATCGGCCAATACTTGGAATTCTTCATCATTGAAAGCTTTACTTGTTTTTTGGACAGCTTTTTTTATGATGGAGATGTTCTCTTTGAGGCTTGGCTGAGGCTTATCTTCTAAAAATAATTCTGTAAAGTAATAAACTTTCTCTGCTAATTCATCAATCAGGTGTTTTTTCTCGATCACATGGTATTCCATATTGGTTAAATTCAGTACCATTCCTTCTTGAATCGCTTGACGAGCGCTCGGTAAGATGGAACGATTCATAATCAATTGGTTCGTTAATGTATCCTCTTCATATGAAACATAATGAGTTATGCTGTCAGAATAATTTAATTTAAAAAGGCCTAGACAAGGTACTTCATCCAAAGTAAAGAAGACAAATAATAAATCAGCTGCCGGTATTTCTGGATTGATTTTTGTAATGGAAAAGAATTTTTCGGTCAGGACCTTTGTAGTTTCAATAAAATCTTCTTGAATAGCAGAAAAAGTCTGGTTTAAAGGGTTATCTGCGGTTAATATTCCGGTTTTCATATTGTCCGAATCTTCTACTTTCTCAATCATGGCATGAAGATAATCCATTGTAAATTTCTCTGTAAGGTCTAATCCAGCAAAAGAAAAAATTGGTACATTGCTGTTCAAATCAAAAATATGTAAAATTGCTTCTTTAATATAAATCATGTTGTTCCCTCCATTTTCAGTCACGCTTAGTAGTATCTCACAAATTTAACAGGTACAAAAGAGATTTCTCAGCAAGCGTGATGAGGAGATGATTTATTAGCGATTTCTAAAGGTTAGGACATTCTATACATCTATAAATCGTACAATTCATTATTGTAATTAGCTCTAGAATTGAAAGTCCATTCAAACAACCCATGAAGTAAGCGTATTAGTTGTATTCCTTTTATAAAAGCGATACCATAAATAGTGTAAAAGAAAAAATTGAAAAACGGGAGTGATGAAAGTGAGTAAAATGATAAAAGGTATTTATACCAACGCACAAGAAACACTCAATGCAATCAATCAGCTTAAAACTGAAGGATATACTGCAAATGAAATCACTGTTGTGACAGGACAAGATAAAAATCCAGAATTAAAAGATTTAAAAGCTGCTAAAGTTTCGACAGCTGATGCCACTAAAGAAGATCACGACGATGAATCGATTTGGGAAAAAATTAAAGAGACGTTTACCGTTAATCGTTATGAAAAAGGCAATCCAGCAGCAAATCCATTAGCTGAGTATGGTGTTTCAGACGATGTAGCGAGCGACTTGGATTATAAAAGCGAATTAGAGGATGGGAAAATTTTGATTATCGTAGATGATGCCAAGGAATTGCGCAGTCACTCGGTAACAGATGAGCCATTAAGCTAAATTAAAGAGAGAAAAATCAAATAAATGTACAAATAAAGCCAGTCATGGACGCCTTTATTTGTACATTTTTTATTGCTAGTCAATTGGTGTTTAATCAGCAGCATAGAAAAAGCTGCCAGTAAAACAGTTTGGCAGCTCATTTTTAAAAAAGTACATTATCTTTCTCTGCGTCCTGCATTTGAAATCAATGGGAAAAACTTTAAAGCATAGAGAGCGCATAGTCCAACAATAACGTAGATGATTTTAGAAAGAATAGCTGTTTGTCCGCCAAAAATAGTAGCAACAAGATCAAATTCAAATAAACCAATCAATAACCAATTTAATCCACCGATAATTAATAGGCCTAGAGCAATACTGTCTAATGTTTTCATGATTTTTTCCCTCCTTTTGTATATGTTCTACTATAAAGTTTTTTACAGATGTGTCGAGTAATACGACTTAACGTATAAAATAGCAGAGATAGGAAAATATTTGATAGAATATACCTTAAAAATTGCCAAAAAAGACTTCAAGCCGTATTCTTAATTAAAAAGACAGTTCTAACTATTTGAAAGATTAGAGAGGAAGAGCGTGATGACTGAAAACGGTGTAATGATGCAGTATTTTGAATGGCATATAGAAGATGATGGGAAACATTGGCAACGCTTAAAAGCAGATGCAAAACATTTAAAAGAAATTGGCATAACTGGCGTTTGGATTCCGCCTTGTTTTAAAGGAACCGGCTCAAATGATGTCGGATATGGGATTTATGATGTTTATGATTTGGGAGAATTTGACCAAAAAGGCACCGTACGAACCAAATATGGAACGAAAGAAGAGTTGAAAGCTGCGATAGACGAATTGCACAAATACGACATACAAGTCTATGCGGATATTGTATTGAATCATAAAGCTGGTGCCGATGAAACAGAGCGCTTTATGGCTAGAGAAGTTGATCCTGAGAACCGAAATCAACCTATTAGTGATCCCTATGAAATCGAAGGATGGACAAAGTTTACTTTTCCTGGAAGAAATGGAGTATATTCGCCATTCCAATGGTCATGGGTGCATTTTTCAGGGATTGATTACAATCAAGAGAATGGAAAAAAAGCGATTTATCGAATTGAAGGAGAAAATAAAGGTTGGGCAGAAGACGACAAGGTGAATAATGAACATGGCAACTACGACTACTTAATGTATGCCGATATTGACTATGCTCATCCAGAAGTAGTTGAAGAAACCAAAAAATGGGCAGAGTGGTTTGTCAATGAGACAGGAGTCGACNNACATATTAACGAGGACTTTATCTATGATTTGATCCAAACAATGCGTGAAGCGTTTGGAGAACAATTTTTTGTAGTAGGAGAATATTGGGATGCTACTTACAGTGAAGTTGAAGGATACCTAGAAGATCAAAATTTTAATTTAGGCTTAGTTGATGTGGGGTTGCATACGAATCTAGAACAAGCATCAAAATCAGGAGATGAGTATGACTTGTGTCAATTGTTTAATGCTACTTTAATGAAAAAGAATGCTTCTTACGCGGTAACCTTTGTAGATAACCATGATTCACAACCTGGACAATCCTTAGAGTCTTATGTTGAGCCTTGGTTCAAACCAATGGCTTATGGTGCCATTTTATTACGAGAAAAAGGGTATCCTTGTGTATTTTATGGTGATTATTATGGCATCAAAGGAGAAAATCCGATAGAACCGCAAAAAGAGATGATCGATTCGCTGCTTTATGTTCGGACTCACTATGCCTATGGAGAACAAAAGGATTACTTAGATCACCCTAATTGTATTGGCTGGACACGTTTAGGGAATGAAGCTTATCCAGATGGGTGTGCCGTTGTAATATCTAATGGAGAAGCTGGATATAAAGAAATGTATGTCGGTGAAAAATACGCAGGTCAAAGCTTTAACGACTATCTAGGGAATAATGAAGAAACAGTTACTGTTGATGACCAGGGAATAGGACGATTTTTAGTGAGTCCTGGTTCAATTTCGGTATGGTTGAAAGACGATAAGGAATAAAGCTAAGAGATCTTCCAATCCAATAATAAAGAAAGGGAGAAAAAATGAAAAACTTACCTATTTTAATCGTATTAGCTGGATTTTTTTTGGTAGGCTGCTCTTCAAACAGCTTATCGGAACCTCCAAAAGACAGTGCGAGTTTTTCTTCAACTAGCGAATCAGTATCAGAATATGTATCAGAAAAGGAGAAAGANNAAAGAAAATCAGCGGATTTTTATTAAAAATTTTGTTCCAGATGCTTCAGTTGCTGATTTGCCAACATATGATGAAGTTATTTTGTCAGTGAGTGAAGATACTCCTTTGATTGATAAACAAACTGAGAAATCACTGACACTCGAAGAAATCAAAGGAAATGCTCAAGTTGATGTGTTCTTATTGGGAAATTTTCCTGTTACCATGTCTATTCCACCACAGATTCCGGGAATGAGTGTTGTTAAAGTTGAGGTTGAACAATAACTTTTTGAATGATAAAGAATAAGTTTAAAAGAACACCCTCTTACGTATGGATTAACGCTCCGTACGTAAGAGGGTGTTCTTAAAAATTCGAACCCAGCTAAATTTTATTATTACAGTTGTCCGCGTTTATCTTGGATTTTTAAATCGTCTGGTGATTCTAAATCTTCAAGCGGCGGATATTCTTCACCTGTTTCAGAAGGCATAGAAGTTTGAACTTGACTAGAATGAAGAATGACATCATCGTTATCAGTTGTTGCCTGTTTCGTATTTAAATCGGATTCAATATTATCAATAGTTTCTGCTAAATCAGGATTTGTGTAATTAACTTCTTCTTCGACTTCACGATAAGTTTCTTTTATTTCATCCGTATAGTTGCTGACTTTATCCATTGCTTGTTTTTTTAAGGAAAGAGCTTCATCTTTAAGATCTTCACGTAATTCTCTGCCTGACTTTGGAGCTAATAGTAATGCTGTAGCGGCGGAAGCTGCTCCAACAAGCAATGTACACATAAAATTATTTTTTGACATAGTAGTAATCTCCTTTAATGAAACTGTTTTTTATTTGTATCCAATCAACTAAATCAAACTGCTTTTTGTTTCTGTGCTAGCTTTTGAATGGTTTTCTTTAGAACAGTAAAAGTTGACGCTTCTGAACTCGATTTTTTATGTGAAAAACTAAAGAATTGAGTAAACAAATCCATTACAGCTTGTTTCAATTCATCAAGAGCATTTTGGAAATCAGCTGTTGACTCAGATAAATACTCAAAATTTTGCGTCTTACCGTTCATTGCCGCTGTCATGCCATTTACTTTTTGCGTCATCTGGTCTATTTTAAGCTTGATCGCATCTGCTTCTTTAGTGAAAAAATCTAGTTTATTTTGAACCGTCTTTGAAGTGTTGTCAATTTCTTTCATTAAGCTAGAAACTTTTTTACCGATCATTATTCCAAATACAATCAATGCTATCAAGGCTAAAACAGCAATGATTATTGCAATGATGCCACCTGACATATAGTTTCACGCCCCTTTCTATAGTAAAACACTCTTTATTGTCTTTAGAATACCACTAAATGTATGAATAACCAAACAATATGTAATCGGATTCTCCTTACTAAAATTAGAAAAACTGTTTTTTTGAACTTGTAGTCAAAATGGAATTTATCCGTTACAATAAAGGATAACTGAACGAAAAGGACGTTTTATTAAAAAAGATAAACGAGGAGAACTGAGAGGATGGTTAAATTGGGTGCCCATGCAGACCAAATGAATAAAAAAAAGGAAATAAAAATAGAATTATTCTCTGTTACAGATGGAGAAATCATAGCAATCGAGGACGTAGCGGATCCCGTTTTCTCTGAAAAAATGATGGGAGACGGCTTTGCTATGGAGCCGACTTCAGAAATTGTGCTTGCCCCTGTCACTGGGCAGTTATTTCAGGTAGCCGATACACTGCATGCATATGGTATTCTGACAGAAGAAGGGATAGAAGTATTGGTCCATGTTGGATTAGATACAGTTACTTTAAGAGGAGAAGGCTTTACAAGCTCTTTAAGAAGAGGCATGCTAGTAAAACAAGGAGAGCCGTTAGTTCAAATGGACAGTGATTATTTAATTAGCCGCGGTTGTAAATTAACCATTTCTGTAGTCGTGATAAACGGCAGCAGCGATCTTTACCATTATGAATTAAACAAAGAAGAACATGCGGTAGCTGGAAAAACATTGGCTTTAACAGTTTTTAAATCGATAGAAAAATAAAGAAGATAGAAGCAGAAACCTGAAAAATGTTTTTTCAGGTTTATTTTCTTAATCTGTTAACGAGAGCAAGAAAGCGATATTCTAATTTTTTTGCACTTTTTTCAACGGTTAGGTATAATGAAGGATAAAGTGGAATGATTGTGTCCTCTTGTCTGANNATGAAACTCCAAGGAGGGTTTACATTGAAAAAGATACTAGTAGTGGACGACGAAAAACCAATTTCAGATATTGTGAAATTTAATTTAACAAAAGAAGGGTATGACGTTTATACCGCTTATGATGGTGAAGAAGCCTTAGAAAAAGTTGAAGAAGTTGAACCAGATTTAATTGTATTGGATTTAATGCTGCCTAAAATTGACGGATTAGAAGTGTGTCGGGAAATAAGAAAAACACATGATATGCCGATCATTATGGTGACAGCGAAGGATTCAGAAATTGATAAAGTTCTTGGTTTAGAATTAGGTGCAGATGACTATGTAACAAAGCCTTTTTCAAATCGCGAATTAGTGGCACGGGTAAAAGCGAATTTACGGCGCCATGGCAACGCAAGACCAGCAGTGGTTGAAGAAGAAGAAACAAATGATATTGAGATAGGTGCGTTAACCGTACACCCGGATGCTTATATTGTATCTAAAAGAGGTGAAACAATCGAATTGACACACCGTGAATTTGAATTGTTGCATTATCTGGCTANNTAGACATTTAGGACAAGTGATGACGAGAGAACACTTGTTGCAAACAGTTTGGGGATATGATTATTTTGGGGATGTTCGGACAGTTGATGTCACTGTCAGAAGATTAAGAGAAAAGATTGAAGATAGCCCAAGTCACCCGGCGTGGCTGGTCACTAGACGAGGCGTGGGGTATTATCTAAGAAATCCTGAACAGGAGTAATTGTTTATGAAGAAAAAAATCGGTTTTTTTCAATCTATTGATTTTAAAATCGTATTTGTTTTTATTATTTTATTATTGGTTGCACTTGAATTAATTGGGGCGTATTTTATCCGTCAGTTAGAAACCCAATTGGTTGATAATTTCCAAGAAGAACGACGTCTTCAAGTTGGCTTTTTGGATAATACGCTGCAGCCTTTATTGGAAAATGACGAAGATCAGAACTTAACTGAAGAAATCAGCAGACTCTTAGCAGACTTTTCAGGTAATGGTGTGTTGGAAGCTCAAGTCATTAATCCTCAACACCATATTTTAGGAACAAGCGACAGTACAAATCAATCGATTGTCGGCGGAAATTCTAATGACCGTGATGTGCACCAAGCCTTACTATTGAGCAGTAAAATCACAAATCAATATACCGACAAAACAACCAACGACCGCATCTGGAAGTTGGTTTCTCCAATTATAGCGAATGATGGATCTAATGAAGTATTAGGCGTTATTTCACTAAAAACCAATATTGAGAGTGTTTATCAGCAGATAGAAGAAATTACAGTCATCTTTTTAAATGCTTCACTGTTAGCCGTTGGTCTGACAATCCTATTAGCCTTATTTATTTCACGTGCTATTACAAAACCCATTACAGAAATGACCCATCAAGCCATTCAAATGGCAGGAGGAAATTATTCTGGTCAAGTAAAAATTTATGGAGAAGATGAGTTAGGGCAATTGTCACTGGCAATCAATGACCTGTCTATTAAAGTTGAGGAAGCGCAAGAATCGACTGAAGCAGAAAGAAGAAGACTAAATAGTGTTTTAACACATATTACAGATGGGGTTATTGCGACGGATCGCAGAGGAAAAATTGTGATCATTAATGAAATGGCAATGGAAATGTTGAATACTTCTCAAGAAGAAGCCATCGGACAATCTATTTTAAAGGTGCTTAAAAAAGAAAATGAATTTACTNNTTGTCTTTTGATTTTTCAACTCCTGAAACACCGTTGATTCTGCATGGCGGGTTTTCTTTGATCCAAAGAGAAACCGGCTTTATCAGTGGAATTGTCTGTGTCTTACATGATGTGACCGAGCAAGAAAAAATCGAACGTGAACGAAGAGATTTTGTTTCTAACGTTTCCCATGAATTAAGAACACCGTTGACTAGTATGCGGAGTTATTTGGAAGCATTGATTGACGGAGCTTGGAAAGATCCGGAAATTGCACCGAACTTTTTACAGGTTACTCAAGAAGAAACAGATCGAATGATCCGGATGATCTCTGATTTATTAAACTTATCCAGAATGGACGCGGGAAATAATGCATTGGATATGGAATATGTTAATATCAATGAATTGTTTAACCATGTATTAGACCGTTTTGATATGATGATCCAATCTTCTGATCAACCGAAGAAAACCTTCTTCATTAAACGAGAGATCACGAATCGACAAATCTGGGCTGAGATAGATACAGATAAAATGATGCAGGTATTTGATAATATTATGAATAATGCCATCAAATATTCTCCTGACGGCGGCACTATTACGTGTAGTTTAAGAGAAACCCATGACAATGTCGTGATCAGTATCTCCGATCAAGGAATGGGCATCCCTAAAAAAGATCTGCCTCATGTATTTGACCGTTTTTATCGGGTTGAAAAAGCACGTGCTCGTTCCATGGGAGGAACTGGATTAGGATTAGCTATTTCCAAGGAAGTCGTTCAACGACATNNAGGAAAAATCTGGGCAAACAGTAGTGAAGGAAAAGGTACGACGTTTTATGTTCTATTACCTTATATCCCTTATGAGGAGGATGATTGGGAATGAAGTGGTCCAAGTTGATTAGACCGTTAATGATAGTGCTTATCGTCCTCAGTCTATTTCTGACTTGGGCTATTTGGACGATGCCGGGACAATATGGGGAACAAACCAGCAGCGATCAAAAAAAGACGTCCTCTGTTACGATTTCCAGACAGCTTGCTCGCGTGTTCGGTCCCTCTCAAGTTGTTTTACACGAATCTGACACAGCAGAAATCACAACAAACAGAGATGTTTTATCAGCTTTTACGAAAGCTTTTAATAGTTGGAAGCTGGATAGCTTGGATGACCCAATCGAACTAACACCTGATGAATACCAAGCCGAATTAAATCATTCGGGCAATGAAATCGAGTTGCTGTATTTTGAAAGTATTCCTTTTGGAGTGTTGAGCAATTTATTTGCTAACTTGCCAGGCGAATACCAAGACCAGACATTTGATCGAGTTTATTTATCCCAATCTGATCCAGATACGCTTTACTTTTATAATACAGAAACTAAATTACTGTATACAAGTACATTGGAAAACGTTGATCAAATTCAATTATCAGAAAGTATCCATCGGAAAGACGTGACTTATCGACCAGTAACAACTGTAAAAGTTGCCGATAAAATGATTTATTTACCTCTTTCTTCATTAAAGCTGCCTTACTTGACTTATATGGTTGAAAGACAGCCGAATAGCTTGTTTATTGAACGGTTGTTTGACGATACTTCAGAAGTAAGAGAAAATCGAAGCGAAAATGCGGTACAGTACATTGACTACATTAGTGAAATGCGAGTAAATGAAAAAACCAATATCTTGAATTATTACCGCAATCGAAATTCTGGCGACACCCTATCGTTGACAAGAACACTAATGGATTCCTTTAATGAACTGATGAGGTTTGAAAATTGGTCAGATGAAATTCATTACTTTGATTACAATCATCAGAGTAATGAAGTCACTTATCGTCGTTATATTGAAGGTTTTCCAGTTTTTAGTTTAACTGGATATGGAGCGACCTACATNNAGAAGGGTTGTCACAGTTGCAAGTACCGTTAGTTGTGGCTCAAACACCCATTTCTGATGAAGGCAAAGAAAAAGAATTGCTAAGCGGTGATGAATTATTGAATACTTTGATCAATTATGGTTATGCGATTGAAAAAATAGATGATATTAAAATAGGGTATACATGGACGAACAGCTCAGAATCTGACCGGGTCATTAATTTAGAACCGAGCTGGTACATTTATAAGAATGGCAATTGGACCAGCTTACAAGATTTGATCCAGAACGGAGGGGATTAGATTATGGATTTTAAACGAATTGAAACCATACTTGTCTTAACCTTTCTGGCGCTGAATATCTTCCTCT
>DIDU01000183.1:12358-22818 GCA_002418295.1 Carnobacterium sp. UBA5792 | reverse complement strand
AGTGATTGATTTTCCGTCAATTTGAATATCACCTGATGTAATCTCATGCAGTCGGTTAATAGCTCGTAACATGGTACTCTTACCCGCACCAGATAACCCAACGACGATGACGAATTCACCCTGCTTGATATCAATATTTAAGTCTTTTAATCCTTGAACCCCATTTGGGTATACTTTACTTACATTCTGAAAAGAAATAATCGATGCATTTTTATCGACAATGGGTGTCATTTTTCTTCTCCTCCAATTTTTAAATTTGATTCATTCGTTTTGCCTCATTACAGTGTAAAGTACTTGACCTTTTTTTACTAGAATTATTAAGTTTTGCTAAAAAAAATTGATGTAAAAAGAACAAACTACCTAACAATTGAATCTATTTTTTTGTGCTAAGTGTTCGATAGAAAGGCACCAGCTGACACTTCTACCTATTTCTCAGCTTAGACGCGCTCTAGCTAACACTCCTACCTGTTTCCTAGCTTCTTTTGTTCGGTAGAACCGTTTGGCCTTTCAATATTTCTTTTCTGGAACCTTTTATAAACCCTATATGACAAAAAAAGTTATCTTTGGATTCAACCAAAGATAACCTTTTTCAATCCATTTACTAAAGGCAGAGAATTTCTCATAGTGAAAAAATGTTTTTTATTTTCTCTTATTGTCCAACTTCTTTAGCATATTCTCTTACGATATCAAAGTTTTTGTCATCTGATACGACATAACCTTCATGAGAGTATACATCAGAAATGATTTGTTTGCCTTTTTCTGATTTTCCAATCGCAATAAAAGCATCTTGGATTTTTTTATTCCATTCTTCACTCATATCAGCGCGAGCAGTAATCGTATCATTTGGAATAGGTTCAGTAATGTACATTGGTTCAACTTTTTCAAAAATATCTGGAACATCTTTTACTACATTGTTACGAGCATCTTCAAAAACGAACGCTGCATCCACATCGCCGTTTAAAACAGAAAGGATCGCTTGGTCATGTCCTTTCACTTGTACAGTTGTGATGTCGCTGTTTTCAATATCCACACCTGCTTTTTTCATTTCAGCAGCCGGCCATACATAACCTGCTGATGATGTAACGTCTTGAGTAGCAATGGTTTTGCCTTTCAAGTCTTCTAATGTTTTAATGTCGCTGCCGGTTTTAACTACGATCATTGATTTATACGAATCAACCAATGAGTCTGTTGGTTTTCCGCCAGGTTGTTCAACGCCATAACGTTGTGCTTGCAACAATACTTTTGCGTCACTTTGTTCATGAGCTAATACATAAGCATTTGGAGGTAAGAAGCCAATATCGATTTGTTCTGAAGACATTGCTTCAATAATAGTATTGTAATCAGTAGAAACACTTACTTCAACTGGAATATCCAATTCAGCTTCTAGTAAATCTTCTAACGGTTTTGCTTTGGCTTCAAGTGTTTCTGCTGCTTGAGAAGGAACAAATTGAACTTTCAATGTTTTAGGCACATACCCTTCGTCTGTTTGTGTACCATCACCGCTGTCTGATCCCCCGCCACATGCTGCTAATGTGGCAGTCAAGGCTAAACTTAAACCGAATAAAACCATCTTTTTCATGTTCTTCATTTTACTGATTTTCCTCCCTAAAAGAGCTGATATGTAACTCAAAAGCAGTAAACCGCTCCTAAGTCCTTTATTAGTATATCTGTTATTTTTCAATTTATCAATACTCAGTTACCGCTTTTACAATAAATTTACAACAATAAAACGAATAATTAACATAAATAAAAAATATTCGTTCGCTTTTTTACGAAGCCTATTTTCCAAGAAACTAGCGCTTTGTTGCCCCTTTTATTACAAAAAAAGAGCATGATATAAAATCACACTCTTTAATCAGTGTATCTATTCAACCTTTTATTTAACCATTGCTAAGGCACCCATAGGATCCCAAGGCTCAAGCTCAATCACAGGTTCATCTAATGCTTTTAACCATTTTTCAGGAATATATTTTTGATCAACCGCTATTTGGTAGTTATATTCATCAAACCACTTGTCGCTCATTGAATAAATGCCTTTTTTACCGGCTTTATCCCCCCAGCTGTTTTCAACTTTCCAAGTTAACGGTTTGCCTTCATCATCTAAGTTGACTCCGACAAAGACCATCGCATGCGTCAATAAACTGTCGCCATAATCTAACCGTTGGGCTTTTGTTAAATTCAATCCTTCCCCTAACGTCAAATCATATTGATAACTCTTTTCGTCCATAATGCCGCCATCTCTGATCGACATTTGACCGACATCACAGCCAAACCAAACCGGTTCGCCCGCTTTGATGGAAGTTATAGCAGCTTCTTTTAAAACTTCGATGGGTGCATTGATGTAACGGATCGGTTGAGCTTCTTTGACTGTACCTAAATATTTAACGGTATAAGCTCTGCCATATGGTTTGTCAGCCGTGGGAGCGTTCAATAAGCTGATCAAATTCGGCAAGTCCCAACCAACATATTTTTTGAAAAATTCTTGCGGTGTGATATCCGCAATCCGATGGAACTCATTGTCTTTATCACGGTAATCATACGTAAAAGTTTCAGGAATTTCTCCTAGCGCTTTGACCAATACATTATAAATAAAGTACAGCATGTCTTCTTTTTTCGCTGTTAAAACTTCAAGTGTTTCGCCATCTTGATGACCTTCACGCAATACACTGGCAAATTCACGCAACTTAGAAGTCAAGATTTTGTTCATCACAGCCGTATTGGCAGAATGGAATGTTTCCGGCATAACGGCTTTAGGAACTGCACCGTATTTTTCTAAGATACCTGAGAACATGTCCCATTGGCCGCCATCTTGAACTGGACTCATCAGCAAATGAGCAATGATTCTTGAATCTTGCGCTTCATCTAGTGTATCTAAAATACTATCTAAGAAATAATTTGCTTTTTCCAATTTGTCCCAAAACAACGTATAATTTTGCGAAAATTCAAAAGTATCTACGTTTAATCTATTCATGGTATCAACACGCGCTGTATTTAAGGCAGCAAACATCCAACAACGTCCGCTTGCTTGTTGATTCGTAATTTCTCCGCGTTTTGTTTCATCCGAAAAAGTAAACGAATGGCGACGCAAAACATCGTTGTCGATAGAAGCTGTATTGATACCGACTTTAGCAATCGCTCCTTTAATGACTTGGTTTTCGCGGTTTTCATCAAACCGTTTTTTAAAATTGGTTAATAATTCTGTATTGATGGTCAAATAATCTCCTCCTGATAATTAGATAATTACCATGTTACTCCTTTTTAAAGTTCCTTACAAATCTTTTTTAATCATTTTTTCATTGTTTCGGCATTTCCTTTTAACCATACCGGCATTGTTATCCTGCTGAAGAGGCTGTGTAATACAATTCCCAGAGTCGCTCCTGTGCTGTCGATCATTACATCGCTCAGCATCGCTCCTCTTCCAGGCACAAAATATTGATGAAATTCATCTGAAAAAGCATAAAGAACACAGATTACCAGTGCGATTCCAACAGCTTTCAAACTGGTTATCCCACTGCTTTTCAATGCGTATTTGAGCAGAAATCCTAATGCCATATAAATAAAAAAATGAGCATTTTTTCTAATAAAATGATGCAGATCAGCCGGAGCGAAATGCCGCAGCAAGATACCTGATACTACATACAAAACTCCGATGATAATAGCAATCCAGATGAGTTCTTTTAACCCAATCGTTTTATTTTTCTTTTTCAAAAATCTTCCTACTACATAGGCCAACACCAGACTAACCAGGGCTTGAGATAATTTAACTGCTTGCACAGTTACTTTCATCATGTCATAACTGAGATTCCATGATTCTCCTGCTGGTTGAGAAGAAAGGTAAAAAATCAACCCCATCCAGACGATGACTGCCGTCCAAGCAATAAATTGGTTCATTTTTTTATTTTTTACTATTCTCATCCTTTTACACACCCTTTATGTTCCTGTATTCTTTGTATTTTACAGGTTTGGCCGCATAAAAACACTTATTTTGATTATTTCAACTAAAAATATATAGATTTCGAAAAATAAGAACTAGAATTAATACTTCACATGCTCCATTCTTACTTTTTAGTAGAATGCTTTTAAATTATTTTTTTTAATGAAAGTAAAATTGATTCACAGAGCTTATTTTAAACTCCCTAAAGAGAAAACACCCAGCATAATTAAGACAATTCCTAATAAAATAGAAAGCCATTCTTTACAGGTTTTCTTTTCTTTGAAAAAAATTATGCCCCCTAATGTTGCCACAATTACACAGCTTTGAGAAATACTAAAACTTGTTGCTACACCTAACTGGATAGTGGTCAGAAACATCCCCAGATTAGCAACGGACCAAGAAAAACCAGTTATTAAATTATAACTTAGATTTGAAAAAGAAAAATGTCCTTTGAAATAATGTAGATAAATAATGCTAGAAGCAATAATCATACCTATAGATTGCGGTAAAATTATTTGATATCCCTCAATAGAAAACAATTGATTGGTTAGGACATATAGCATAAGGAATACAGAAGAAAGCAAGGTCCAGCCATACGCGTTATACTGGTTGCTTTCAACTATATTTCTCTGCTGATAATTTGTGCACAAAATTCCAATAACGATCATGACAATAGACAAAGTTCCAATCATAAACATTTTACTGTTTGTCCATTCTTGAAATAAAAGGACAGATGTAAAAGAAATAAATATCAACTGGGAACCATTAGATAAAGGCATAATTTTAGATACAGAGGAAAGCTGAATACCTTTGAATTGAAATAATTGCCCAATACTCCAAAAAACACCCGATATAAAACTAACGGTAAAAGAAATAAGTGTAATTTCGGGCCTCATAATGAGTGAGATAATAATCGAGAAGATAAAAGCAAAGACAGCTGTACCTAAAAGTTGTTCAACCGGGGAGCTTTTTCTTAAATTAGCAATGATCGGCATAAATCCCCATCCTAGAATAGGCAAAGATGCAGTAACATAAGTGAGCATAGAGTCCTCCTAAAAAATTAATTCTTATTTTTCCCTGTATTCTATTATGAAGCAATATAAAACCTAACGAGTAAGAATCGTTAGGTTTTGTGTTAAGTCGCCTATAAAAAATATTTTATATTCATACTGTTTGTTCATTAACAATCATTTTGGTTTGTGNNTAACCAGTTTTTCAAATTCTTCTCTGACTTGAGGAACTGACAAACCTACAATTACTTGTAAAGCATTGCCATTCCTTACTACTCCATGTGCTTTGCCTTTAGTAAAAGCTTCATTACTTTTTACTTTAGATTCATCTGCTACCGTAACCCGCAAACGTGTTGCACAATTGCTAATATTCACGATATTTCCTGCTCCTCCAAGCGCTTCCAAATAAACAACGGCTTGATCCTGATAAGCATTCCCTGTTGCCGCTGTTTTATCTTTCTTATTTTTGTAATCTTTTTTTGTATATAATTCTACTTCTTCTTCCGTTTCGCTTCTTCCAGGTGTTTTAAAATCAAATTTAAGGGTCAAAAATCTGAATACAAAGAAGTAAATACCTGCAAAAATAATGCCCAGTATGATTTGAATGGCATAAGTCTGCCAATGATTCGCTCCCATGGGGATGATATTCTTTGCAATCATTTCAATTACGCCGCCTTGCATATCTCCAACAATTCCAAGCATATACATTGTTGTTGCCATAGTGGCTGCCAATAGTGCATGAATTAAAAATAAAACTGGTGCAATAAATAAGAACGTATAATCAAATGGTTCGGTAATTCCAGCAAAAACTGCAGTTAGCACTCCTGGGATCAATAGAGCAAGTACTTTTTTACGGTTTTCTGGTTTAGCTGTAGAATAAAATGCTAAGGCAATGCCTGGAATTCCAAACCAGTTAGATATTCCTTGCAATGCAAAACCGCCTTCAGGAAATAGTTGTTNNCAAATTCACGCATATGTTCCATCCAATAAAGTGTTGTTCCTCCTTCAACCACTGCCGGACCATACTGGAACGGTGTATAGATAAAGTGATGCAGCCCAGTTGGGAGTAAGGCTTTTTCCAAAAAGATATATAAGAAAACACCAATATTGCCTGAATTGACCATTACGCTTTGTAAAGATAAAATACCTTGTTGTATATTTGGCCAAATCCATGAAGTCAAAAATGCTGCTATCAGCATAACGAAGAAACCAACAGCTCCGACAAGAGCCGATCCTTGAAAAATTCCTAGGAAGTCAGGTAGTTTTTTTTCAAAGAATCGATTGTGCAAATAAATAGCTAAAGATGCGATTGCAATTGCTCCTAAAACGCCGGTATCTAATGTTTTAACTCCAGCAATTAATTTTAAACCACTTTGTCCACCAGCTTCAGCACTGTAATCAATACCAAAAGAAGTACCAAATGTTTCTAAAATAGCAGCTACAAAGCTGTTAAATGTCATATAAAGAACAAATGATTCCATAGCAGCACGAGCATGTGCATTTTTTGCAAGGCCAATTGGAAGCCCTATAACAAATAATACTTCCATATTATTGAATACAGTCCAGCCCCCTGCTTCAATAATCTTCCACATATTTGTCCATAAAGTCCCTTCATTGGCAATACTGCCAATGATATCAGGGTTTGTAAATACTGAGGCTAAAGCTACGACTATTCCAGAAAAAATAAAAAATATAACCGGACCAAACATTGCGCCACCAAAACGCTGTATTTTCGCCATCATCAGTTTTATCTCCTTTAGTATATTTTATTTTAATTCAGGCCAATATCCTTTATTTGCTTCAATCATTTCATCTAATACTAATTTAGCAAATCGAGCAGAAGGAACCGTTTGNNGTAAAAGCTTGCAATGCTTTTTGATAAGAATTTTCAAAGTACGCATCTACTAATAGTTTTTCAGCTGCGACTTGAGCTTCCATCAAACCCTTGTGAAAATCACAGATATTTTCTCTAAGAGAAATTGGTTCTGCCCCTGTTGCGCCAACGTAAGCTGGTACCTCAACTACTGCATCAGATCGTAAATTAGGAATTGCCCCATTGTTCGGAACGATCAGCATAAACCGTTGATGTTCATCATTCAAGATAGAAGAAGCCATATCAACTATATATTGTCCATGTTCTCCAAAATTAAAATTCAATACGTCTTCAGTCTTTCCTTGACGAATTTTTTCAGCCATTTCTCTTGTATTTTTTTCTCTGCCTTCCATGACCATGTTTGCTCTTGTATATTCTTTATCTGTTTCTTCTACAACCATATCTGGATATAAATAATATTCTAAATAGTTATTAGGAATATTTGTTGGGAAATTCTTAGTAATTACTGACATCATATTAAATGCTGCTTGCCAACTTTTATCGCCTGCATTAAAATCTGCTACCTTCATGTTTTCTGTAGTCAACTTTTCAATAATCTCAGGCATAACATCTCGTTCAAGAGACTTATCGTAAATTTTTGTATACCAGCCAAAATGATTTAACCCATAATATTCAGAAATCCAGTTTTTTCGATCATATCCATAGTTAAAAGCAATTGTTTCTTCAATAGAGATTGTCATATCGCAAGCATTCAACATTCTAGCTTTAGGATACACTCTTCGAATAGCTTCAGAAATAATCGTTTCAGGATTTGTATAATTTAAAATCCATGCATGCGGTGCAAAGTTTTGAACATGTCCTACTACTTCTAAAAGTCCAGATATAGAACGTAACCCATAAGCAAAACCACCCAATCCACATGTTTCTTGACCTACCAATCCATATTTCAGAGGAATTTTTTCATCTTTTTCTCGCATCTTCATTCCGCCTACCCGAATTTGTGAAAAAACAAAATCACTTTCTGTAAAAGCTTCTTCGGGATCCAATGTTGCTTTTAATGTAATATCAGTCAAATTTTCTCTTTTTAACATATAATCTATAATTAAAAACATATCATTATTTCTTTTTTCGTCTATATCATATAAATGGATTTCTCCGATAGGCAATTTATCAATATTATTTAAAATAGCTTGGATGATTCCCGGTGTATAAGTACTACCTCCTCCTGCGATAGTGATCTTCAAATTATCTTTTTTCATTATTACCAACCTCTCTGTATTTGATATACACCTAGTATATGTATATTTTATTCAGAAAGCGATACCAACACCGTTGATAGGGCATTTATTCTAAAAAACTAATTTTTTCCAAAGCTTGAAATTTTTTTCATCCTATTCTGCTCCATCTTTGAAAATATGCTATTATAGTTATGTTCATTACTTTTGGAGGTGAAAATATGAGCTTAGAAAAATTTATTAATGCAAATAGATCCAAGCTAAGTGAAAACGATTTAGACATTTTAGCCTACATTTTAACTAATAAAGAAACTGTAACCCATCTAGGAATCCATGACTTATCAATACGTTCCCATACATCAAAATCTACAATTGTTCGATTAACTCAGAAACTTGGATTTTCTGGTTTTTCAGAATTTAAATACTATCTAAAAAATGAAAAAAAGAAGGAGATACTTCCAACAAAAAATAATCTCTCTTTGCTCGAAAGCGATATCAATGAAACGATGTCTTTAATCGCACAAACCAATATGCATCCTTTATGCGAAGCCATTTCTTTGGCGAACCGAGTTTTTATTTACGGTAGAGGATGGGGAGAAAAGAAAGCTGCAGATGATTTTACACGTAATTTTATGTCTTGTAATGTTTTTATTATCCCTATTCCTTCTGTTACAGAACTAAATTGGAATATTGATTCTTTTACTAAAAATGATCTTGTTATTTTCATTTCATTTAGTGGAGAAAATTTAGAACTAGAAAACAATATTACTAAGCTAAAATTACATGGCGTTCCTTTTTGTTCAGTCACTCCACTACGTCAAAATTATTTATCCTCACAAGCTACTTATAAACTCTATTATCAAGTTACTCAATTGCAAATTGATAATGATCCTGATAAAGAATATAATTTTTTCATCACTCTGAATATAGTAATAGACTCCTTATTTCGTTTTTATTTAGATAATTATTTTTAATTTCATTATAAATCCATAAAAAAAACAACTCATCGTCACATCACATTTGTAATGACAATGGATTGTTTTTAATTTTTGCCAAACTTTTGAAATATAAAAGTAACAGTATCACTTTATATAGTAGGCCACATTCCTACTCTTAATTTGTTTATTTTAATAATCTTATTTACTTGTAGGTTAAATACTCTAAAGCAATCTTTTGCTTTTTATACTGTGTCAAATTGGTAAATCGTCTCTGAACTAAAAACTTGGCCAACATCTAAAATAATAGAACCAAACCCTTCATTATTAATGGCATCTGGTAATTGCTGCGTTTCTAATGTTAATCCTGAATAATTTCTAATCGGATATCCAACAAGTTCTTCCTCTTCATTCAATCGGTTTCCCGAATAGAGCACAACTGAATCCATATCGGTATACATTTTTAATCTTCGGCCACTCACTGGGTCGCTTAAAATAGCTTCTGGTGTCCCTGCTTTGTGACCTAATACAAAGGCATGATCATATCCATGTACTAATTGATTTTGCGGATGTTGGCTATTGATTCCTTGTTTCAACTTGTTTCCATGACGAAAATCAAAAGCTGTTTCATCTACGGGCACTAATTTTCCAGTTGGAATAAACTGATCATTTAACTCAACGATTTTAGAACTTATTAACGTTAACTGATGATTTAAAATTGTTTCATTCTCATTGCCTGTTAAATTAAAGTATACATGGTTTGTTGGATTAAATAAGGTAGTTTCATCAGTGGTAGCCTTGTAGCGGATTTTCCATTCATTGTTTTCTGTTAGAATAAAGGAAACTTGTACATTTAAATTTCCTGGATAACCAAAACTACCTGATTCGATTAATAGAGTAAAAATTAAGCTGGCCTCAGTGTCTTTAACTTCTTCTTTCACATTCCAAATTCTTGAGTTAAAGTCACCTCCCCCATGTAATTGATTATTCCCTTCATTTACGCTTAACTGATATGTTTTTCCATTTAAAACGAATCGCCCATTTTTTATACGACCAGCTACTCGTCCAACTGTTGCACCAAAAAAAGAAGAATGCTTTTCATATCCGCTTACCGAATCAAATCCTAAAACCACATTTTCAATTTTCCCGTCCTTATCAGGAATACGAAGCGCAGTTAGTGTAGCTCCATAGTTCATTGCTGACAGTTGAACTCCTTGACTGTTTTCTAATGTGTATTCTATTATTTGTTCTCCTTCTATAGTTCCAAAACTTTTTTTAGATATTTTCATAAAATTTTACTGTATCCTTTCATCTTTTATTTTTTCTAATCTAACCATTAAATTAATTGCCTAAAAAGAAAATGAGGAAAGTTTATTTTTCTTCGCTTTATATATTAGTTATTTTTACTTAATTATTTACTATTAATTTAAATTAACATACCTTTTATATGTCGTCAACACAAACTTTAAAGCGCTTTCTCAACTTCAACTTTTAGGTTTACTAGACTATCAG
>DIDU01000183.1:7184-12315 GCA_002418295.1 Carnobacterium sp. UBA5792 | reverse complement strand
AGTACTGTTTATCGGTTATTCTACTTCAAAAATGTCTTCCACTACTCGTTCAACGTAACGTGCTCCAACTACAGAGGTATAAAGGTTAACACCTTCTTTTTCGAATAAGTCTAAAGCGATAATATCAGCCATCGATTTTTGTACATCCTCAGGTGATAGATCCAAGATCGGATCTTGCACACTCATTGTTTTTGCTTTTCCTAAACTTGTATTGAATCTTAACTCTAGTGATTTTGCCATTGTATGTTTCCTCCTTTAATTTTTTTATTGGAAAGGCTGGTTTTAATCAAATCCTGCAACTGTTTCTTTAGCATTAAACAAAAGATTCAGTTATCAGGCCAAAAAGTGTATTAACGGATGTAACGGTATTCTTCTACCACTACAGTATATGAAGCTGGCAGTGTAGTTAATGTTTCCAATGTATTTGTGAAACCTTCTACTTGTTCTGGTGTTACTCCTTGCACTGCATCTGAGTAATTGCGTTTAATGATTTTTTCATTAGCCATATCCTCAAAATAAACTGCAACTGCGCCTTTATTCCATTCTTTTTCCATGATGTGTTCCCTCCTGTTTAGTAGTTTGTAAGGTTTGTCATGACTGCTTACACCAGTAATAACGATTTAGCAGACCAGAGTGTTACGTTATTCTTTTAAAAACGCTAAAAAATGTTCCAGTTTTTGTTGGATCCGTTTTTTCCATTGGTAAATAGTCTTGCGACTTACTTGGTTTTTTTGGGCAATTTCTGTTACGGTCAATTGGTAGACAACTGCATCAATTAAATAGCTTTGTTCTTTAACGGTTAATAACAGCAGCATTTCCTTGAATAGTTCCATTTCCAGCCAGTTTTCTTCAAACCACGGCTGTGTATCAGGGTAGTTCTCTTCCATAAATTCTGGCCAAGCCGATTCATTCTGGGTGACCCGTTTTTGCTTTTTCCGGATATCTCGAATGTGCCACTGCACTTTTCTAAATGCAAACCCGCCAAATGGATAAATGAATTCAGGGTGTTCGGGGTCTTGTGGAAATGTTNNACCTTCTTTTTTTAACGCACCAAATACAATACCAGAATGCCGTTCAAAAAATGCTTCTTCCTTTTCTACTGCTAATTTTCTGAGCATCTTCATCATTCCTTCAAAAAATGTTACAAGGCCTTGTACACTCACAGAGTACTCGAAAGCAGCTGATTCCGGCAAAAGCTCAAAAGCAGTTAAAATCCCGCTGAAAAACAAGAAATCGCTCGTTATGTCAGAAAATAGTTTCAGTTTGGCAAAAAAAAAGAAAAAATTTCTTATTAAAAAATAAAAAAAGTGAAGAAGTTTGATTTGATGCCTTTCCCATAGAAAAAGAGTAAAAATAAAATGAGAAAAAGATCCTTGCCTTCAAAAAGCACTAAAAAAATGGCTCATTTTCGTTCCCTTTCTTTTTTCTTACTGAACATAAAGAGGAACTGATTAAAAAACAGTAATAATTTAATGGCAGCTCAAATAATGCTGATTTTTGATTTGAAATCGGTTACAATCTAATCATGTTAAGGTTTTAACAAAAAAATAGAAAAGAGGAATGTTTCATGGTAACAAACTTTCAGCAACGACAAGCAATGGAATATTATGGAAAGGGAAAAAATTTCTATGAAAAGTCGAAATTGTCTCGAATCAATAATTTAAATAGACAAAACGAAAAGCATGACCACCTTTACGAAACCGCTTCTTCCTATGACTACTTTGTTCCGCAACGAAACATCGAACCTTTAATCATTTCACACCAAAATATTCAACCCTTGCTCGACATGAGTTTTGATCACACTTGTATTCTGTTAAATGAAGAAACTTTTTATGTATTTGNNAGCCTCCCCGTTCAATACGATCGTTTTTCAGTTAAATCAAGCTCCCTTAAAAACGACTGAATATTCAGGTGAGATCATGGAACGTTATTTTAAACACAAAGGAATCTCTTATAAAACCATTAGCTTACTAGGAAGAAGTATGGGTATTCAGAAATGTTGCCCTTATGTTCTTGGAGAAGAAGCCTTTGTTCCTGAAAAAGGCCCCAGCTCTGCTCATACGAATTGGTACGGTATGCACCATGTATTGCATGCAGAGAAAAACGCTAAAGACGGTCTGACCTATTTATTTTGCCGAAATCAACATCGTTTGTTGCTGCCATTGGGTAAACACGGCTATCATGATCAGTTAGAGCGGGCAGCTAGTCTTTACTATGTACAACAGCTTTTAAAAGGCGAAGTAATGTCGATTTTTCATCTCGTTCCTGACTTCAATTACCAAGCAGAACGCAATGTTATTCAAAAACGCCTGCAATTCCATACACCTGTACTACCAGAATTCTTTACATTACGTGATTATTTCTGTTACTTAGATTACTTTAAAATCCAAGAAGGGTTAACACGGATATTAGGCGAAGAAAATCCTTATATTGAGGAAATCATGAACCACTTTAAAATCCCACCTTTTCCTTTCAATTTCAGCTGACTTCTCTTAATAAGTCCGCCCTACTTACAATTATTTTTAAAAATTAAAATATATGAATGAGCAAAGNNGAAGAAAGTGGAAAAATCCAGTTTCTTCTCTGTTATTCGCATAATATTTTATCTAATTTTAGTCAGGCCACTAACTATAGTATGTGCTGACCTTCTCATTTAATACACAGTTGCTTCGTATTTTTTTCCTTTAAGGTTCTCTTTAATTAATACTTGATGAACCAAAGCTTGTTTACTTTCTGACACTTCTGAAGTAATTTCACCGATTCTTAAGCACATATCATAAAAAATTGCAGCTTCCTGTTCTGTTTCAAATACATAAGTATGTGCCAGGTCTTTACTCTCTGCATAATGCAGTACCACTTCTTTTCCCTCTACATGTCCACTGAAATAACCTGAAAAAACTTCTTGTTTTTCCATTTTTCTGCCTCCTTGTACTCTTCTGCTTTAATGTATAGTGAATTGAATTCTTAAAGCTTTTCATTTCGAAGCGGTTACATTATCTACTAAAGCTTTTAGAATCCATTCACTTTTATAATACCCCTTATTCCCTGAATACTCTAGTGATTCTTTTCATTTATGAAAAAAAGTTCATTTTCAACTGCCTTAAAAGAGGATTCGTGTAAAATTGTTTGTTCAAATTCTACTGCTTTGGTCTAGTCGTTGTACTGATAAAGCTAAATAACGACAAAAAGAAATAACCGTCCATAACTTTAGCAAATTAACGGTTATTTCTTAACGTTCTAAATTTGCTGCCGTCTTAAACGGTTCTACATTTGAGGGCATGTTATCAGCATGTCCTCTTTTTCTATTATCATTATCTCATTTTACCTTGAGATTAACAAATCTAATAGATTTTTGAAAAGTGTAAGAATCAAATAACCGGCTATTAGATTAGGATCACTCAGACAGTTAATTCTTTTCTTTCATTGTATACAGCTTCCCACTAAAATCAACGATGATCAATTCTCCAGCTTGGTCTACGCCAAACGATGAGACCATTAAATCTGTATCAGCCAACTTCACATTTTTACTTTCTGCTGCTCCATCAGGCTTCCATAATGCCCAAATTTTACCAGAAACAAAATCACCATAGATATAGCTGCCGGTTAAGCTGGGATTTTCTTTGCCGTAATAGACATATCCTCCAGTGATGGGCTGTCCTTCTGTATGATCATATTCATAAATGGGATCCATTAATTTGGAAGGATTTACAGAACCAGCTGGATTAAACTCATTGGTTCCTTCTTTCAAGTTCCAGCCATAGTTTTGACCCTTTTCAATCCAATCGATTTCTTCAATCGTATTCTCCCCGACATCTGCTAACCAAAGTCGATCTTTTTCCGTATCGAAACTAAAGCGCCATGGATTACGTAAGCCATAAGCGTAGATCTCTTCGCGGTAATCGTCTGTATTAGCCGCAAACGGATTGTCTGCCGGTATCCCATAAGTTTGCCCATTAGTGGATTGGTCAACGTCGATACGCAGTAATTTCCCGTAGAGTTCAGTTAAACTCTGGGCATTTCCTTTCGGATCTCCGCTTCCTCCACCGTCACCAACGCCAATATACAAATAACCATCTGGGCCAAATGCTAGATGTCCACCATTATGGTTTGCATAAGGTTGTGGAAAAGTTAAAATGATTTTTTCCGTTTCTATCTTTACTTCAAGTGTTGTTGGATTCGCTTCGAATCTGGCAATCACTGTGCCTTCATCAGAAGTATAATTCACAAAGAAATAGCCATTTTGTTCAAAGTCAGGATGAAATGCCAGCCCTAAAAGCCCCATCTCATTTCCTTCCGTACTGATTTTACTGCTTAAATCAATAAAAGTAGACGTTTCTTTAGTATCCGGTTGATTTTCAAAATAACGGATCTTCCCCGTTCGTTCCACTACAAAAGCTGTATTGTCTTGATCATTGATCGTTGTGTAGTACAGCGGCTCTTCGAACATCAAATCCGGATATGCCTCTACTACTNNTCTGAACTAGACACTTCTGATTGAGAGACAGAGGATTCGGTTTGAGGAACTTCCTGGGTTTCATCTACACGAGAACAAGCGATCAACATTAATGGAACCAGCACCAGCCATTTCTTCATCTTTTTTCATAGGATCATTTCAATGCATCACCCTATGCACTCCTTTCTCTTTTAGGTAAATGGGTAGGGATAATTTTCATAAAGAATTCTAACACAGCTGAAAAAGTAAACGTTTTCTATCGATTTCACTATACCAAATGTGCTTTTTCCATTCAACTATATGACCTAGTTAACCTTTAACTCATAGAAAACAGCAAAAAAGCCTTCATAAAATTAAAGGCTTTTTGTCTAATTTATTTTTCATTCACAATTTACTCGTTTTCTTTAAATTGATCTAAAGACAGTTCAACAGGTTGTTGCTGTTCAAAAACCGTCACTGCTGAAATACCCTGTTTTTCTAATAACGCAATAGCTTCGTCAAAGTGAAAGCCGTAATAGGCGATGGAATGCGCATCAGAGCCTAGAGAAAAAGAAGTTCCGCCTAGTTCTAAATACCAGACAATCATTTGTTCGTAAAGCTCTACATTGCCGTATTGGTACATGCTGCGTGTATTCAATTCAAAAGCCATATCTTTATCGATGACTGTTTGCAAAACCT
>DIDU01000183.1:6745-7081 GCA_002418295.1 Carnobacterium sp. UBA5792 | reverse complement strand
CAAAAATATTCATTCATCACGTCTTGAACGTTTTTCTCTTTTACAATTGGCTGTAAAAAGTCGTATTCTCCGTTTTGGTGGACACTCAACAGCTGTACATCAAACTCTTTTCCCTCTAAATAATCTTGAATTTGCTGATGAGACTCTTTGGTATATCCAATTTCAATGCCTTTGCGAATCCGGTTATTGTACTGTGTGTTCAGCTTATCGATAGTTTGGCGGTAATTTTCGTAATCCAGAATAGTGTCTTTTCCACTGAAAGGATCGTTAAAGTCCAAATGCTCCGTTGTTACAATAGAACCCGATGTCTGTTTCAAATAATTTTCGAATGTTTCA
>DIDU01000183.1:3386-6659 GCA_002418295.1 Carnobacterium sp. UBA5792 | reverse complement strand
ATCCGGCGAAAAATATGTGTACATATGTTGATCATAAATAGCCATGAATGTTTCTCCTCCAATTCAAATTAAAAAGCAGACAAGCAACTATCTGCCCTTATTGATAACCTTACCGATATTTTTATTAAACTTCAAGGCAATTGCGTTTTTCAAAACTCAAATGTACGTCTTCCCCCACTTTAAATAAATTAAACGAACGATACAATTCATCTACCCGCAAATTTATTCCCGAACAATCGACATAATAACTTAATATATTGCCGCTAGTCGATTGATCCACTATTTTTCCGTGTAAAGCATAGCGTTCCTCATCTGGCTCAAAAGGTATTTTAGAGGAATCGATCACTTCTGGCCGAATAGCTATGCTGGCTTCAATTGTTCTTCCAGAAAACTGTTTGAACTGTTCAGGCGCCAAGACATTGTAATTGCCCATAAAAGAAGCGACAAAATGGGTTTTGGGATGCGTATAAATATCAGTCGGCTTTCCAGACTCTTGCCAGACTGTTCCACTTTACCTTGGTTCATAACATGAACCATATCAGATAGGATCATGGCTTCATCTTGATCATGTGTGACAAAAATCGTTGTGATGTTCAGTTCTTTTTGAATGCGGCGGATCTGTTTTTGCAAACTTTTGCGCAATTGAGCATCAATAGCTGATAATGGTTCATCTAATACTATTTGTCCGGGTAATTATTTTTCTTTAATTTCTTAATATACAACAATAATGCAATAACGCAGGCTGCCAAACCTATTCCTATTCCAATAATAATCCAGCCCCATGTTGGAATAGTTTTTTCTTCTAATTCCACTGCTTCTTCATTCAACTCTTCTGCTTCAACATCAATTGTAAAAGGTTTATTCCACTCCCATTCATCTCCTTCAGTGCTCGCTAGAAGTTCTAAGCGATAATCTCCTGCTTCTAAAGCTTGGTTTTCCCAATTGATGATAATATCCATATTCGAATTAGGCGCCATTCTGAAATGTTCATACTCCTCACTCTTAATGGGGGCACTTGTTCCATTTTTGAAGACTTTTGCTTGAATAACTAAGTCTCTAACAATCGTAGGCGCACTATTTTGGACATTGGCTACAACTGCTGTTCGGTAGTTAACTAAAGTAGGAGTAACGTCATTCAGTTGTAAATTTGGCAGTATTTTTGTATCTGTTTCCGTTAACTGAACACCAATCACGTAAGCATATTTGTTTTGAATAGCTACACCTTCAGATTGCTTTTCTTCCTCTTCGGTAACTTTTTCAAAATGTAATCCTCCTAGCAAAATCCCTTCGAAATCTTTTTCAGGAACTTGCAAAGAAGCAAACACAGATACTGATTCACCTGCTGGAACCGTGACCTCTTCCTTTTCTAAGGTCAATATCTCATTTATAGGATAGGTTAAACTTGGGTCAGTCTCTTCCTGCTCTTCGTAAATGATTAGTCCATTACTATTCGTGGAAGCATTATGTATCCAAACTTTTACAGTTATTTCTTTATCTTCGTTATTATAAATAATCGTCTCTAAACGTTGTGTTTCTGCTGGTTTAACCTTTAGNNGGTAGAAGAAATAAGGTAGCAATTAAAGTAATTAAAAATATTCCTGATTTTTTTAGCATCTTTTTCCCTCTTTTATATAAAGTTATTTTACTAAACCTATTAAATGAATCCCCAATTAAAGAGTTGGGGATTCGTTTTTCTTAAATAACTTACTATTTTTCTAAGGAGCCGCTTCCAATAGCCAGGTAATTGTTGCAGTATGTGTTCCTTGTGTTGCCACACCGCCAGGAACAGTTAAAGTAACATTTGAGTTTTCTGTAGCTGCCGTTTCTGCTGGATCAAACCAACGAGTGATCCAAGAACCCAGTCCTTCATCTTGTGCTGCTTCAACTACAATTGCACTAGTAGCGCCATCTGTTTCTAATACTATAGAATCATTTAAAGTAGATGGTGCAGTGGTCGTATTATTTGAAATAAGACTTGCATTTGATAACGTTATCGTTGATCCTTGTAAAGAAGGTGTTGGTGTAGTACCAGTAGTAAATGAACTGGCAGTTGCGGTAACCGTCCAACCTCCGCCTGTACCACGTCTATCCGTAACTTGAATAAATGGCCTTAATGTTATCGAATTATATACTTCACTTACCGCACTAATTTCATGATCATCGAATTCGATATTTGAAACAAAGTCTAATGTGAGCGGGCCTGCTTCCCCCGTCGTTACGCCATCTGGATCACCAGGTCCTGGAGTATAAGATGTCTCTGGTGTAGTAGGATCTAAAACTGCAGGCGAATCTTCTCCTGCCGGTATAAAATTTACTGTAGCTTCAGATTCAGCTGCAGTAACACTTTGAGACAATCCTCCTATAAAAAACAGTCCAATCAGTGCTAAAGAAACTAATTTTTTATTCTTCATATACTTGTTCCTCCTTAATTCATTTATGCGTTAGTTAAAGTTAGTAAATTGCTTAGGGTGCATCTTCTAATGTCCAAGTAATTGTCGTGCTGTATTGCTGCGCGTATGCATCAGAAGGTATTATTTCAAGCAAAGGTCCTTCTTCAGCGCGCCAGTTTACTGGTATAATTCTTTCTTCGTCTGTTTGCCCATTAAATAGAACTTGGCTCTCACTTAATGAATGCGTTTCTCCATTACTATCTTTGTATACAAGTGCATCTGATAACGTATGGGTGCTACCATCTGGTAGTATTGTTATAAAATCATCTGCTATGGCGATTAGCTTCCATTTGCTATTTGGACCTCTTGTATCTCGAACTTTAATAGTCCAATCTTCTTCTTCACGCAAAATTGTTTTTGGTACAGAACTGATCATCGTTTCTTCAAAAACTAGTTGACTTGGGATAGATTCAAATGCTAAATTTGCTTGCTGAACTGTTGCTTCTCTCAACTCGCTAATCGTTCCAAATTCATCTATAGTACCCACTGAAATCAATGTACCGGCTGATTGTCTAGGTATTTCAATGGAATATTTTCCATCCGTATTCGTTATTCCTTCATAAACAGTACCATCAATTGTCGTTTGTATTTTCGCATTAGGTATTCCACTACCTCTAACGACAGTATCATTGCTATATACCGTTTCGATTGATGGAGCTTTCGGAAATTCTAGAACTGTTAAAGAACTTGATTGGCTTATTTGTGGGTTACCATTATCAACTACTGCAGTTATCGTTGTCCCAGAAGTCTGTGCAGGAATTGACAAGGAAAATTGCCCAATTTCGTTAATTGTTCCTCTATATTCTACATTCCCTACAGTAAT
>DIDU01000183.1:378-3309 GCA_002418295.1 Carnobacterium sp. UBA5792 | reverse complement strand
TAGTGGTGCTTCAGGAATAGGGGTTTTGGGCGCTGCTATTGTAGCTGTCGCTAATCCATTTGAAAGTATTGAAATATCAATAAGTTGATCTGTAGACGCTGACTTAAATTCATATTTACCAGTTGATGTTAGCGGAAGTTCGTTTAGATTTATTGTCAACTTGAAGTTGTAATTAGATACAATTGATAATAAGTTTAAAGCAGCTAAGCTTTTATAATTTATAACTACTTGGTTCCCTTGAATTGTAATATCTTGATTTCCAAACTCACCTTTTTTTCTAAATAAAGGAATCAGCAGGCTGACTGAGGGAACATCATAAGTTGCTGATAAATTATCTATTGAGATGATGCTAGCTATTTCAGCTGGTAGCTGAAATGTAATAAACGTATTATCAAACGTTTTTAACTCCAAATTTGCTAAACTGGATCCTGTGTATTCTAATACAATAGTTTCTTGATTGCTTGTGCTAGTTCGTCTAATGTTTAAACTTGTATCACCTAAAATACTAATACCAAGCAGCCTGTCTTGTTTGATAGCCATTTGATTTTCTGTATCTGATTCAACACTAGCATTTTGTTCATTACTTTCTTTTATTGGCACATAAAATTCTTGTATATTACCCTCTCCTAAATCCTCCTTTTCTAGTATGTCTTCAATGGTTTCCTGAGAGGGGAGATTATTTTGTAAAGATTCTTGAGTCCTATCTTCTGAAGATAAGGTTTCGTTTTTTTCTTTTTCTATTTTTTTCTGCTTATCATCTTCTAAAACTAAACTATCGGGATTTTTGACATCTTGAATATCATTTTTACTAGTTGCTGAAACATCTAGTTCAACTTTACGATCATTGCCCAGACTTGTTTCCGCAGTTGTAATTATTGACTGATTAAAAAATAAAAAAAAGCAGCTTATACATAGTAACGATTTTTTTAACATTACTCCCCTCCTTTATCAACCATTATGTGATTTCGTAATAATTAAAGTACTATCATAATGCTATCATTATTTGAATTTTAAATAAAATAATAAGCCTTATTTTATTGTTTTCTCAGTTTGTTTATACTTAATCATTCTCATAAGGGAAAGCATAAACGAATTTTTTAAGACAATTTTTNNTAATATAGTGGTGTTGCTAGTGCAGCATCTTAACTGGCACATCCAACTGATTTTTCAACACTTTAAACCACATACTGTAGCCGTCGCCATTGGGATGTACGTGATCGGACAACACGTCTTTTGTGGTCAGGTGCTGCTCATTCATGCTATCCAACATCAATTGATACGTATCAATAAAAGGCCATTGATTGGCTCTGACATATTCAGCGATTTCATCATTGTATTGCCCATAAGTCACTTTTCCTTGATCTAAAAACACATTATTATAAATGGTCGGATTGGCAGTTTGCAAGATGACCAAAGTTCCCGGCAACTGTTTATTGAACGTATCCATAATGAGTTGAATATCTGATTTTGTTTGACTGACTTCATTTTGCGGGTAACGGTTGTTATTGATCAAACACAATTCAAAAAGAATGATATCCGGTTTATCCTTGATCACTGCTTCAATTTTATTCTTCGAAATCAAATCGGCAGTACTATATCCGCTGTAACCGCGATTAATAACCTTTGCTTTGATTCCATCCACTTCATTCAAATTTGTTTCCAGTAAATTTCCCCACACCGGCTGTTCCTCAGTAGCGCCTTTTCCAAATGTTACACTGCTGCCCAGCACAACGATAGTCGCTTCTCCATCTCTTTCTGTCACAAATCTTGCACGGTCTAACAAACTCTCTTTTTTATATGTATCAGATGATTGATAGTTTTTGTCCATTTGGGCCAAGGTTTTATTTTCTTGAGAAACACTGAAAAAGAACATAAAAATAGAAACTAAAAGAATACTGACGCCAATGCTTACATTCTTTCGCTTTAATCTATTGTTTAGTGTCATTTTAAATAGCCTCCAACTGTTAGTTCATGCAGTATACCATGTTTTCAAGCTGTAAAATAAGGCAAAATTTCGACTTTTTTATACAATCGTTTTCCGAGAACTACCTTACTTTCTGCAGCATAACTCATTCACTTAAAAGAAAAAAATCCTCATCCCATTTAGTTGAGATAAAGATTTTTTTGATACTTATTCAGTTAATTTCGTTCTATAGTGATTGATTTTATACGCATATTCAGAGTCGCCATAACTAAGCCAACCCATCTTTTCTGCCCAGTCTTTTGAAAACTGCTCAGCCAACTCTGCTGTATGTTGTCCGCCGTTTTCTTTGACATAGTCAATGTACCCTAAACCGTAATTATAACTTTGAATCGCTGTATCCAAATCAACATCGGTTTGCTCCATCCGCTCAATATTTTGTTTAAAATAATGGATGCCCGTTTTGATGCTATGAAGCGGATTTTTAATGGTGTTTGGCGGCAACTCGATCGATTCGCTAGATTGCATCACATCTAATTTTTTGCCGCCCGACTCTTGAGCGATAATAGCCAGCACGACTGGCGTGTATTCTTCTAAGTCGTATTTTTTCAGCTCTTCTTTAACAAGCGGTTTCCATATCTGAACAGACAAAGGAATCGATCCCAGCGAGAAAAACAACCAGGAAAACAGAGCGATAACAAAAAGAACAGAGCTCAAAACAATGATTCGTTTTTTAGTATTCTTTTTTCTATTCTTTTGCTTCATGTTGTCTCACCTGCCTTGCTTTTTCAATAGTCTCTATTTTAACACAATTTTGTTTGATAAAAAATGAACAAAACCATTATTTTTAATAATAAATGAAACACGTTTTAGCATGTGATGAAAAGAAGCTATACATTCATTTACGTTCTCTGAATAAGTTAGATACTTAGTTTTTCTTTCAATGCTTCTGTGTATATTTCATACTATTTAACTTCATTTGTATGCAAAAAAATAACCCCTTATTTATA
>DIDU01000183.1:0-220 GCA_002418295.1 Carnobacterium sp. UBA5792 | reverse complement strand
AGCGATTGCTCCACCAATCATCGGCGCTACTACTGGAATCCATGAGTAACCCCAGTCTGAAGTTCCTTTATTTGCAATCGGTAGCAATTGATGCGCAATACGCGGACCTAAGTCACGGGCCGGGTTGATTGCATAACCTGTTGAACCTCCTAGAGAAAGACCGATTGAAAGAATCAATACCCCTACTACTAATGGATTTAATCCCTCAGAGAATGCATTT
>DIDU01000127.1:11972-12101 GCA_002418295.1 Carnobacterium sp. UBA5792 | reverse complement strand
AATATATATGTCTATAACTTTTATTTGTAATTGTTTTGTTCTACGTTGCTTGGCATTGTTGAAATAAAGTCATTTTGTACTACTTAAAAAAGTAGTGGGAAACATTCTCCTAATTTACTATGAAGTAGC
>DIDU01000127.1:0-11908 GCA_002418295.1 Carnobacterium sp. UBA5792 | reverse complement strand
TAATATATGATTATATTACTTTACTAACTAAACCAGATTATAAAGTACCCCAGGAGGAATCACTATGTATTTAGTAGAATTACAACAAGGAGATCGACGTCATACGGTGGGTTTGTTTAGAGAAAAAAAGGAAGCGAAAGAATGGATTGAAGCATTTCCTTATGTTCATAAAGAGAGTGAAGTCTTTGAAGGGCAAGAATTTGTAACATATACAATGAGTTACGAGGATTTGCCGCTCTATGAGGAAATTGCGTGGAAAGGAAGTCGCTATCCTTTTACAAAATATATGTTTACTCCTGATGATGGGCGAATTGAACTTTTCATTTGGAATAATCTGCCTATTATAGGTGAGGTCGAAGGACGCATAGAGGGGATGACGCAAGTTGATGCGTATCTCATTCAAAATGAAGAAACAGAAAGCTACATTAAAGCGCGTGAAGAAGTCCGTAACGCGATTACTATGCATTATGAAAAAATGGGAAAACGTGTTGAAGCAGGCGGTGTCGGTTCGCAGGATGGAGAATACCTGATAGTTGAAGATGGTCCATTCGTTCATTTAGATGCCTGTACTATTCAACAATGGCAAGAAAAATCAACTGTAGAGCGTTTTATNNAAATTGAGAGCTGAGAAAAGTATTAAGATACATAAGGGCTATTTATTTCGTAACAATAGAACTATTCAACTTTTAATAAAGTTAGTTGAACTGACAATGTGTAAAGTTATTCCAGGTTGGGCGTGATTGTGTAAGAAGTGTTAGCAATTACTAAATGGTGTAACTAACGATCAATTGTCAATAAAATAATGAAAAGAGCATAAATAATTTCTACTTTATGCCTTTTTTGTTTGTCCACTCATGCTATAATGAGGAGCTTAATATAAGAAAGCTTTTTGCTTTGAACGGATGCCAGTATGAGAGCCTCCGCTTAACGATAAAATTTGGAGGTGTAAGAAAATGAATAAACGATGGACTATTGGCGAAATTAAAAAATTTGTCGAGAATGATTCGGAAAGTACATTGCTATCCACGGAATATCATGGTTTTTCTGAAAAGTTACTATTTAAATGTACCTGTGGCAATAACTTTGAAAAAACCTTTACGAAATTTAAAAACAAAAATCAACGGAAGTGTGACGATTGTCAGCCACCGAAAGAATCGCGCTAAACATGAGCAGATAAACAGTCGAATATACAGATGAGGTTGAGGCGATTGCTCCGGTCTGTTTCCGTAGTCTTAGTGCTTTTTTGTTTAACGTGTAGTAAATCAAAAACACAATCTCCATTTATATCAATTACTTTCGTTGATATGAATAAGATTGTGTTTTTTGAAGGTAAATTTTTATCTCTATTATACTTTACTACCTTGTAAGGTAGCAGTTGCAGATTCTTTCTTTTGTTCTTTCGCGGTAGTTGGCAAATCTTCAAAGCCTAAAATATAGGTAAATGCAACTCCTCCTATGAAAGCAACTAAACAGCCAACGATATAATACACAAATACTTTTGTTCCAAATGCGGCATACGTAAATATTGTTAAAATTCCATTATTTGCAAACGCATCGCCGTAAACGCCGCCAAAACCCATAATTGCTCCACCGATGGCACCACTAATAACTGCAGCTACCATAGGTCTTTTGAGCCTTAAATTTGCACCATAGATGGCAGGTTCTGTTATTCCGACTAAAATTGCGGAAATAAAGGCAGATAGGGCAACATTTTTTAAAGCAGTATTTTTTGTTTTTAACATAACAGCTAAAACCGCTCCACCTTGTGCAAAGTTTGCAGCTCCTGCAAAGGCCAATAGATTTTGTTTACCCATTATTGCGATATCGTTTAATCCGACAGNNACACCCCACAGACCACCTATAAGTGCTCCTCCAAGTGTTGCGTTGAAAGTAATAATACCATTATAGGCAACTTGGATAATGTTACCAGCATAAATTCCAATTGGACCAGTAACAACAAGCATAATGGGTACCATAACGATAAGGGAAATTCCCGGTACTAGAATAATTTGTACGACTTCTGGAACAATTTTCTTAAGTGCTCTTTCTAAAAAAGCTAATACAATAATAGAAATAACAATAGGGATAACAGACTCCACGTAACTAAACACGCGCAAGGTATCTCCAGAACCCCATGCTCCTTTGATAACTGGTAATCCGAAAATCGTCGTATCTGTTGTATAATCCATCATGATACTTTCAACTTGTGGGTAAACTAAGAAGGCTCCTAACGTCATGCCTATGAATGGATTTGTTTTCAATGCTCGAGAAGTTGTATATGCTAAGAATATAGGCATAAAATAGAATATGACTTGACTGGCAGCAAATAAGAGTACATACGTATCTGAGTTTGTGATATCTAGACCATAATAATTTCCCAATAACATGTTAGCAGCTGTTAATAAACCTTTTATTAATCCAGCTGCCGCAATAACCGGTACAATAGGTGTGAAAATTTCAGAAAGAATTCTTAATATTTTATTCCCAAATTTTTCGTTACTATCTTTTTCAGTAAAATTTTCTTCTTCAACCTCAAAACCTAATTGCTTTATAACCTCATTGTATACTTTTACAACTTTATTTCCGATAACGACTTGATATTGTCCAGCTTTATTTACTGTAGAAATGACTGTTTCAATTGCTCTAAGTTCATCTTCATTGGCTAATTTATCATCTTTTAGAACAAACCTCAAACGAGTCATACAATGCGTAACGTTACTTATATTTGACTTTCCACCAACATTCTCAATAATGTCTTGAGCAATTTTTTCAAAATCCATAAACTCTACATCCTCTCTTATTCAACTCCCAGTATACAACTACTACTTATGCATTTTATCTTGTTGTTGTTAAACATGAACTGTTTCCTGAGCAATTATTTTAATGAACAGTTAGAAATAAACGATGGGTAAGATTTGATTTTTTCTATCTAGTTTAATTCGCTTAAATTAATCTGATAAACCATTATCTTTAATTACTTTTTGATAGAAGTAAAAACTATCTTTTTTGATTCTTATTAGATCCTTCAAATCGTGATCTTCTCTGTTTACATAAACAAATCCGTANNCCGTACCGTTTTTTGAACCCTTGGTGGGAGCTTAAAATGTCAATTACTGCCCAAGGACAATAGCCAAATAACTCTACGCCATCTGCAATTGCATCGTTGCAAGCAGCAATGTGTTCTTTAATATAGTCAATACGATAGTTGTCATGAATTTTCCCGTCTTCAGTAAGTGTATCAGGTGTCCCTAAGCCATTTTCCGTAATGATGAGTGGAAGCCTATAGCGATTATAGTATTCGTTTAATACTAAGCGAAGTCCCATTGGATCAATTTGAGCACCGTATTCACTGGCTTGTAAATGAGGGTTTTTTTCAATTTTAAAGTATCCATATAAGTCGTAGTCTATTTCATTTATTTTCGTGCCAAAAGGGTATTCTTCGGTTTCTGGTAGGTAGCTCGCGACCAATGTCCGATAGTAATTAACCGCAATCAAATCTGGTTTTGCACTTTTTAAAATTTCCTCATCTTCTGGCTGTCTTACGGGACTAATTCCTGTTTTTTCTAAGTATTCCTTGTAATATCCGGGATAATCACCATAACAATACATGTCTAATGCATAATTTGTTTTAAAGTTATCATTCATTTTTGCTGCCCAAATGTCCATTGGTTTATTGGAAGCAGGGTACGTCATAGTTGAAGAGACGGCTGGGCCGACTTTTCCACCTTCNNTCATATGGTAATCCATCTGTGCACGAACTCTTTCAGCATCTTCAGCTGGAACATCATACATATTCATTCGTTCATTCACACGGACCATCAAGTTTTGTTCATTGTTTACTTGCCAATGTTTAACTCTATCTCCGAATTCTTTATAACAAATTCTTGTAAAACGTTCAAAAGCATAAACACATCTTCTATCTTCCCAACCGTTGTATTTTTCAGCTAATGAAAATGGCAAATCAAAATGATACAACGTAACAAATGGAATAATTCCTTTTTCAAGTAATAAGTCGATTACTTTATTGTAAAATTCCACTCCTTTTTCGTTCACTTCACCATCACCATCCGGGATAATCCTTGCCCAGGAAATAGAAAAACGATAGGTCTTCATTCCTAATTCTTTCATCAAAGAAANNTGATAAAAATCGCTTGCTACTTTTGTGTCTGCTTGTGCCTCTGACTTTTGGAATGAATTATAATCTGCCACAGTCATTCCTTTACCGTCTTCATCCCAAGCTCCTTCTATTTGAAAGGCAGAGGAAGAGGCTCCCCACCAAAAGTCTTTTGGAAAATGATTTTTCATAATTGATTTTCCTTTCTTTAAGTTAATCGTTGTAAGGGCTTCACTGCATGAATCTAATCAAAATTATAGCATGCTTTTTAAAATAATCAACACTATTTCCAATGTTTTTATACCGTTTTGTTGAAAAAAATGTATTTTTGGTATATTATTACAGTTAAATAAATACCGATATACTAAAGGAGTACTATGAATGAGTATAAAGAAAAAACAAACTTCCTTACTTTTAACTATTATTGTTTTATTTTGGTTTGCGCAATATGTCTATATTCCTTATCAAACTCCTTATTTGAATTCTATCCATTTAACCAGTAATGCAGTAGGAATTGTTATTGGAGCATATGGAATTTCGCAAATGATTCTTCGGTTGCCTATTGGGGTTTTAGCAGATAAAAATGGCAAACACACATTATTGATTTTTATTGGAGCATTGTCTTCAGGTGTTGCTTCGTTATTCAGAATATTTCTTTCAAACGGGATAGGTTTTTTCATAGGCAATTTATTTTCAGGATTAGCGAGTGCGATGTGGATTTCATTTATGATTCTCTTTATGAGTTATTATTCTGATGACAAGCAACAAAAAGCTACAGGAAAACTAATCTTTGCAAATAATTTAGGGATGTTAGGCGGTTTTGTAGTAAGCACCTTCTTATATGATAGGGTTGGCATGACTGTAATCTGTCTACTTAGCGTAATTGCAGGCATTCTTGGAGCATTCTTATCTTTATTTTTGAAGAGAACAACTGTAGAGATTCGTCCTTCACGGTCTACTAAGGATCTGTTGAGTGTTTGCAAGAATAATAAATTAATATTATTTTCTTTATTAGCCTTGATTCAGCAAGGAATACAGATGTCTACCACAATGTCTTTCACTACTCAAATTGTAAGAGATTTAGGGGCTTCTAACTTAGTGGTTGGATTAACCTCTATTGTCTACATGTTATCGGCTGTTCTTTCAGCTATTATCAGCTCCAAACCAAATTTTTATAAAAGATTCACATTTGATCAATCTATACCAACTGTCTTTTTACTGCTGTTTCTTTATTGTTTATTTGTTCCTATCACAAACTCGGTTTTTATGATTTTCTTACTGCAAATCTTGCCAGGACTTTCGACAGGGATACTATTCTCATCTTTAACAACTGAAGCAATGACCGAAGTTCCAGACGAGAAAAAATCCACTGCTATGGGCTTCTTTCAAGCAGTTTATGCAATTGGGATGAGTGCGTTTCCTTTGATCAGCGGATATATCAATACTCATTATTCAACGCAAGCAGCTTTCTTATTTCTTGGATGTACGAGTATAGTTGGAGTAGCTGCTTCAAAGTGGTATTATAAAAGAAAAAAGATAGGTGAGTATGCTTGAACAAAAATCTAAAAGCGTATAAAGTAATGCAAAATATTCGTGAGCATATTTTGGATGGAACATACCCCATCGGCTCGTTATTACCAAGTGAGAGAGAACTATCTGAAATATTCGAAGTAAGTAGAATGCCAGTTCGAGATGCTTTAGAAGAGCTGGAAAAAGAACAAAGTATTGCAAAAACTGAAACGAATAAATGGGTGGTAAAAGGATACAAAAAAGTCTCATTATTCTCAGAAGTTGAGCCTTTAGAAGAAGTAAATTTAAAAAACATTATAATGGAAAGCCTGAAAGCACGACAATTAGTTGAAAGTGAAGGAGCGAAGTTGGCTGCGCGGTATGCTACTGAAGAAGATATTAAAGAAATGAGGTTATATTTAAATAACTCAATTATAGAATTAGAAAATTTTGTTGATTTAAAAGATCCTAACTATAAAGAGGCAGATTTTCAATTCCATATGTCGGTGGCTAGAGCTAGCCACACTACTTTGTTCCCGGCATACTTGGAATCCATTAAAGAAATTGTGCATATGCATCAATATCTAAGTATGAAGTACAGAACGACAATTCAAGACTTTGGACAACATCATATTGAACTCTTCCAAGCGATTAAGGATGGAAATGAAGATAAGTCTTATGACTTGATGTACAAGCATTTGGGAAATGTCATACAACTCATTACGGCTAGCTACTAGTTAAGTCAATTCTTAGTTATTTTTGGGCTTAACGATTCTTTAAAGCTAGTAAACTAATAGTTTGCTTTGCTAAGTTCTAAAGAAGCTTGTAAGGTTTCTTAGTTTTCAAAATATTAAGACTATAATTATATATTATCAAGAGAGAACCGCTTATATAGTATGGCAGTTCTCTTTTTTCAGCATGAAGATCGGGAATCTCACTATGCTGTAGTAGATGTAAGAATGAAATGATGCATGAATGTAGCATAAGAGGAGACGAACGTAGAGACTATTGTAAAAAGAAGCTTTCATTAATAAATGAAGTTTTGCCCACCAGCTAGAAAAAAAGATAACAGCACTCCAAAAAAGTTCTTAACATTTTGAATTCAAAAAGGCACGTCTACATTTAGAAGCACCTTCTGATATACATAGCTATTTTCAAAAAAACTTTGGACTTTTACGTACAAGGAAATGACCCACTTAGTTAACTAAACCAGATAGCCATTTATTCCATTACTGGAAGTTAAAATGTTTTTTAATGATCTTGGCCGCATCTTCAGGAGAAAGAGATGTATTATCAATTTTTAGATAATGTTCAAAAGGAATTTCTCCTTCCTTGCTTTCACAACGCCACCACTTATCAACATCTAGCAAGTTCTTCTTAGACTCATCTAAATTTCTTTTCGAAGGTTTATTCTCAAGCCGATTTTGCGTTTGATTTCGTTTCAACCGTTCTTCTTGTGTCGTTATAAGCTCTACATAATAAACTTCTCCATTTCTTTTTGTAAACAACTCGCTAGTATGCTGCACGTATTCCCAATCAGAAGGTTGATCAAATGCCCATAGATAAGTGAAGACTAACCCGTAATTTGCTGTCTTAGCGTATTCATCTAAAAAAACTTCTCGCAGACGTTTAATGGCTGGTCCGTTGTATTCACCAAATACTTCAATAACCGGTTCAATTGTTATATGGTTGTGAAACAATCTTAATTTAGTGATTTTACAAAGTTCTTGTCCGACTGTCATTTTTCCAACAGCGGCATTTCCAATCAGCAGCACTAATTTCATCTCTTTCCCCTCCATATCTAAAAATAACCAGCAAGCAAATTTATTGTGTCCCCATTCTTTTATTTTGAGCTGAATTCTAATTTATAGTAGTTAATCATAGCAAATGAGAGAATTCTTGCCAATGTTTTCTAACTCTTCTTTACTTTTAGAGCCGAAAAAGTTGAACTTATAACATAATGTGGTTCTGAATTCAAAATAATTGAATGAAAAACCGAGAGTGTGTATGCTGAGACCTATAAGGAATAGAATCGGATATCTTATGGTGACTGACTAGGAGATAGGAATGAGTCAAAAACTTGCATGNNGCAAGGTGTTGGAAAGTTGGGGAGTGAAACAAGTTTATGGGGTGCCGGCAGGATCTTTAAACTCGTGGATGGACGCACTAAAAAAAGAAGAGGATGCGATCAATTTCATTCAAGTTCGGCATGAAGAAGTTGGTGCTCTGGCAGCATCGATGCACGCAAAATTTACTGGCAAAATCGGTGTGGCTTTAGGATCAGCCGGACCGGGTGCAACACATTTGATGAATGGATTATATGATGCACGAGAAGATGGCGTGCCTGTCTTAGCGATTATTGGTCAACGCTCAGAACGCGAAATAAATATGGATGCTTTCCAAGAAATGAACCAGAATCCCGTTTTTGCGGATGTAGCTATTTACAATCGTCGTGTGGCTTATCCCGAACAATTGCCAAAAATCATTGATGAAGCAGTTCGAATGGCTATCACTCATAAAGGTGTAGCAGCTGTTGAAGTCCCAGTGGATTATGGTTGGGCGGAGATTGACAATGCGGCTTGGTATTCATCTGCTGCTGCTTATCGGAAATATCCCAACCCTGTCTTAAATGAACAAGATATTGACGAAGCCGTAAAAATTCTTGAACAGGCTAAACGTCCCGTTATTTATGCTGGTATTGGAACGCGCGGCAATGGTGAAGCTGTCATGGAGTTGTCGCGTAAATTAAAAGCTCCAGTCGCGATTTCCGGTATTAACTATGACAATTTCCCCTATGATTTTGAAGCGTTGTTGGGTTCGGCAAACCGTGTAGCATGGAAGCCGGCTGTTGAAGTGTTTGACGAAGCAGATGTGGTTTTATTTGCCGGAAGTAATTACCCATTTGCTGAAATCACAGGCGTTTTTGACCATATTGATAAATTTATTCAAATCGACATTGATCCGTATAAACTAGGAAAACGCCATAAAACAGATGTAGCTATTCTGGGAGATGCCGGAGATGCGATTCGTGCAATCACAGATAAAATTTCCGAAAAACCAGAAACAGCTTGGTACCGAGCAAACCTGAATAACATCAAAAACTGGAAAATGTATACTGATAAATTAGAACAGAAAACAGAAGGTGAATTACAATTTTACCAAGCTTATCATGTGATCAACCAAGTAGCCGACGAAGATGCGATTTACTCGATTGATGTAGGAAACACTACGCAAACTTCTGTACGTCACTTGCGTTTGACGCCTAAAAATATGTGGCGTACCTCTGGTGTATTTGCCACAATGGGGAATGGACTGCCAGGCGCTATTGCAGCAAAAGCTGACTTTCCCAATCGTCAAGTATGGAACTTAACCGGTGATGGTGCTTTTTCAATGGTCATGCAAGATCTTATTACAACTGTACAATATCGCCTCCCGAGTATTCACGTTGTTTTCTCCAATCAGGAATATGGATTTATCAAGGCTGAGCAAGAAGATACAAATCATAACTACTATGGCGTAGATTTCAAGGATGTGGACTATGCTAAGATCGGCGAAGCACAAGGAGCAGTTGGGTACACGCNNGTTTTTCATCAGGCTGTTGAGCAGGAAAAAGCTGGCCGAACCGTGCTGATTGATGTGAAAATTAACCATGATCGTCCAATTCCAGTGGAAGAGCTAAAATTAGATGCAAAACTTTATCCAGAAGAAGTTATAAAAGCATTCAAAGAACGGTACGAAGCAGAAGATCTTGAACCGTTCAGTTACTTCTTAGAACAAGAAGGGCTTCAATCAAAAGCAGTTCAACGAGGTAATAATTAAACTTTAATTTTAAACGTTGGACAAGCACTTAGTAGGTGCTTGTTTTTTTGTATTTCGCTCTCTTTTGGATGTACAAAAAGAACCAGAATCTGTTATGGTTAAAGTATCTAGATGAAACGAAAGAGGAGAGCCTTCACTGGCTTCATTATACTAGTTTTATGCGGAACAGCTTCTTTTTCCATTGATTTTAGAAGGATTTGAATATTCATCGGCCTCAACGAGGAAGAAAAGATCGTGTTTTCTGGTTAAATTTAGATAAGAAAAGGAGTATTCTAGAAACACTTTTCCCTTACTATCAAAATCAAGAGAAGGATGATGTAAATTATTAAGAACCTACTATAAAATAACCGTTTAAGAGTGAGGTGCGTTATAAAATGAATATTAATAATTTAGGATTGTTAAACAGTTTAGCTGCTATTATTAATGAGGGAGTATACGATAGCGATTATTCGACAACGGAATATATCTTGCATAATATTGATAATATACAAAATATAACGGTTAATATGATTATGGATGAAGCTTATGTTTCGCGATCAGCAATCAGGAGATTTTGTAATAGATTGGGGTACGAAAATTTCAGTGTATTAAAACATTCATTATCAGATATCATTTTCCCTTCTAATATCCATTTACGGGAATTTGAAAATATAGGGAGCTTCAGAAAAAAAGTAACTGAGGAATTATCAAAGATGGTAATCGAAATGAACGATATCATTACGGATGACATTATCGACAGCCTAGCAAGTTTGATTAATGAGCATGAAGGTGTTTCAATGATCAGTGCAAATAATATAAGCGCAAATTTACTGAAATTTCAACAAGAGTTATTCTATGCCAAAAAAATTGTTAAAATTGTAGATAATTACTTTGATAGGGATGAAATGGATATTTCTTCTAGAGAAACGAACCTTATAATGGTTGTTTCTGTTTCAGGTATATTTGCAGAAGCGATCAATGACATCATTCATGAAATTGACGGAAAAAAAATTCTGATTACTGGTAGTCACNNAGTCATAGCGAGGAATATAAAAAAGTATATGACCAAATTATTTACATTAGCAAAAATGATATTTCTGATGATAAAATGGGGTTATATGGAAAATATGGGATTACGTATTTTTTTGATTTGCTCTCAGAACATTATATTTTTACGTATAAACACTAATTGTATAAACGATCTTAGATTCAGTGGTTCAAATTTTGAACCACTTTTTTTTTGGCTTTAAGTTATGATTAATTTAAGAAAACGCTACCAATAAAAATCAATGGAGGTATCATAATGCGAAAGTATTCAGATGTTTTTAGCAATAAAGATTTTCTTTGGGGATCAGCAACTGCTGCGTATCAATGTGAAGGAGCTTGGAATGAAGATGGTAAAGGAGAAGGAGAATGGGATTATTTTAATCACCATAGCGTACTCAATATTCACAATGAGGATGGCGATGATGCGAGCGACTTCTATCACCGATACAAAGAAGACATTGATTTAATGGTAGAAGGAGGACAAAACACATACCGTTTTTCCATTTCTTGGGTACGAATACTACCTAATGGCACAGGGGAAATCAATCAAAAAGGTATTGATTTTTATAATAATGTTATTAATTATTGTTTAGAAAAAGATGTAGAGCCGAATGTTACACTTTTCCACTATGATTTGCCGCTTACATTAGCTGCGCAAGGTGGCTGGTTAAACAATAAAATTACGGACTACTTTGATGAATACGCAAAGGTTTGTTTTAAAGAGTTTGGAGATAGAGTGAAGATTTGGGCAACCATTAATGAGCCTCGCTACTATAGTTATTGTTCGAATATAGTAGGGAACTATCCGCCAAATCGTTACGCAGATATTCAGTCGTATTTTCAATATCAATATAACTTAATGTTGGCAAGTGCTAAAGCAGTCCATTCATTCAAACAAATGAAAATCGATGGCATTATCGGTATTGTACATGATAATGGTAGCGTTGAAGTTGACCCTGCAGCTGAACAACAAGAGGAAATATTTAAAATTGCAGATTTCTTTTACAACCGTATGATTTTAGTACCAGCGTTAGAAGGAAAGTTACCTGATGAACTTGAAGAAATGAAGAAGACGTTTAACTTTATGATTTATCATAGTGAGAACGATGCAGAAATATTTAGTAAGGGAAAAGGAGACTATTTAGGTCTTAATTTGTATAACCGACAATACGTGAAACATTGGGTNNAAATGGAGAAACAGAAATTTTTCATAACAATAAAGGAGCTAATAGCACAAGTTTAGAGGGTATTCGTCTTAAAGGTTTATTTGAAAGTTCATTTGATAAAGAAGTGAGACGTAACCAATGGGGAAGAGAAATTAATCCTAGAGTTATGCATACCTCTTTAGTTGAAATAAAAGAACGATATGGAAATCCACTAATATTGATTGCCGAAAATGGTCATGGAATTTATGAATCTCCTGATGAAAATGGCTATGTA
>DIDU01000001.1:12846-14270 GCA_002418295.1 Carnobacterium sp. UBA5792 | reverse complement strand
ATGTAAAAAAAGACCTGAAGGTAGGCTTTGATGAAACTTTCCCTAACAAACCAGCCTATGTGCATATGGAAGGCAATTCAGATGGTCATATGAAATCCTCTGTTGTAGGAGCGAGCGAAATGCTTATCATTGAAAAAGGCCTACTTATTCTTGGAACATGGCAAAGTGTGTATTTTTTTGATTTTGATGGTCCGCGAACAAGGAAATTCTATGTAAAAATTTTAGAAGGATAACCTTTTAAAAGACACTGAAAACTATACAACAAAAATAAGCTGCTGCCAACAGAAGAATCTCTTGTTGGCAGCAGCTTGTTTTCAGTCTCAAAGAAAAAGATTATTCAGTTTTTTCACCGATCAAATCTGGTTCAGTAGCTTCAGCAGTGTCAACATCTTCTAGAGTAGCAGGTGGTGCTACAATGACTACCGTTTCGTCTTGTTCGTCAAAGACCGTAATATCATTGCTTACATTTAAGTCAGCTACTGTTAAGGAATCGCCAATTGCTAAGGTACTCACATCGACTTCGAACTCTGTTGGAATATTATTCGGAGTCGTTTCAATTTCTAGTTCATTTAATGTTTGAGAAACCATTCCTAATTTAACACTTTCAGCACCTGTTAAAACGATTGGAACAGTAACGGTTAATTTTTGGCCTTTTTCAATGGCTTGAAGCTCCACATCTAATATTTGGAATTTTAAGGCAGCGCTTTGGAAGTCTTTAACAATTACTTGTCGAGGTGCTTCATCACCCACAACAATATCAAAAATTCNNTTCAATACTTCAATAAAATCTTTTTCATTTAATAAAACAGGAGTAGCGTCTCCTCCTTTATTGTAGACAACAGCTGGAAGTTTATGAGCCTTTCTATAACGATTAGCTGATGCTGTTCCAACCTCTGTTCTTAATTCTGCATTTACTTTCATAAATTTTTCCCCTTTCGTATTAGCTTAGTAAAGCTGCTTAGTAGAATCTATTTTCTAAAAAAAAAGAAAAAAATAAGAAAAGATCCAAGCTAAGAATCGTATCCATTTACCATTATACCAAATAGGAAAAAGATTAGCTAACAAAACGGTTTCAATTCATTATGTGTCTCTCTTTTTTTCAATGACCATAGCCATACCAATTCCGCCGCCGACACATAAAGAAGCGAGACCGAAAGTCGTTTCTCTTTTCTGCATTTCATGAACTAAGCTAACTAAAATACGGGCCCCAGAAGCACCGATTGGGTGACCTAATGCAATTGCTCCGCCGTTAACATTAACTTTGTCTTTATTCATATTCAAATCCCGCATGACAGCAACACTTTGGGCAGCAAAGGCTTCATTTAATTCAATCAAATCCATATCATCTAAATTTAAATTAGTTTTTTCTAAAACTTCTTCAACTGCATAATAAGGTGCATACCCCATAATTGAAGGATCGATTC
>DIDU01000001.1:12548-12840 GCA_002418295.1 Carnobacterium sp. UBA5792 | reverse complement strand
TAAGAGCTGCTGCCCCGTCATTTATTCCAGAAGAATTTCCTGCAGTGACCGTTCCGTTTTCTTTAAAAGCAGCGGGAAGTTTGGCTAAGCTATCTAAATTCGTTTGTCTGCGAATAAACTCATCTTCACTAAACAAAGCTGTTTGGCCTTTTGGTCCTTTAACAGGTACTGGCACGATTTCTGCCGAAAAAGCTCCGTTGTCTTGGGCTTGAGCAGCCTTCATTTGTGAATGTGCAGCAAAAGCATCTTGTTCCGTTCTTGAGATGCCATATTGTCCAGCTACATTTTCAGC
>DIDU01000001.1:12022-12484 GCA_002418295.1 Carnobacterium sp. UBA5792 | reverse complement strand
CATCGGCCAGACCATCGTGCATCGCGCTGTCGATCAGTTGATCATTTCCTGCTTTCTTTCCCCAACGGTGATTGTTTAAAAGATAAGGGGCTTGTGTCATACTTTCAGTACCGCCTACCACGACGATCTCTGCATCCCCTAGTCGGATGGCTTGGCTTCCAAGAATAACAGCTTTTAAGCCAGATCCGCAAACTTCATTGACCGTCATGGATGGAGCTGAGTAAGGAATGCCGGCATGGACAGCAATTTGTCGAGCCGGATTTTGACCCAAGCCAGCTTGCAAAACATTTCCAAAAATAAGCTGGTCTATTTTATCTGCGGATAGACCCGATTTTTTGATGACTTCTTTTACAACGATTGCTCCTAGTTCAATTGCAGTAGTGTTTTTCAAACTGCCCCCCAATTTTCCAATGGGGGTTCGTGCTGCATTTACAATAACAACTTCCTCCATAGTCTCCTCTA
>DIDU01000001.1:5215-11998 GCA_002418295.1 Carnobacterium sp. UBA5792 | reverse complement strand
TCTATATATCCTTTATTACATAACTATAGCTTCTTTTCTTATTGTACGGTATTTCAATCGGTTTGACACTTTAAGATTTGGTAAACATTTTTAGCGATTATTAGTGACTTTAAGGCAATGAAAGAAAACTAGCTGCTGTTTATTAAGCTTATCTTTAGATTTTCTTCTGCTTATTGTTTTTTGAGTAGTTGTATACTATTCTTTAATTAATGATACACAACCAGTTATGGAGTATGGCGTGTATATTGAGTTTACTGGTTTTAAAATGGATAAGTAACCAATGGAGGAGATTTTTTTGAAAATTGGGATTGATAAAATTGGCTTTTATGTACCAGATTTATACCTAGATATGCGTAAATTAGCTGTGGCGAGAGAAATAGAGCCGGATAAATTTACGATTGGAATTGGCCAAGAGAAAATGGCAGTTGCTCCGATTACACAAGATGCTGTTACATTGGCAGCAAATGCAGCGGCTAGTATTTTAGATGAAACAGATAAAGAAAACATCGATTTAGTTATATTCGGTACGGAATCAGGCGTGGATCATTCAAAAGCTGCAGCAGTCTATGTCCATCATTTATTGGGATTAAACCCAGCAGCACGTTCTTTTGAAATTAAACAAGCTTGTTACGGGGCAACAGCGGGAATTCAGATGGCAAAAGGGCATATTGCGCTAAATCCGGAAAGCAAGGTACTGGTATTAGGGTCGGATATTGCACGTTATGGCTTGGATTCTTCTGGCGAATCGACACAAGGAGCTGGGGCAGTAGCGTTACTGATCAGTGCCAATCCTAGAATACTAGCTCTTGAAGACAAAAGCGCCTATTTGACTGCTGATATTATGGACTTTTGGCGCCCGCTTTATTCAAGTACGGCTTATGTAGATGGAAAGTTTTCAAATGAGCAATATAGTTTCTTTTTTGCAAATGTCTGGCAACAATTTAAGGAAAAAAGCAGCTTAACTTTTAAAGATTTCGAAGCACTTTGTTTTCATCTGCCTTATACAAAAATGGGTTTGAAGGCTTTAAAACCAGTTTTGGAAGAAGGCACCAGCGAAGATAAAGAGCGGTTATTAAATCATTATCAAAAGAGTATCGGCTACAATAAAGTAGTTGGAAATATTTATACCGGCTCACTATACCTCAGTTTGCTTTCTTTGTTAGAACAAAAAGAAAAACTGACTGCTGGATCAAGAATCGGTTTATTCAGTTATGGTTCCGGTGCAGTAGGAGAATTCTTTACCGGCATTTTGCAGCCGGGTTATCAGAAACATTTAAATACCAAACAACATACAGAAATGCTGGCAGCAAGAAGAGAAGTCAGTGTGGCGGAATATGAAGTTATTTTTCAACAAACATTACCTATTGATGGTTCGAGCTTGTTATCGGAAACGGAAAAAGATTCTGCTACTATTTGTTTAGCAGGTATCGCAAACAATCAACGCCAATATATCAATAAAACAGCAGAAAAATAAATCCAAAAAACCCCGTCAAATGAATTAATTTGGCGGGGTTTCAATTTGTTATTAAGGAATAGGGTTGCCGGCAGCCCGATAAATGTCATACCATTCTTCACGAGATAGAACCACTTCTGAAGCTCGAGCATATTGTTTTAACCGCTCAGGCGTCATGGTTCCCACAATTGTTTGAATCCGAGCAGGGTGACGTAAAATCCATGCAACAGCAGCTCCAGAATTATCTAGGCCATATTTTTCACCGATTTCTTTTAATTTAGCGTTTATTTCCGGGTAAGCGTCATTATCAATGAATACTCCGCCTTCAGCTTTAACAGGAGACCACGCTTGGATAGTCATGTCCTTAAGCCGACTGTAGTCCAAGACGCTTCCATCGCGGTTGATTGCATTCTCATGTTTAGTATTTACATTGATTCCAGCATCTATTATTCCTGTATGCATCACACTCAATTGTAATTGGTTAACGATTAAATCTTGCTCAATGGTTTTTTTCAACAAATCAATCTGCATGGGATTATGATTGCTGACTCCAAAGTGTCGAACTTTTCCGCTTTTTTCCAACTCATTGAAAGCTTCAGCTACTTCTTCTGGTTCGACTAAAGCATCTGGACGGTGCAATAAAAGAACATCAAGATAATCTGTTTTTAAACGGCTTAAGCTTTCGTTAACAGTCTGAGTGATATGATCCTTTGAAAAATCATAATAACCAGTACGTATTCCCACTTTGCTTTGGATGATCATCTTATCTCGGATGGAAGAGTGTAAATCGACTGCTTCAGAAAAAACTTCTTCTGATTTGCCTTTGCCGTAAATATCAGCATGGTCAAAAAAATTAACTCCTAGATCCAAAGCATTTTGAACAACAGCTGTCGCCTCTTTAGCCGTTAAACGATTCATTGACATACAGCCTAATCCGATATTCGAAACCATTAAATCACTTGTACCTAATTGTATTTTCTTCATTGATTTGGCTCTCCTTTACTTGATAGTTAGTGACAGAATTGCTAGTAAATAATGAAACCTGCCTTTTAAGAGTATACCATGATTTGGAAAACGGATACAAAAATTATGTTGATTTCTATTCATTAAAAGTTCAGTGAAATAAAATCATTAGTGCTGCGTTCAAATAACCCCACTTCTTTTTGCAAATAAATTAAACTCGTTTCTTTTCGCAATTCCGATCAGATCTTTTCAGTTATTACTAAAAAGCACATACTAGTAAAAAATCTCTCAATAATTAACTTATCGTGACTTAAAGACAAGCAATTCCAAACGTTAGGTCACTTAAAGAAGTTTATCGTGACTTAAGACCACGACTGTAGCTTCGTTGGGGCACACAACGAGAATTGTCTAATAAAATTCAAATCAATTGAGCTTTTTGAAATAAGGTTAACTTTGGAGTTAATTGCTTGCTTTGAATGCAACACTAGGGAAATAAAATAAAGGAGTTATTATACAGTTAGCAAACCAGTAAGCAGATGAAGGAGTCCATTTTACATCAGAAACACTTTTAGCATTGAGCGAAAAGTAAAGTTAACATAAAAAAGATTGAGATGTCCAGTATGGCTCTCAATCTCTTTTAGGTTTATCATTTTTAGCGTTGGTAAGAGAAGAGAATAAATTTCACTTCCTAAATTGTACCAACATATCTTAGTAAAAAATGGTTCTTTCTACCTTTTGGTAGCAGTTTATAGTACAAGGAATCTAAAAACTGCTATTTTTAATTAGTTTGTTTTTAAAAGCGCCTATTCTGGAATGTCTCTTTGTTGATCGGTCCCTGGAGAAATCGGCATACTTGGGTTTTCAGTGGGATGATCTCCACCATATGAACCATCTGATTCTTTAAGTGGAATGCCATCAACTGTTGCTTCAGCGTCATTATTTTCATTAGTCGGCACGTCAGAATGAGCAGCTGAATATTCGCCTACATTCGGAACGGTGTTATCATTTTGACCCTGAATAGGTCTGCGACTAGTCTTGTTGTTTGTTTGGACGGTGTCGGATTCCAATGCTTCTTCAACAAGAATGACGTAACCGCCATTTTTAATTGCTTTATTGTAGCGTTCAGTAACAGCTGGATCTAGGTTGTATTTGCCAAGCGGATTCTCAGCATCTCCGTCAGTGAAAATATCTCTGGCTCGATCCCAGATAGATTGGTGATTTTCTCCAGTTACCGTATCAACATCAGCAATAGTTAAACTTTCAATTGCGCCTTTATTTTCTTTATAGGTTACAACCGTAATATCATCGGCTGCATATCCCTCGACTAACAAGTGTTCGACTTCTGCTGCGGCTTCTTCAACGGACTGATATGCACTTTTAAAAATTTTTGGCATATTGGTTTCCTCCTAATAGCATATTGTTGTCTACACACTTATCATACCAAATAAAGAAAGGGCTCCCAAATATAAAAGCTTACGGAGAATAAAAAAGCTTTGAACAGTCTAAAAAACAAAAAGAAAAGCCCTAATAAAAAGTTAAAAAGAAAAGAGCTATGGTTGGACAAGACCTATTCTTTTGATTATACTGATTATAAAGTGATAAACACTTTAATATTTTATTAGGAGGAAGAAGAACATGGCTCAAACGAATACCGAAGTACAAAGTACATTGAATAATCTGGTGGCAACTCATGGGGTTTTCATTACAAAATTGTACCAACATCATTTTTACGTACAAGGATCGCACTTCTTTACACTTCACATAAAATTTGAAGATTTATACAAAGAAACAACAGAACACTTTGATGAATTAGCAGAACGGTTGCTGGCAATCGGCGGAAAACCTTATGCTACATTGCAAGAATTTTTGGAACATTCTTCTATTAAAGAAAAACCTTATACAGAAAAAGTGCCTGCAGAAGAGATGGTAGTTTCTGTTGTAGCAGATTTTCGTATTTTAAGAGATGACTTGGCAGCCGCTATTACGTTGACTGGTGAAGAAGGCGACGATGTCACACAAGACATATTAATTGCNNGCTTTCCTTGGTAAAGACCCGTTGGAAGGCGAGTAAGATTAAGTTAATAAATGATTTTATAAAAGCAGCGGTGAAAAAACCGCTGCTTTTACTTATGGAAAAAAATACTAGCTGATAGATGATATGGAATGGAAGCGCAGTCGTATTAATTGTGTCTCCTATCGTTTATTAGTATAATAAAAATTGTACAGATAGATTGTATTTTATTATTATACTAAGGAGTGGTAAAGTTATGAGTAAATTTGTCAAAGGTAGTTACGAAACGGCATCAGCAGCTCAGCGAGCTATTGATGAATTAGTGGCTGAAGGGTACTCGAAAAAAGATATCACATTAGATACGAATAAAGACATGAGTACTACTGTTCAGGATGAAGGCGTAGAAGTTACGACAAAAACAGATGTCGATCATGACGATGAATCAATGTGGGAAAAAATAAAAGATGCTTTTCGTATTGATCCTTATGATGAAACAACTGGGGACAATGATGATGTATTAGCTGATTACACAGATGATATCCGTAATGGAAGCATTGTTGTTTTAGTAGATGGAACGAAAAACGATACAACTGGATCAGCATCAATGGACGATACGACGATGCCAAACACACCAACGCCAGGAATGACAGAACCGATGGGAACAACTGATTTTGTTGATCCGACAGATACCGTCAGTTCAACGGGAGTAAATCCTTCAATGGACGCTGCATCAGATACGATTGGAACAGATGACACAAATCAATCAGTGCCGCCAGCAGATTGGGGAGGAGCCAATCAAGATATGACCAATGATACCGATATGGGCGTAGCACCGGATAATAGCACAGTGGACAATACGGCCAGCAAGGATCTTTCAGACAAAGAAAAAATTAAATTACAAGAAGAAAAATTAGACGTAGACACGAAAGAAGTTCAAACTGGAGAAGTTCATGTAGATAAAGTGGTAACAGAAGAAACACAAACTGTTGAAGTACCTGTCAAACATGAAGAAGTAAGNNCAGATTTGAAAGATGAATCCTTCACTGTTCCAGTGGTGGAAGAACAAATAGAAGTGCATAAACGTCCTGTTGTAACAGAAGAAGTAGTGATCGATAAAGACACCAAAGAAGATGTTAAACACGTTTCTGAAGAAGTTCGTAAAGAAGATATAGATATCCACACTGACGGAGATGTTCAAATCGAAGATAACGATAAAGATAAACTATAATAAGTAAAGAGAGTTTTTCTTTAAAAATTGGGCATGAAGACACAACCTGGTGATAGAAGCAGGTTGTGTCTTCTTTTTCGTCTCTGTTCCAATCTGCTTCGTTGATGGTATACTAAGAAGGCGAATGAACAAAAGGAGAGGTTTTGGATGGCGAGAGAGAAAAAATTTTCAACAGAAGATATTTATGAAGAGACACATCAGCTTTTAATGTCAGTCGGCTATGATAAATTTTCATTTGGCTTATTAGCCAACTCATTGAATGTTTCAAGAGCAGCTATTTACAAGTATTATACAAATAAAGATGAATTGATTTATGATTATATGATTTCAGAAATGGAGAAAATGGTTGACGATCTTGAAAAGCTAGATTGGGCTGCTGATTATTTTGCTCAATTTCAACAGTTGTTTGCTTTGATTTTTGAATACAGTGATATTCACCAAATCTCTTTCATGATTCCAGGCGGACGAATTGCCAATGAAGAGAAGATGAAAGAGAAAAAACAGCAATCACAAGTATTGCACAAACGCTTTTTTGAACAGATTCAAACCTTTATTCAAACAGGGCAGCAAAAAGGGCATATAAAAAATACCATACCCGAAAGCTTAATTATTGAGCTTATTTTTCACAGTGTAACGATTCCTAATCGGGCTGGTCTTTCGCAAGAAAAACGAGCAGATTATCTCCAAGAAATTATTTGTCAGGGTATTTTTAATAAATAAAGTGACACAAGTGTAACTTTACGTTATAATGAAGTTACAACTTGCAAGTTAGTTTATTTGAAAAGAGGCTGACAAAATGTTTTTAGCACTAAAAGAATTAAAATATTCAAAAGGCCGTTTTCTGATGATCAGTTTGATCATTGTTCTAATCGCTTGGCTAGTCTTCTTTCTAGCAGGATTAGGAAACGGCTTATCCGACTTAGGAGCGGCTACTTTGAAATATGCCGATGTAGATTATGCGGTGTATGAAGAAAAGTCTGAGTTTACTTTTTCAAAATCAATGATATCGGAATCCATAGCAGATGATTTACTGAAAGAAGACGGAGTCAAAGCGGTAGCTCCATTTGGCACAGCATCTGCTTCCATTCGTAACGCGGGAAGCGATAAAGAAGCAGCTTCGAAAGTTGA
>DIDU01000001.1:0-5146 GCA_002418295.1 Carnobacterium sp. UBA5792 | reverse complement strand
TAGGCGACGACTTAACTATTAGCGGTTCTAATGAAAAAATGAAGATCGTTGGTTTCACTAAGAATCAAACGCTAAGTCACCAACCGGTTGTCTTTACTTCATTAGATAAATTCCGAGCTTATAAATATGCAGCTCCTGGTTCAGACAACGGAATCAAAGATGTCGTAAACAGCATTATGATTCAAGGAAAAGACAGCGACCCTGAAAAAATAGCACAAGATGTGAAACACATTGAAGTAGGCACAAAAAAAGAAGTTATCAATGCGGTTCCAGGATATGCGGCAGAAAATGGAACGATCACGATGATGTTAGGTTTCTTGATTGTTATTTCAGCTATTGTGATTGCAGTTTTCTTTTACATCTTGACGAATCAAAAAACACAGCAATTTGGCGTGATGAAAGCAATTGGCGGCAGCAACTGGTTTGTCATTAAATCCGTGATCTCACAAGTCTTTATTTTATCTGTCATCAGTATCCTTGTGGGAGTGGGCTTAACTTATGCAACAGCAGCTATCCTGCCCGATTCAATGCCATTTAACTTAGTGAATTCGCTTGTTGTTTCTTATAGTTTGATTTTACTGGCTATCAGTGTAGTGAGTTCATTCTTTTCTGTTTTAAAAATTGCAAAAATTGATCCGTTAACAGCTTTAGGGAGGGTGGAATAATGGCAGGTCTACAATTAAAAAACGTTTCAAAATTCTACCAAGAAGGTGAATTTAAAACGACTGCATTAGAAAATGTTTCTTTATCCGTAATACCTGGTGAGTTTATTGCGATCATTGGACCGTCTGGCTCGGGTAAAAGCACCTTTTTATCTATTTCAGGTGCGTTGTTACAGCCGTCTGAAGGAGANNGAGCGGTTTCGACATTAAAAGAAAAAGAATTGTCAAAAGTCCGTTTACAACAAATCGGCTTTATCTTACAAACATCCAATCTTATTCCTTATTTAACGGTTTTAGACCAACTGCTGGTCGTGAAAAAAATGAGTGGATCTGTAACAGCTGAAGATAAAAAGTTTGCAGAAGATTTGTTGAATGATTTAGGATTAGCTAGCAAATTGAAGAAATTTCCAAATGAGTTATCTGGTGGGGAGCGTCAGAGAGTTGCTATTGCTCGCTCTTTTATGAATGACCCCGACCTTATTTTAGCCGATGAACCTACAGCAAATCTGGATACAAAACGTGCACATGAAGTTGTGAAACTGATTGCAGAAGAAGTTAAAGCACGCGGGAAAGCTGCTATCATGGTAACTCATGATGAACGGATGTTAACATACTGTGATCGAGTGTATCGAATCGAAGACGGAGTGCTTACACAAGAACAGTAAGAAGAAGGCGAAGCAATAGAGGATCCATTTTCCGAAAATGAATTATTCTGATAGACGACCCATAAATAGTGGGTGGTTTATTAGAATCTTTCTTTTAAGGAATTAAAAGCATCTTGAAGATTAAAAAATGTAACAGTTTGCTGCTATTATAGTATGATTCACGCTCTATTATTGCGTAAAAATTTTTTTGGGAATTCAAAGTAACTTTTCTGGTAAGATTTCTTTGAGACAGGTAAGATAGAAATGAAAAAGATTCTGATTATCTTTGTGAAAAAATTAACCGTTTTTCTTGTATTATTATTGTAATTATGCTTAGAAAGCTTATAATGGAAAATAGAGTTTAATTTTTGAACTATAAAACCTTAGCTATTTAAGTGAGGGTAAATTTTTGGAGGAGGTTTTTAAAGTGAGTTTTGATATTCTTTCACTCGCTCGTTTTCAGTTTGCTATGACAACTGTGTTTCACTTTTTCTTTGTGCCGCTGTCAATCGGACTTGGTTTAACTGTTGCTATTATGGAAACTATTTATGTCATCAAAAAAGATAAGATGTATAAAGACATGGCAAAATTTTGGGGAAATATTTTCTTGTTGAGTTTTGCAGTGGGAGTTGTTACCGGTCTGATCCAAGAATTCCAGTTTGGAATGAACTGGTNNCCGTTTTGTCGGAGATGTTTTCGGTTCTTTATTAGCCATGGAAGCTTTAATGGCGTTTTTCTTGGAGTCTACTTTTATCGGCCTATGGATATTCGGCTGGGACAAATTCAATAAAAAAGTCCATGCGCTATTTATGTGGTTGGTTGTTGTAGGAGCCATGCTTTCAGCGTTTTGGATCTTAGTAGCCAATAGTTTCATGCAACACCCAGTAGGCTATACAATCAATAATGGCCGTGCTGAATTGAACAATTTTGGTGTATTGCTTTCTAATCCAAAAGTTTGGTATGAATTTACCCACGTGCTATTTGGAGCTGTTCTTCTTGGTGGATTTTTCGTTGCCGGTCTTGCAGCGTTTAGACTGATTGCCAAAAAAGATATCGAATTCAACCGGAAATCTTTGAATTTAGGTTTAATGATTGGTTTAGTCGGAACTGTTTTATCTATTGGAGCTGGAGATTTACAAACAAAAGCATTAGTAGAAGATCAACCGATGAAATTCGCTGCAACAGAAGGTCTCTATGAAGATTCAGGCGATCCTGCTTCTTGGACGCTCGTTGGATTACAAGATACTGATAAAAAAGAAACAACTTGGTCCCTTGAAATTCCTTATATGTTGAGTATCTTATCTTACAACAAACCCTCAGGCAGCATTAAAGGAATGAACACCATCAATAAAGAATTAACTGCAGAGCATGGGGATATGGATTATNNAACCCTGTTTTGGAGTTTTAGAGTCATGGTAGGAAGCGGTATGTTCTTAGCTTTAGTTGCTATTCTAGGTTTATGGTTCAGCTTACGCAAAAAAACATTGATGAATATGAAATGGTTACTATATGTCATTGGTTTCTCTTTATTTCTTCCATTTATTGCCAACACAACTGGTTGGTTGATCACTGAATTAGGACGTTACCCATGGACTGTCTACGGTCTATATACAATGGCTGATAGTGTTTCGCCAAATGTTTCTGTCGCTTCTTTAATGACGAGTAACATTATTTACTTCTTGCTTTTCTCTGGTCTTGGTGGAGTTATGGCGTACTTCGTGAGAAAAGAAATGAACCATGGTCCTTACCATATCCAAGAAAGTGAGAATGAAATCAATCGGAAAAGCGATGATCCATTTGAAAAGGAGGCGTTTAAATAATGGCTGATATGAGTACATTACAACTTTTTTGGTTTATCTTGATTGGTGTGTTATTTGCTGGTTTCTTTTTCTTAGAAGGATTTGATTTTGGAGTCGGAATGTCAACACGCTTTTTAGCAAAAGACCAAGCAGAACGTGAACAATTAGTTGGAACGATCGGGCCGGTCTGGGATGCCAATGAAGTATGGCTGATCACTGCCGGAGGAGCAATGTTTGCTTCTTTTCCGCACTGGTATGCTTCTTTATTCAGCGGCTACTACTTGATTTTATTAGCCGTTCTGTTCGGCTTGATCATCCGTGGAGTATCGTTTGAATTCCGCAGTAAGATGGAAGGGCAAAAAGGCCGCGAATTATGGGATTGGACCTTGTTCTTTGGTAGTTTGATTCCGCCATGGTTCTTTGGTTTAATGTTTACTAGTATGGCAGAAGGCATGCCGTTGGATCAAGCTGGTAATATGAACGCCACCTTTACCGACTACTTTACGCCGTNNTGGAGGCGTTGTATTAACGTTGCTGTGTTTCTTACATGGATTAAACTATATTGGGTTAAAAACTTTGGGAGATGTACACGCACGTGCCATCAACTATGCTAAAAAATTATATTATGTTTTATTTGCCGGTTTAGTTCTCTTCGTAATCATGCTTTACACAGTTACTGATTTCTTCCAATTGCATTTAACAGCAACACTGATCCTTTTAGGAGTAATGGTGGTGTTGAGTCTATTAGCAACTTATGGAGTTCATAAAGATAAAGAACTCTTAGCGTTTATTACTAGTGGATTGACTTTGATTAGTTTAGTTGCGTTGTTATTTGTTGGATTGTTCCCGCGTGTCATGGTTAGTTCGATCTCATCAGCAAATGATATTTTGATCGTTAATGCTTCAAGTACACCGTATACGTTGAAAGTGATGACTTGGTTGTCCTTAATGGTCTTGCCGTTTGTTTTGGCGTATCAAGGATGGACTTATCATGTATTCAGACAAAGAATTAAGAAAGATGATGTGGTGAAATATTAATTATGATGGATAAACGTTTATTGGGTTTATCTGGCATGAAAAAAATAATGATCTTGCTTGCAGGGATTTCTTTCCTGCAAGCTTTTATGATTATTTTTCAGGCTCGATTTTTAGCCCTTTCAATTACCGGTTTATGGAATGGAGAAGGACTGGCAGCTCAAACAAAAGTGATCTTTTTGTTTTTCTTATCTTTTGCCGGTCGCCATTTTTTAACGTTGGTTCGAGAAAGTATCTTAGATAAATTTGCTTATCAAAAAGGAAAAGAATTAAGAAAAAAATTATTAAACCAGGTCTTTTCATTAGGGCCGAAAGTCGTTCAAAAAGCTGGAACAGGCAGTGTGGTAACTCTGGCGTTAGAAGGTATTCGTCAAGTAGAAAATTACATTACGCTGTTTCTTTCTAAAATGATGAATATGATGATTATTCCATGGATCGTTTTAGTGTATGTCTTTACGTTAGATAAAGATTCAGGAATTACAATGATCGTCGTTTTCCCGATCATTATTTTATTTATGGTGATTTTGGGCTATGCCGCTCAAAGTAAAGCGGATCGCCAGTATGCTACCTACAAAGTATTATCCAATCATTTTGTTGATGCATTGCAAGGCTTGGAAACCTTAAAATTATTAGGGCTAAGTAAAAAATATAGTCGAAATGTTCATAGCGTTAGTGAAAATTATCGCAAAGCTACCATGAGCACTTTAAAAGTTGCGATAATGTCTACCTTTGCTTTAGATTTCTTTACAACATTATCCATCGCCTTGATTGCCTTAGTTTTGGGCTTGCGTTTATTAGAAGGAATTATGTTGTTGCTTCCGGCTTTAACGGTTCTTATTTTATCACCTGAGTTTTTCTTGCCGGTTAGAGAATTTTCAAGTGATTATCATGCAACATTGGACGGTAAGAATGCAATGGCAGCTATACTTGATATTTTAGAAATTGAAGTTCCGACAGAAACGACTGTTTTGTCTGCTGAGAAAGCAAAGTGGGATGAAACAAGTGA
>DIDU01000003.1:10210-11419 GCA_002418295.1 Carnobacterium sp. UBA5792 | reverse complement strand
TAGCTAGTACAGACATGATATAGCCTACAGTGCTTCTGTTTAATGTTCGATGGATCTACGACCATGCTGCACTTATTCGCTCCAATGATTCGGGTCTAAACGCTTTCTGTCACACTTCATTTTTTTTAAGAAACGCTTGGATCGTTTGCACAGAAGTTGTCACATCTTGAACAGGTAAAATCAAATCTGTTTCAATAGGTGCGTTAAATTCTCCAGTTTGTTTTGCAAAAACTAAGCGTTGTTGAATACTTTCAGGATTATCTCCTCGGTTTTCTAATCGCTGTTGCAACTCTTCTTCTGTAATGCTCAAGTAAATGATTTTTGTGTACAATGGATAAACTTCCCTTAACGCAGCCGCTCCATTTTTGTCCAAGACTACATTTACTACATCGTATAAATCCAATCCTTCTTCAACAGCATCCACGGTCAAACCATAAAGATGATCATCATATAAGGAATTCTCGATAAACGCAATATCCAGCATTTCTGATTTATCTCTAAAATGGTAGTCGCGACCTTCTACTTCATCTGGTCTTTTAGGACGTGTCGTGGTAGTCACTAATTTAGGGATTCCTGCAGCTGCCAAGGCATTGGCTAACGTCGTTTTTCCACTTCCACTGGCTCCTACCAATACTAGAATTGTTTTTTTGTCTGACATTTCCATCTCTATCTCTCCTTTAGTAAGTGACCAGTATAAATGAACAACAAGACGATCAACTTTTTTCTGTTATTGATGCCGATTCTTTTTAGTGCAGTAATGAAGAAGGCAAAAGAAAACAATAACGACAGGGACAAATCAATTACTTTTCAACAGACTTATCATAGACCAATACAAGTTTTCTGGCTGCCTGCACTTCGTCTATTCGTTTGACTGGTGTATGATGAGGAGCTTCTAAAACAAGTTCAGGAGTCTCTTCCACTTCTTTAGCAATTTGAATCAACGTATCGGCAAAAGCATCTAGCGTTTCTTTCGTTTCTGTTTCAGTTGGTTCAATCATCATGGCTTCTTCGACAATCAATGGAAAATAAACTGTCGGTGCATAGTAACCAAAATCTAGCAGCCTCTTAGCCATATCTTTTGTCGGAACACCTAATTTCTTTTGTTTTATGCCGGATAAAACAAATTCATGTTTACAAAACTGCGCATGGGAAACAGCAAAATATGGTGCTAGCCGAGCACGCAAATAATTAGCATGCAAGACGGCACTT
>DIDU01000003.1:8930-10160 GCA_002418295.1 Carnobacterium sp. UBA5792 | reverse complement strand
ATAATAGCCTTTAACGCGTCTAATAGAAAGAGGATAAGTTGAATTTGAAACAAATTGACCCTCTTGTTTTTCAATACGGGGAACGGGCAGATAAGTAGTTAAAAAGGATTTCACTCCTACAGGTCCTGATCCAGGTCCTCCTCCACCATGAGGCGTGCTAAATGATTTATGCAGATTCAAATGAACGATATCGAATCCCATTGCTCCAGGAGTCGTTTTGCCCATGATCGCATTTAAATTTGCACCGTCATAATACAATAACCCACCAGCTTCATGAATGATTTCGGACATTGCCAGAATCTCTTTTTCAAATAAACCCAATGTATTAGGGTTAGTCAGCATTAAACCGGCAGTATCTGAGCCTACCTGTTTTTTCAATTCTTCCAAATCAACTGTTCCTTCTTTAGTTGAAGGAATTTCGACGACATCAAACCCAGCAATAAAAGCACTGGATGGATTCGTTCCATGAGCTGAGTCAGGAACAAGGATTTTTGTCCGCGTAGTTCCTTCTCCATTTGCTTGGTGATAAGCTTTCATCATAATCAGGCCGGTCCATTCACCTTGCGCTCCAGCAGCCGGTTGTAAGGTTAATGCATCCATTCCTGAAATAGTCTTTAAATCTTCCTGCAGTTCATACATCAGTTCAAAAGCACCTTGGACTGTTTGAGCTGGTTGAAAAGGATGGATATTTGCAAAGCCAGGCAACCGAGCAACATCCTCATTTATTTTAGGGTTGTACTTCATCGTGCAGGAACCTAATGGATAAAAACCGTTATCTACTCCAAAGTTTTTATTCGATAAAGCCGTATAGTGACGCATCAATTGCGGTTCGGAAACTTCTGGTAATTCAGCTGCCGTTTTGCGAATTAAATGATCCGGAAATTTTCTAGCTAAATCAACAAATGCAACATCACTTTTAGGAAGATCTGCAGCAATCCGTNNAATCTATCATTTATCATACCCTCCAATACACCCACGAATGCATCGATTTCTTCTTTCGTACGTTGTTCCGTGACCGCAAGCAGCATATGGTTTCGCAGTCCATACTCTTTTTCTAAATCATATCCGCCAATAAATCGATTTTCCAGCAACTTTTCGTTTGTTTGTCGCACCGAAAAAGGCAGTTCAACGACAAATTCATTAAAAAAAGGAGCTTGGTTATTTACCGAAAACCCTTTTTCTTCTAAAAGCCTTGCCATATAATCAGCTTTTTCAATGTTTAATTGTGCC
>DIDU01000003.1:8388-8881 GCA_002418295.1 Carnobacterium sp. UBA5792 | reverse complement strand
GAAGCTAAAGCATTTAAGGCTTGATTGGAACTCATATTAGAAGTAGCTTTTTCACGTTTAATATGTTGTTCGCGCGTTTGCAAAGTTAAAACAAACCCACGTTTTCCGTCTTTATCAACTGTTTGCCCCACAATACGTCCTGGAAGCTTACGTACGTATTTTTTCTTAACAGCAAAGTACCCGCAATGCGGACCACCGAATGACATGGCTAAGCCTAAAGGTTGCGTATCTCCTACTACAATATCTGCTCCTAGATTCCCAGGGGATTCTAATAAGGCTAAAGCTAAAGGATTGGCTACAACAATGAATAAAGCTTTTTGTGCTTCTGCAACAGCTTTGATTTCAGCCAAATCTTCTACAGAACCAAAAAAGTTCGGGTATTGGACAATGACTGCAGCTGTTTGCTGATCGACTTTTTCTGTCAAATCCTGCAGATCAGTTGTATCACCGTCTTGTTTTATTTCATCTGCTGCATAGCCAAAGCCTGCAGAAA
>DIDU01000003.1:6989-8377 GCA_002418295.1 Carnobacterium sp. UBA5792 | reverse complement strand
ATGAAACCACTACTTTAGACCGTTTTGTGCTGCGAATCGCAAGCGTTGCAGCCTCACCAATTGCTGTAAACCCGTCATATAAAGATGAATTGGCTGCGTCCATACCGGTTAATTCACAAATCATCGTTTGGAATTCAAAGATGCCCTGCAATTCTCCTTGGCTGGCTTCTGCTTGATAAGGAGTATACGCCGTATAAAACTCAGAACGCGAAATAACATGATCAACTACACTTGGAATGTAATGATCATAGGTCCCTGCGCCTAAAAATAAAGAATAGCGGTTTGCATCTTTATTTTTATTTGCCAATTCGCGCATTTTTTTCATCAGTATGGATTCCGGAACAGCTGCAGGAATAGCCAACGGTTCTTGCAATCGAATTTCATTAGGTAAATCTGCAAATAATGCATCGACTGAAGAAATATTTAAAGCAGCTAGCATGTCTTTTTGATCTTGATCGGTATCTGGAAGGTATCTAAAGTCATTTACCATTCTTTATTCCTCCTCTTCGTCTGCTTCCAATTCAGCCACTAGTGCGGTATAATCTTCCTCGCTTAATAGTTCTGCCAGTTCATCTGGATTAGCCAATTGAATTTCAGTCATCCAACCTTCATTCAATGGTCCTTCGTTTACCAATTCTGGCGCATCTTCTAACTCTTCATTCGCTGCAACAATTTCACCTGAAACCGGTGAAAAGATAACAGAAGCTGATTTAGTCGATTCTACTGTACCGATTTCATCACCTGAGCTTACTTTATTCCCTACTTCAGGCAGTTCCACATAAACAACGTCTCCTAGTTCTTTAGCAGCATATTCCGTAATTCCTAAACGTACTTGATCTTCTCCAATCGGCATAACCCACTCGTGCTCTTCAGTATAATAACGTTTCATTTCATTCATAATTCTTAACTCCCTTTCGCTTAAATGCTAGATTGGTTTCTTTGGTTAAATCTTGACTGTTTATTTTCGGTAAAAAGGTGTTCTCATAACAACCGCATTAATTAATTTATTACGAACTTCCACTTTAATGGTTGTTCCAAAATGGCTTTTAGTTGTGTCCAACAAGGCCAGCCCTATACTTTTTCCTAATNNAGAACGCGCAATACCTTTGCCGGTCAATTCGAATCCTCTAATTTTTTTCTTCACTCCGCTTTCTCTTTGAAGAGTCAAAGCAGATTTTCCAATAAAATCACTTTGTTTACCCGTTTTCACGGCAAATCCGATTCCTGCTTGAAGTGGATTGATTTCTTTCGATAATTCATGCCCATATAATGAAAGAGCGGCCTCTAGTCGCAATGTATCACGTGAACCTAAGCCGCATGGTTTTAAACCTGCTTCTGTACCTGCCTCAAGCAAGATATGCCATAGCTTTTCTGTTTGATCCGCTGGG
>DIDU01000003.1:2101-6930 GCA_002418295.1 Carnobacterium sp. UBA5792 | reverse complement strand
TCCATCTTCGCCTGTATAACCCGTACGTGAGAGCAAAACATGCTCTATCTCAGCCAGCTGGACCTGTTGGATAAAATGGAAAGGAGGCAAGTCCTCTAACGCTGTTGTAGTTAATTTTTGTAAGATACTTTCAGCATGCGGACCTTGCAAAGCTAATAAGCCCATGGAAGAAGTCCAGTTTTCCAACTTTACGTTTCCAGTAAGGTGCTCTTGCATCCACTTGAAATCCTTTTCAATGTTGCTTGCATTTACAGTGATCAGGTACTTATTCTCTGCTAGTTTTGAAACAATCACATCATCTATTGTTCCTCCATCTGGATAACACATCGCATGATATTGAGATTGGCCCACATTTATTTTAGTTAGATCATTTGTTAACAGATAATTGAGATAATCTTCTGCATCTTCTCCTTCAACTAAAAATTCTCCCATATGAGATACATCAAATAAACCAGCTTGAAAACGAACTGCTTGATGTTCTTCAATGATCCCAGTGAATTGGATTGGCATGGCCCACCCGCCAAAATCAACTAACTTAATGCCTTGCTTTTGATAATAATCAAACAGTGGCGTTTGTTTTAACTTATTCAGTGAAGACAATTAGCATCCCTCCATTTAAAATCCTTTTTATAAGTTTAGTAGTTATGACTATTCAAATTTTTTGCTAATTGATTAATAGTTTAAAAAACTTAGCTCTTTATTTATTATAACCGCACACCATGCGATTAGCTACTAGCATTCTTGTTAATTAAACTTTTATAGTTTACCTAGCTGATTGAATAAATGTGTTCAATCAGCTCATATTAATCACCAGAACTTTCTTTGCTAAAGGGTTTCAATGAACTATGTTCAGTATTACTTGAATCTACCGAATAGCTAGCCGATGACGGAGGCTCTTCTTTTTGAGGAGGTTCTTTTTCGGTCAACAAATAGATTCCATAAGCAATCAGCGTTACTCCAATTACACTTGATAATACACGAGTCGCTTTCCCAACGTCTTGCATATCCATACGGTCCTCATCCTCTTCAATTGATCGTTTACTTCTTTGCACTTTTATTCTATCTTTTTCTTTCCTAATTGTACAAATTTTCACTTTCATTTTCTATATTATCNNTATCTTTATATAAATAGAAAGAAAGGCAAGAAGAGATTGTTTACCTTCTCTTCTTGCCTTTCGTTTTGATTGTTTTTATTTTAATTCAGGCCAGAAACCTTTATTTGCTTCAATTAAATCATCTAATAAATTTTTTGCTACTTCTGCGCTTGGAATCATTTTTGATAGTGTGAAAGCTTGCCATAATTTTTGGTAACTCCCTTCAACATAAGCCTCTACAACTAATTTTTCTACTGTTACTTGTTGATGCATCAGTGCTTTTTCAAATGGCGGGATTTTTCCTTGAGCTAACGGTTCTGGCCCATCAGTGCCTACAATACAAGGAACTTCTACCATGGCGTCATCATCAAAATTTGCAATAGCTCCATTGTTTTCCACAATCATCAACATTCTTTCATGGGTGTTAAAGGCAATGGCACGAGCTAAATCTACGATAAAAGAAGCATGGCTATCAATCGTAAAGCCGCTATTTTCGGCAGTTCCGTTTTTAATAATTTTCTTGGCAGCTGTGAAAACAGTCTTTTCTCGTCCATCCATCACTTCGTTCGCCCGTGTATACGTACAGTTTGAATGTTCTACTTCGTAATCTGGGTAAAGATAATACTTTAAATATGTGTTAGGTAGATACCGCGGATTGACAGCTAAGAGATCTTTTGCTTTTTTGTGTGTCTCTTGCCAGCTTTGATCCATATGTTGTGTGTCAACTTCGATTTGAGTTAAATACNNCCCATTTTCTGCAACATACTCCCTGATTTGCGGCAAATATTCATGTCCTTGCTTATCTTTTACGCTTGTCCACCAACCAAAGTGATTCAATCCAAAATATCGAACTTCTAAATCTTCTGGTTGTTTGCCAATAATTTGAGACATTCTTCTTAATGTTCCAACTGGCATATCACAAATATTTAGTACTTTAGCATTTGGACGAAGAACACGGCAAGCTTCAGCAACAATAGCTGCTGGATTAGAATAGTTCAACATCCAGCAATTTGGCGAGTATTTTTCCATGTAATCAATAATTTCCAACATGCCGCCTATGCTCCGCATTCCATAAGCAATGCCTCCTGGGCCACAGGTTTCTTGCCCGACGACTCCATATTTTAATGGGATCTTTTCATCTTGTTCACGCATCGCATATTTCCCTACTCGAATATGGGCCATACAAAAGTCTACATCCGTAAAGGCTTCTTCTGGATCCGTTGTATAAGAAAAGTCGATTTCTGGTGCTTGTTCTTTTAATAAGATTTCTAATGCTTCTCCTAGAATAGCTTGTCTTGCTTCATCGTTATCGTATAATTTTAATGTTCTAATTGGAAATCTATCTAAGTTATCCAACATCATCATGACAATTCCTGGCGTAAATGTGCTTCCGCCTCCTGCAATCACTACTGAAAAGTTCTTCATTTTTTTATCTTCCTTTCTATTTTCTATTCATCGTCTTCTTCTCTACCTAAATATTGGTCTACGGATTTTCTAACACTATTGACTTGCAGCCCATAAACAACCTGAACATTTTGGTCTTTAATAATTACTCCGCTGGCTCCTGTCTCATTTTTCAAAATTGCTTCATCGACCATTTCTGGCTGATTTAACGTTAGTCTTAATCTGGTATAGCAATTGGTTACCGTATTGATATTACCAGCGCCTCCTAATGCATTTACAATCACGCTAGCCATAGTGGCTCCTCCCTGAGTTTCTTGAGATGTGGTACCACTGCTTTTTTTGCCTTTTGCCTCATTGTATTCTTTTTTAGAATACAGTTTTGTTTCCTGCCCGGCTTCTTCACGTCCAATCGTTTTGAAATTGAATTTCAAAATCAAAAAGCGGAAGGTAACATAGTAAAGAACAAAAAATAGAAGTCCAACTGCTATATACATCGGCCAGCCGGTCTTTTCAATTCCCAGCGGTAAATTATATAATAAGAAATCAATAAAACCATTTGGACCGATAGCTCTGACATTTAAAAGATTCAAAACTACCATACTCAAGCCGCTAAATACTGCATGAATAAGAAACAAAAGAGGAGCAATAAACATAAAAGAGAATTCAATTGGCTCAGTGACACCAGCGATAAATGAAGTCACAACAGCTGGAATCAAAATAGCTTTAGCTTTTCCTTTATTTTCAGGACTGGCTGTTTGGTACATAGCTAGACAAGCTCCAATCAACCCGAACATTTTAGAAATGCCGCGTGCATCCCAGATAACACTAGGAGAAAGAACACTTACACTTGGATCAGCAATTTCAGCATAATAAATATTTCTTGCTCCTTCTAGCAATTGTCCTCCTACTTCTTGGACGCCACCTAATGAAGTATATAAGAACGGTGTGTACACTAGATGATGCAGTCCCGTTGGGATCAATAGACGTTCCAATGTGCCATATAAGAAAATACCGAAATTTCCGCTTTGGTTGATCAATGTACCTAAGCTATTGATTCCATTTTGGAAGAAAGGCCAAACATAAGTAAAAATAATTGCCAATAATACGACGACTGGAATCAAAACAATAAAGACAAATCGAGAACCGCCATAAATTTGGAAAGCATTGTTAAATTCTTTATCTGCAAATTTATTGTGAACGAATGCAGTTACGATTCCTAAAATAATTCCTAGAAAAACGCCCATATCTAGGACTTGAACCCCCATGACTAATGCTTGTCCAGTTCCTTGTAATGAATCAGCCTCAACCAAGATTCCTTTGAGTTCCATAAATTTATTCATCGCATTGATAAATACTAAGTAACCTAGTAAAGATGTAAAACCTGCTTCTGATTTTTTCTTTTTAGCTAATCCTACTGCTAAACCAACACAAAATATTAGTCCTAAATTATTTAGAATCGATACCAATGATCCAGATAAAATCATCCCAAAACCAGTTGTAATCGGATTATCAAAAAATGGAATCGTTTCTATTAATTTAGCATTCGTAAATAGATTTCCTAGAGCAATTAAAATCCCTGCAATCGGTAGAATCAATACTGGAATAAACATTGCTTTTGAAAATCGCTGCATACCATCCATTAATTTTGTCTTCATTATTTTTCCCCCCTGTTGTCTTTTTCTATTTTCAGTTTATCTTGTAAGCGTTTCATTGTATACAAGTTCAGAGCGTTAAAAAACGTGTTTCAGTAAACTGAAACACGTTCCATTATTCTAGCTAATCAATTTTCCTCATTTAAAGTCTGCAAATACTCTTTTATAATAAATTCAAACAACATCAACAACTTGGAGAAAAAAGCAGTTGGCAGCATATTGCGATCATCTAATTTATTATTATCCATTATTTTAAAGTGTAAATCAGATAAATGAGCTGCTCTGTTAGCAGTTTCTTTAGTAAATGAGGCTGAAAAAATACCGCTTTCTTTTGCAATAGAAAGCTTTTCAATGACCTGTTGTGTTTCGCCTGATTTTGAAATTACAATTAAAGCACCGATATCTTGTAAGTTGTTTTCAAAAACACCGATTGAATCTGTTCCAGTTGCAATAATTGTTTTTCTCCCAAGTACCAATAACTTTTTATAGATGTACTCTCCTATAATTGCAGAGAATCCTGTTGCATAAATAAAGATATATTTCTGTTTTAATAATAAAATGCGCTCAATAAACATTTTGATTTCTTGGTCGGTAGTGTAATTCAACAAGTCTTGCTGATGAATACTGAACATTCCACTTGTATAATCTTGTTGATTAACTTCTGCTTTTTTCACCATTG
>DIDU01000003.1:0-2074 GCA_002418295.1 Carnobacterium sp. UBA5792 | reverse complement strand
CTTGTCTTTTACTGTCTTCTATGCTAATAAAAAAAGATAGTAGATTTTATTTTCTTTCCAACTTTTGTCTTCTTCTATTCTTTAATTTTTTAAAGTCTACTTCTGAAACCAATACACCGGTTAAGATCAAAGCTGCTCCAAGCGCCATTTGAAAAGTAACTTTTTCGTGCAGCAACAGCATTGAAAATAGCATGCCCCATAAAGACTCCATTGATAAGATAATAGCCGTTTCAGTATCAGCTGTAAATCTTTGAGCAGCTGTTTGAAGCATAAAACCAAACATTGTACAAAGGACACCTAAATAAAGAACGGAAAAGCTACCTGTTATCGTAAGCACAGGCAGTGGATCTCCTCTGAAAAAGATGACCAGTAAGCCGCAAAGAGCAGCAGTCCCCATTTGAACGATCATAATAGCAAATATATTATCAGTCCGCACTAATCGACTAGTTAAAATAATCTGAAAAGAAAAAAAGACCGCTCCAATTAAAGTTAGTCCATCTCCCACATTAAACCCGTTAAACCCATTCAACGATAATAATCCTATACCAAAAATAGATAAAAAGGCTCCCACATATGCTCGAAATGATATTTTATTTTTATATAAAAACAATCCAATAAATGGCACTAAAACAACATTGATAGCTGTTAAAAAAGCATTTTTAGAAGGTGTTGTATATTGTAGTCCAACCGTTTGGAACACAAACGCTAAATACAATACAAAGCCTAAAAGACTGCCTCTAAAAAACGTTTTTTTTGTGATATTTTTTAATTTGTTAAAAAATAANNTAAAAATCGTCCGGCCATAAGTTGATATGGATCAAGAACATCTAACGCTACTTCACTGACAACGTACCCTGATCCCCAAATAATCGTAACTAATAAAAGTCCCAATCTGCCTAAATTTTGTTTCATCGTTTCACTCCTTTGCATAATTCTCATAGCATAGTTTAACATGGAGTTACAAAGAAAACTTGCTAACTTACAAAATCATGGGATTTTTATTGAATTTTTTCTTGTTTACTGTTCTTTTTATTAGACCCATAACATTATTGATTTTTCTATTTTTTTGTTATACTAAAGAAGAAGATACTTTTGGAGGTGCCCCCCATGTTTAATATTTTTGGAAAGATCATGCTTATTGTAGGAGCCATATTGGTTATTTTTGGTTATTTTGGACCAGTTAAATCTGGAGATCCTATTATTGGCACTATTTTTATTTTAATCGGACTTGCAATTTTTGCATTAGCTTTTGTTATTGGTAAAGACATCCGACGACCATAATGCAATAAAAAAAGAAGCTGCTTACGCAGTTTCTTTTTTATTTGTCCTTCTCCAGTGTATCCAATCTTTTTTCCAATTTAGCCTGTTGTAGAAGAATCTTATCCAATTTATCATGAATGTCTTCTGATAAAATTTCTGATTTTAAATTCACTTTAAAGTCATTTTCTGCCGTTTTACGATCACGTTCAGCCTGTCTATTTTGACTCATTAAAATGACAGGAGCTTGTATGGCTGCTACACAAGACAACACTAGATTTAGTAAAATAAAGGGGTACGGATCAAAAGAATGATTCCCAGTAATTTGATTAAAGATGATCCAGCCTAAGAGAGTAAACAAAAAGATAATGATAAACTTCCAACTACCGGCAAAAAGAGTGATGCGATCGGCTAATCGTTGTCCAACGGTCATTGATTCTCTCTTTGTAATCAGGTCTTTAGACACTTTTGTATCTTTCAGAATCTCTATGATTTCTGTTGCATCATTTGTTAATAGTTCCTCATCTAAAATAATTTGAGCTAGTTCTTCTCTCGTGACTTTATTTCTCATCTTGTATCGCCTCCATATAGTTATTTGCGTTTAGTATAGCACCAAAGACCGAAAAAAAGTGCTAATAGCTATTTAGATTTTTTGTTCTTTTTACTGCTTGTTTCAAAAGTACTTATTCAGGGATTTGATAGTAGATTTTATTTACTTATTAATTGGTTTTGTTATTCCTCTCTTTGTATAAACTTCATTTAAATGGTATTCTAAAAGAAAATGAATACATAGGCAGGTAATTCAAATGGTAAACCA
>DIDU01000056.1:17015-18943 GCA_002418295.1 Carnobacterium sp. UBA5792 | reverse complement strand
GCAAAGAAACATGAGACGCATTCATTAATGAACCAAATTGCTTTAAGTCCCCTTCTTTTAATGCTTTGGCCGCTTTGATTGTCCGTTGATTTTCTGTGACTGCGTGCCGTGCACGTTTTTTGATGATTTGATTGGATAATTGATCTTGATAAGTTTCAAATTCAGCTTCGTCTAATGCTCCCAGCGATGGGGCAGCAATAAATTTCTGCAGCTCTTCTAAAGCTTGTTCACACTCATTGCGGCGTGAATTATAATTAGATGTGGCTAATTCCCGTCGTTTTTTTGTATTCATGATGACGATTTTGTGAGCACCTAATTCAACGGGGACTAGTTCGTATTCCAATGTATTACAATCTAACAAAATAGCTGTATCCTTTTTCCCCATTCCGACTGCAAATTGGTCCATGATGCCAGAATTGACTCCGATAAATTCATTTTCTACTCTTTTACCTGTTTGAATCAAATCTAGACGAGAAACCGGTAAGTCAAACAAGTCTTCTAGCATTACACCCATTAATAATTCAAGCGAAGCCGATGAAGATAAACCAGCTCCATTAGGAATATTGCCGGAAAGAGCTACATCCATTCCTGATGAAATTGGATAACCAGCTTCTTTTAGATACTTTATCATTCCTTTAGGGTAATTGGTCCATTTATCCTCTTCACGATAAGCTAAGTCTTCAAGATCAAATGAAATGACACCTAATTCTGAAAAATTTTCTGAATACAAGTTGATTTGAGTATCCTCTCTTCTAGCAGCTACTCCTAATGTACCTAGGGTGATGGCACAAGGAAAAACATTTCCACCATTGTAATCTGTGTGTTCTCCAATAAGATTGATTCGTCCCGGAGCAAAAAACGCTTTCAATTCTTTGGGACCAAAAAGCTCTACAAATTTTTCTTTCAACTCTTTCAATTCCATTATCATTCTCCTCTTATTCATATTGTTTCTTCTATTCTATTTCTTTTAGTAAAACAAATCAAGTAAAATTTAGTAAATATTATATTATTTAAAAAAACTTGTCTCATTAATGAATGAAACAAGTTTTCTTTGTTGCTATTCTTCTCTATGAATTTTTCTCTTAAAAGGCTTTGTAACGATTTTTACAGCATATTTCTCTAACTCTACTTCGCCTAACAATTCCTTATCATCAATGATATCCCACACTGGTTTTTCAAAGACCACAACTTGAGATTTTTCAGTAAAGTTCATAACAAAAATGATATCTTCTGTTTCAGATTGTCTTGCTTGAACAGATACTCCTTCTCCATGTTGGACAGAGAGAATCGGATTCAGATTCAAATCATCTATTAAATGACCATAAAAGTCTGCATGAAAGTCTTGATTCAATCTACCTCCAATATAATAAGCTTTGCCATTTTCAAAAGAATGGCTAGTAACCGCGGGAGTAGCGGCATAAAAATCTTCCAAGTATTCGCCTTCGATTTTAGCTTGTTCTACTTTAAGAATAGTAGCATATTCTTTTAAATCGTACACTTTATTACCATAACGAACAGCATTTCGATTTGATGGGTACAGTGTATCTGTTTCTAATGGTTTCATCCCAAAAATATCTTGTAAATCTTGTGGCCATCCACCTAAATAAGTCAAATCATGTTCATCTACTACTCCTGTAATGTAAGTAGAAACTATTGTTCCGCCATTCGCAACAAATGCCTTCAAACGCGAGATAGTCTCTAGGCTCATCAAATACAACATAGGTACGACCAACAGCTTGTAATCAGAAAACTCTTGTTCCTTAGTAATCACATCAACGGGGATATCTCTTTCCCAGAATGGACGATAGTGTTCTTGCACTGTTTGGGTGTATTGCTTGGATTGTAGACCGAAACCTTGCGCATCATTTAAAGCCCAGTTATTTTCCCAATCATATAAAATAGCTACATCAGCCGACCGTGTTGTCCCA
>DIDU01000056.1:15973-17008 GCA_002418295.1 Carnobacterium sp. UBA5792 | reverse complement strand
GCAACTTCTTTAAATACTCGGTTTTCTGGACTATTATCATGATCAACTACAGCGCCATGGAATTTCTCAGAAGAACCTCTAGACTTGCGCCATTGAAAATACATAATACTATCTGAACCGTGTGCGATCATTTGCATAGCAGATAATAAATGCATATTAGGCCTCTTAGCTTTATTGACCTCATGCCAATTTACTGCGCTTGGAGTAGATTCCAATAACAAAAACGGTTGCTGTTTTAAACTACGATATAAATCATCAATAAAAGCTACTTTCATTGCTAAATCAGCAGTACTTTCGCAATCATTATGCCATGCTGGATAGGCATCCCAACTAATAACATCCACATATTTAGCAAACTTACTATAATCTAGTCCTTGAAACGGAATCAAATCAGCTGTATCTGCCATAAAATTAGTTGTTAATGGTATGTTAGGTGTGATTTCACGCAAAGGTACGATTTCATTCTGATAAAAATCAATCGTTTGGTCCGTTACGAACCGCCGCCAATCCAAATTTAACCCATGAACCGCATCTTCTCCAATCGGTGATGGCGATTGGATTTGTGACCATTCATTAAATGTGTGGCTCCAAAAAGGGCCCCACCAAGCTTCATTTAAGGCATTCAAATCATTATGGTAAGTCTCTTTCAACCACCCTCTGAACGCTTCTTGGCATAGATCACAATGACATTCTCCACCATATTCATTAGAAACATGCCACATTAGTAAGGCCGGATGATTGCCATAACGNNTGTGTTTTTTCTCGATAGACATCAGAAGTTATGCAGTGATTGTGGCGGGCACCATGTAGCTGTTTTTCCCGACGTTCATTTGTGCGCAGTACTTCCGGATATTTTTGTGATAACCAAGCAGGCCTTGCGCCACTTGGAGTAGCTAAAATAATGCGTCCGCCGTTTTGATGAATATTTTCAAAAATTTCATCTAGCCACTCAAAATTAAATACACCTTCCTCCGGTTCTAAAGCACTCCATGCAAAGATACCGACAGAGTAAGTATTTGTATTAGCTAATTTCAT
>DIDU01000056.1:331-15851 GCA_002418295.1 Carnobacterium sp. UBA5792 | reverse complement strand
CTTAAAAAAAACTCCTTTTCCTCTATATTTCATTTTTATACGTAAAATTAGGACAAACGCCTGTTGCTTTTTATCCTTTTGTTCCGCCTGCTGTTAAGCCAGCTACAAAATTCTTTTGAAGTAAAACAAAAATTACTGCAATCGGAATACTGATTAGGATAGCTCCCGCTGCAAAAGTAGTATAACTAGCTCCCATTACATCATTGACTAGGTTAAATAATCCAATCGGTAAGGTATAAGCTTCTGTTTTTCTTAAAATAACAGAAGACAATACAAAATCTCCCAGAGGACCGGTAAAGCCATTCATAGCTACTACTGCAAGCATAGGTCTTGATAACGGCAAAATAATCTGCCAAAAAATCCTAGTTGGACTAGCTCCGTCAATACGCGCACTTTCATCTAAGTCAATAGGTATAGAGTCCATATACCCTTTCATCAAATACGTATTCATCGGGATTTGGCCGCCAGTATACAATACAATCAGCAACCAATGACTATTCATCATGCCTAACATCTGAGCTAAAACGAATAAGGCAACTAATGCAGAAAATTGTGGAATCATTTGTAAAAGTAAGAATAAGGTCAATCCATTATTACGTCCTTTAAAACGGAATCGTGAAAAAGCATAACCTGTAAATGATACACTTATAACTGTAAATAGCATGGTGAAAATACTAATTTTCATTGAATTTTTATACCATTGTGCATACGGCAAATTTTTATGACCAGCAAATAATTCGCGATAATGGTCCAAAGTTGGATTTTTAGGAATCAGTGTCGTGCTAATCAAGCTATTTCCTGGATTGAAACTTGCCCCAATTGTCCAAAGAAGCGGATAAATTATGGCAGCCATCACACTAATTAAAATAAAATACGTAAAGAATNNTTGCCATAATGCGATGGAAATAACAAATACAGAAAGTAGAATCGTCAAAGCTGCAGCAAGAGAATACTGACTAGACTGCATCGTTAGTTTATAGATCCAGGAGACCAGAATATCGGTTCCGCCAGCTGTTGATCCTGGTGCTGCCGGTCCTCCTCCATTAAATAAATAGATAATATTAAAGTTATTAAAGTTAAATGTATATTGTGTAATGATAATTGGTGAAATAGACGTTAATAGCAACGGCAATGTGATGTGTCTAAATTTACCAAAAAAGGAAGCTCCATCAATAGTAGCTGCTTCATACAAATCTTCTGGTATAGATTGAAGTACACCAGTCGTTACAACAAAAATATACGGAAATCCTAGCCAACCTTGCATTGCTAGTAAAGCAACTCTTGTCCAGGTAGCGTCAGTCATCCAAGGTATGGCATCAATTCCTAATCCTGCTAACAAAGTATTGTTGATCGCTCCAAAACTGTCATTGAACATCCCTGCAAAAATCAGAATCGTTACAAAACCAGGTACCGCCCATGGTAAAACTAATNNTTTTTGATTGACCAATACAGCCATGAAAATTCCTAATGTAACTTGCAATGTAGAGGCTATAATAGTCCATACAACTGTCCATCCTAAAACATCAATGAATGTTGAACGCCAAATATCAACTGTAAAGATATTTTTAAATGTATCTAAACCGACCCATTGTACCAGTTTAGCCGGCGGAGAATTATATAAATTGTAATTCGTAAATGCTAAAGCAAAACTAAATAAAATAGGAAATATAACAGCAAAGATCAATACGAACAATGCAGGACCGCTGATAACATACGGATACCCTTGGTTGATCAGTTGATGGTATTGTTCCTTCAATGAACTTAGCGGCTGTTCATAGTCTCTTAATTTTCCATTGACATAGGCATCTCGTAAATTAGCATAATATAAGACTAAACCAAAGCACGATACAATAATGGCAATAATTCCACCTGCCAATAAGAAAATGGAGTTATCTCGCGGTACTTCAGTCCCCAATGTAAAGATTCCCCAAAAACCCATATTTAATAAATCAAAAAATGCAACTAAGTNNTAAGAAAGCTACACTTGAACCTAAATAAAGCAGTCCTTTAGTCCATTGCTTATTGTAAAACTGACCAAATCCAGGAATGATTGATAAGACTAATGCTTTTTTTCGATGGTTCAACATCTTCACCCTCTTTATCTAAAATAGTTTCTTTAAATGAAACAGGTGCCGCTTCACTATTTATAGGCAGGCACCAAGTTTCAGATATTATTACTTACTCGCCGCTATGGTTAGCTGAGATTTGTCCTTCAATCGTTTCAACAGCTTGCGTCAAAGCATCTTTTGGTGTTGCTTTACCGGTTGCAATAGTTTGTAACGCTGAATCTACTGGAGTCCACACTTCATTCATTTCTGGAATATTTGGTGTCAACTCAGAATATTGAGATTGTTCTGCCACAGCTTCAGCACTTTCATTAGCTGTGACTGCTGGATCACTCACTAATGACTTGATTGCCGGTACTTCTTGTGTAACTTCATATCGAACTTTAGAATTTTCTTCGTTGGCCAAAAATTCAACTAATTTTTCTGCTAACTCAGCATTCTTCGAATATGTGCTGACATTATAGCTTTTCACTCCAAGAAATGCGCTCATATTTTTTCCGTTTGATAATTTTGGTAAAGCCATTACCCCATAATCAATGCCTGCCTCTTTATAAGGTTGAAGATTCCACGGCCCTGAGATAACAGCGGCTGCTTTTCCTTCAGAAAATAAAGAATCTAACACACTAATACCTTGCTCACCAATCAAGCCGGTTGGGAATAGCCCTTCTGTATAAAACTTTTGGATGTCTTTAGCTCCTTCGATTGCTTCTGCATTGTCTATCCCAATATCTGATACATCGTAGTTGCCTTTATCATCTTGTCCAAATATATACCCACCGTATCCGCCAAGCACACTTTGCGCATAATAAATTTGATCAAATAACGCAAGCAACCCAAAATTTTCGCCATCTGTCAATGTTTTAGATAACTCATACCAGCCATTCAAATCCGTTGGTACATCTTCTTCTGCGACTATATCTTTATTGTAGTACAACATGGTCGTTTCCACTGCTTTTGGTAAACCATATACTTTGCCATCGACCATCTGTGATTGCATTGCGACATCGGTATAAATGGATTGAGTAGCTTCATCCACACTTAGCTCTTTCAATAATCCTTCTGTTACCAATGTACCAATTTGATCTCCAGGAATCGTAACAATATCTGGTCCAGTTCCAGCTGGTCCATCTAAACGCAAATCTTCGTTTTGTTTAGCATAAGCTTTTTCTACTACTTCAATAGTTACATCATGTTCCTTTTCAAAAGCTGCTATCGCTTCTTCAATTCCATCTGATTTTTCAACATCTTCCCATACTAATAAGTGATTATTCTCTTTATCGGTATTCGTATTTGAATTTTCTGAGCTACTTTCATTCGGGCCGCAACCAGCTAACGCTAATCCAAGTGTAAGAGTTCCTACTAAACCCATTATTTTTTTGTACCCTTTCATTCTGCAAACACTCCTTTATGGTTTTTAAAAGCGCTCACAAGAATACATTTTGTAATCGCTTTCCATAAATAATATATCACAGCTTAGTAAAATAGTAAATAAAATGTTTTAATATTTTAGTAATAAATTTTAGTAAAAATAAAAACGCCTATTTTATATTCCCACATTCACACAGGTTATATAAAAAAAGACATTTTTTATTTATTTTTCTATTCAATTCGTACTCTTACGGATGATTAATTCTGATCCTAAAGTGACTGTTTTAACTATTTTCCGTTTTTTTAGAAGCCGTTCTAATAATAAATCAATAGCATTTTTACTCATTTCATTCACATCAATAGCATAAGTCGTCAATGGTGGAGAAACGTATTTTGCTACGCTAATATTGTTTATACTAATAACGCTTGTTCTATTAGGGACAGAAATCTCCGCTTCATTCAGCGCCTGCAGGCAACCAACTGCAATTGGATCTGAAGCAACAAAGAAAGCTGTAGGTAAGTTTTCACCTAATTCTTTTATAGCTTGTCTCATTAAGTCATAACCCGTTTGGACAGAAAAACGTCTTTTACTAAAAACATAATTTTCTTTCAGCATTTTTTTACTCTCTAAATAACGGCGAAATTTGCGCTCACGAATATCCATTTGATCTTCATCAGTATCAGGATTATGGTAAGTTCCACCGATAAAGCCGATTTCCTTATGCCCTTTCTCAATAAAGAAATCNNAGGACGTACCGAGTCGTAATGATCCGGATCTGGTGTTGTATCTATAAATACTCCACAAGAGGTCAAATTCCGCAGATAAGATAACTCTTTTGAAGAGAAACCTCCAACCGCAATAAAACCTTCAATATTACTCGGAATTTTATTTATACCATCTGTAATTTTATAAGTCGTTAATTCAATATTATTACTTTTAGCTAACGTTTCAATTTCTAATCTTATTTGTTTAAAATAAATATCTTCTAGTTCTTCTTTATCTGTTAGCCAATATAAAAAAGCGATATTTTTTATTTGTGGTTGAATAATTTTTTTTCGATAACCCAATTTGTCTGCTGCTTCAAATATTTTTTCTCTTGTATCGGACCCAACAGACAATTTTGGATCATTGTTCAAAACACGAGAAACAGTGGCGATAGAAAAACCCGCTTCTTTCGCCACTTCTTTAATTGTCGCCATGTTCATTCACACTCCTGCCTGATTACTTATTATTAGTCAAGTATATCTTAAAGCAAAAATATTTTAAACATAAATAAAATATTTTAGTAAAAAAATAACTATTTAGCATATAAACTGTTTATTGCTCTGGCATAGGTGTACCAAATAATTGTGCAGCATATAGGGTTTCTCCATCATAATACACGCCGATTCCAACTTCTGTAAACTCTTTGCGAACCATATTTTCATAGTGCCCTGTGCTTTCTTTCCAACCATTAAATAACAGTTCAGCCATTCCCTTTTCATCTAAGTAATAGGTAGCCATCCCGATATTTTCACCTGCTAATTGATAGGTATATTGGTATTCGGGTTCTGTTAAAACAGTAAAGGTATCACTGCCATCCGGCCGAGTATGCGAGAATAATTCTTTTGTTTCTTGAGCTCTTTTTCGACTGGCTTTTTGGAGTTGTTCATTTACTTTCAATTCTGGTAAATTTTTTTCTCGACGCAACTGATTCAGCGATTCCAAGATTTGATTTTCAATCAATTGGTAATCAATCGATGCCGTTGTTTCATCAATACTTTGAGCAGCAGATGAAGATGTGGAACTGGAATCCGTTAAGAGGCTAGTCGTTTCGATCTGAGCTTCATTAAGTGCTGGAGCGGGAATCCTTGTGACAATAGCTGAAAGGATCTCTCCAATTTTTGTGCCTTCTAACACATTGGCACTACTTAGCCAAAAACCTACCACAACAGCTATCATGATCAATACGATAGAAGAAAAAAAACGTTTCATCCCATCCGTCCTTTCTTTAATTGACCATTATTGTAACAGAAAAAACTTAAAAAACTACTAAAAATGAACCCTACTCAAAAAAATCTGCTTTTGAGAGTATGATTCATTTTTGGATTGTCTATCTTTAATTGATTTTTTTACTTAACTCAATGATTCTGTCTACTGATTCATTTAGATACGCAATTGTATCATTCAACGGTTGAGAAGTCGTGATATCCACACCTGCAAGTTGTGCTGCTTCAGCAGGTTTAAATTGATCACCTGACGCTAAAAAGGTTAACCATTGTTCAACAGCCGGCTGCCCATCTTCTTTGATCCGTAAGAATGCTTGTGTTGCAATCGTTAATCCTGCCGAATACGTATAAGAATATAATCCCATATAGTAATGGCTTTGACGCATCCAAGTTAATTCAGCTCCTGGATTGATCTCCACAGCATCTCCCCAGAATTGCGTCAACACAGACCGTTTGATCTCGCTTAATTTCGCTGCGTCAAAACCTGTGCCATCATCAATTAATTGGTAGACTTCTCTTTGGTATGCTGCTTCCAACAAATGAGTAATAAAGTTATGGAAGTACGTATTTGTCAGCATATTCGTTAAGGCAAAACGCTCCATCCGATCATCTTTGCTTTGTCGTTTCAATAAATCGGTCAATAACAACTCATTGAAAGTGGAAGGTGCTTCGATTAAATAAAGGGATGGATTCTCGCCAAGAATAGAGTTGGCTTCAGCTGATAATAACCCTTGTCCGGCATGGCCAAATTCATGGATCAAAGTATAGACATCAGACAATTGGTTGGTCCACGACATTAAGATATAAGNNTATTTTGAGCAAAGTCTACCCACCGTTCGGGATAAGCTTTTAAAATACGATCTACATAATCTTGTCCTAAAACACTTACCGCATCCGCTACTAATTCTTTGGATTTTTCAACCGTTACTTCTATAGCATAATCCGGGTCCAAATCAATTTTCAAATCGGCATAAGTCATTTTATCTAACCCATTCACCTCTTTAACATGCGTGATGTATTTTTGCATCACAGGAGCTAAGTCTTTCATAATGGTATCGATTTGGCGATTATATAAATCACGTTCTACTTCTTGATCAAATAACAAGTAATCGAAAATAGAATCAAAACCTCGCATGGTAGCAAGTGTTTTCTCTTTTTGTAATTGAGTGTAGTACGTTTCAGCAACGACATTTTGATAATCTGCCAAGACGGCAGAAAATTTATCAAAGGCTGCACGTCGAATGGNNAAAACTTAAAGGGTACTCTTTGTCATTGACAGAAAATGTACCGAAATCCATATCGGCTAATCGAGCTTGTTCGTAAATCGACTCTGGAGAACTTAGTACCGGCCCAAGTTGGGCTAGAGCTTTCTCTACCGCCGGATCTAGCTGAACACTTTTCTTTTCTTTGAGATGGCGCACGTAAGGTGCAAAAGCTGGTTCTATCTCAGCAACTTGATTGAGCAGCGCAGTATCATTTGCCATCAATGCAGAATCGAAAAAAGCTAATTTTGCTTCCATTTCTGCCAATAAGTTGTTTACAGAACGAGAAAGTTCCGTATTAGCCGGATTCGTAAGATCAGTAGCCTCTGGTAAGAAAGCATAATGATTTATTGAAGAAACAGCTTCCATGATTTTTTCATAATCTTTTAAAGCTGCTATGATGGTTGCAGCATTCCTTAGTTGTTCTTCATATTTTTTACAAAATGTATCTACCGCTGCTTTTGTCTCTTCAACAGCCATTTCAAAATCTTCCTTTGTTTCGTATAAAGCAGTCAAGTCCCACGTTAATTCTTCAGGGACATCCGCCCGATTTTTTAATTTTTCTTGTGCCATTCTCTTTCGCTCCTTTTTCATTTGTTTAATTCATATGATTTAATCAACTCTTCATTTTCTATTATTTCAGTATATCACTTAATTTTCGAAAGCAAGTATAGTTTTTTTAAACAAGCAGAAAAACGAAGAAGAACCTGCTGGTATTCCGCAGGTTCTTCGATTAGTTTCTATTCTTATCTATCAGCCCAGTCTCTTATTACGGCCAATGAAATGTTTTAACTTTAAAACACTTCTATCTCGTCATTTGCATAATAGTTTTGAGATAAGTTATCATAAAAAGCTGCATAAGTGGCATTCATATAAGGATTTAGCCATAAGAATCCGATTCCTAAAGTCAGAAGGCTAAGCAGTCCCCAACCAATAAAACTTAATTGCAAGATGAAATATTCCCATTTATGTCCATCCATCAGTCTTCTGCTTTCAGTAATACAATCCAGTGCAGATGGTTTTTCGCCCTCAGAATGCTCCATACGATCTTTATAGATAAAGTAAGCCTGAGAATAAGAGTAACCTTTAATAATTCCTGGAATAATAAAGAGCAACGTCCAAAGAAAAGTAAAAATCGAAACAATAATGTAAATGAGGACAACTCTTAGAAAATATTTCTTTGAGAAAACTTGAAAAGCATTTTTAAACGGTTGAATACGCAATTCTGGCTTTCGCAACCAGTCTAAGAAGGTAAAAGNNTAATTTGGCGGATAACTAGATGAAACATCCATAGGCTGATTCATTATGCCAATGACAGCTATTATACCGATGATGCCCACTATTACTGTTAGTATCGTTGGTACTAAATTCAGCAAAACAGCGTCTTTCCATCTCCCTCGAAAGAGATCCTTAACCTCTTGTTTCAATTCAGCTCTTCTTTTGTAATTTTCCAATCCAACCGTTCCTTTCACTCTGATCTTTTTTACAGATAAGCACATATCTGAACTTCATCATACCAAAACTACCCTTTCGATTTCAAACGTTAGTCAGTTAATCCGTTTGTTTTTTTAGTTGTAAGAGTGTACAGTCTAAAACTACTCTTGCCACTAGTTAAAATTAGAACGGGTATGGTTTTTACTTTAAGTGGTAGGCGAAAGAATACGGTCTTGTGGTAGTTTACCAGACTGATAAATACCCGTCTGATCTAGGTTCTGTTCCGCCAACTAAAACACCGTTTTTATCACGCAAAATAATTTGGCCGCGTCCGAACATAATGGTTTCATTGACCACTTCTACTTCATGTCCTTTTCGCATCAGTGCTTCTGTTACATGGAAAGGCATACTTGGTTCAACTTGAATCTGTTTTCCTTTGATCCATTGCCATCTAGGAGCGTCCAGTGCATCTTGCGGGTTCAAATGAAAGTCGATCATGCTGCTGACTAATTGCATATGTCCTTGCGGCTGCAGCGGTCCGCCCATCACGCCAAATGGCCCAATAGCTGTGTCGCCTTGCGTTAGAAAACCTGGAATGATCGTGTGGTACGGCCGCATTCCGGGTGTCAAACAGTTGGGATGGCCTTTTTCCAAAGTAAATTGACAGCCGCGATTGTGTAAACTGATTCCCCAGCCGGGCAAAACGGTGCCGGAACCAAACCCAGTGTAGTTACTTTGGATATAAGAAACCATATTGCCATCTTTGTCAGCAGCTGCGAAGTAAACCGTTCCTGACTTATCTAATTCGCCAGGAGCTGGAGTCAAGGCTTCTTCTCCGATCAGCTCGCTGCGTTCTTTGGCATACTCTTTTGACAGCATCGCTTCTAATTTAACTTTCATTGCTTTTGGATCGGCGATGTGTTCTATCCCATCACTGAAAGCTAGTTTGATTGCTTCGATTTGCTTGTGATAGGTATCGACATTGTCTTTTCCTTTCAAATCTAAATTTTCCAAAATATTGAGAGCCATCAAGACAATTACACCGATTCCATTAGGCGGCAATTCCCAAACGTCATATCCACGGTAATTGGTTGAAATTGGATCGACCCATTCCACTTGGTGTTTTTCCAAATCTTCTTTGCGTATGTAGCCTTCATATTCACGTGAAAATGCATCGATTTCATCTGCAATTTTTCCACGGTAAAACGACTCTCCGTTTGTTTCGGCGATCTCACGTAGTGCTTTAGCATGTCCTATTGAAGACCACATTTCACCGGCTTCTATCGGTCGGCCATCTGGACAAAAGACATCAAACCAAGTTTTCAAAACAGGGTAATCTTTTAACGCTGCTGAGTAAATTTTATAGTACCGTTTCCATAAACGTGCCACATTGCTAGCAACTGGAAATCCTTCTTCTGCAATTTTGGCTGCGGGCTCTAGTACTTCTGTTAAAGGCAAATTACCGAACTTTTCAGATAAAGCTACCCAACCACTGGGAATTCCGGGAACAGAAACCGGGTCTAACCCAAACTTGCTGATTTCTTGGTATCCTTTTTTTACAATGGATTCTGATGTCATTAAGTCAGGAGCTGCTCCACTGGCATTCAAGCCGTACATTTGCCCTTCGAACCAAACTAAAACAAATGCATCGCCTCCGATACCATTCCCAGAAGGTTCAACTACTGTTAAAGCAGCAGAAGTAGCAATCGCTGCATCAATGGCGTTTCCTCCTTTTTTTAGTATTTCCAGTCCCACTTGTGAAGCTAATGGACTAGCGCTGCCAATCATTCCTTTGTGACCGTAAACTAAATTACGTCTTGATGCGTAATGGAATAAATTAGGATCAAATTTCATATGTATTCCCCTTTATGGTTTAATAGATTATAAAAAATTAACAAAAATTCCGGCAATCACAATTGATAAAGTCGTGACTGTCGACAGCCCAGCTACTACATATGCCGGCATAATATGATCTAAAATAATTTCTTGTTCTTTAGGGTCATCGGTTACTGCTTTGGCAATTTCATTTGAAATTAAAAAAGTCGCGGGAAAACCTAAAAATTGTCCCATCGCAATGCCCATAGCTAGATTTTTAGTCTTCGTCAGCTTCCAGCCTGGTAATAAATAAAAGACAATATATAAAGCGGCTAAAGAAACGCCAATCAATAAGACCGTGGAAACGCCTAATGAGAGCAAATCTGCTGTGCTAATATTAGCCAATGAAGGAACAATCGTTGCAAATACCAGCATGGAAAGCAAACCCGAGGCTTTTCCTTTTTCTAAGATTTTACTCGGAATCAATTTGGTATAACTCATGAATGCTCCAAACAACAAGGCCCAAATCGAATAATTGATCGGAGTAATTGTCCCTAACGAAACAGCGATCCAAGCAAAGAAAACAGCAATGGCCATACNNCAGTAAAATATTTATTGTGTTTGTCTGCAAACCCAACATTTTTTTGCAAATCTGCTTGCATAGAACTTTCTTCCTCAGGGGTCAATACCGTTGCTTGTTTGCTGCGGTAATCAGCTAAAACCTCTTTTGCTTCTCGTACTCCAAAAAAAGAAGCTGGATAAGAACCGGCGAACTTTTTAATAGCATACAACACGACACCTAAAGCAGCCGGAATAGCTAAGCCGATCTCAGTCGCTGCGCCGCTCATGATTTGTGTCGAAACGATTCCGCCATTTAGTACAGGTATGGCTACAATAGCACTTTTGATTCCAACAATTGGCGCAACTGTTAAGCAAGCTGCCATAACCACCAGCATGGAAACAATCGCCGTCAGAACGGTACGCCATTCTTGCGTCAATTGCTTTAAATTGATCATCGTACCCATATGAAAAATCAACAACCCAGCAGATAAACTACCAAACTCAGACAATCCAGCTAATTCAATAATATTAGCCGGCAAAACATGTGTTAAAAAACCAATAAGGAATAAAAATAAGGCCACGAACACGGATGAAACTTTGGCTTTAGAAAGAATTCCAAAGAAATCACCAATCGCAAAAATACCTACTACAATTAAAAAATAAAAATAGCTCCCATTTGTGAAAGCTGTCAAAATATCCTGCATAAAAATTCCTCCTATTGGGTTGCAAATTTTTAGATAAACAGATTAGAAAAAACTTTTTTAACTAATCGTTTTCTAATGCAATGGCCATATAGTAACATTATCTTCTAAGGGGTGTCAATCATTATTCGTGCTTGTTTTTCTCCTACAAAAAGTCGTTCCAAAAAGAAAGCGCCATCAGCTTTTGTTCTCCTCTTCAAGAGAAAGCTGATGGCGCTTCTTATCTATTTTTAATGATTTTGTATTTTCTCGACTTGGACTTTCTTTTGCAGTAATTTAGCCTCTTTTACGCTGAAGGACGTACTATTCGTGTATTGCACTTTGCTTGCAGCACAACCGCTGGCAAATGCCAATGATTCGACTAAAGACTTTCCTAATGAGAGACTTCCTAGAAAAGCTCCGACAAAGCAATCGCCAGCACCTGTATCGTTCACCGCAACCACTTTAGGGGCAGTAATTTGATAAAATTCCCCGTCATGACTACAAATGCTGCCTTCACTTCCCTGCGAAACTACAATATAATCTACTTTTTTAGACAGTTCGTTTAAGTTATCCAATAAAGAATTTTCTTCCGAAACAATTTCTTGTATTTCAAAAGCATTCGGTTTGATAAAGTTGACCCCTACTTCAACTGCCTTGGCTAATGCAGCTCCTGAAAGATCACAAGCAACAAAACAGTTTTTCTTTTTTAATAATTGTAGCAGTTCTTCTAAATTCCTTAACTCAAAGCCTGGCGGCAGTGAACCAGCAATCAAAACCATATCGTTTTCTTGAATTTTTTCTTCAATCTGTTCTGTTAACAATTCGATATCATAACTAGAAACTCTAAATCCTTTTTCCGTAATCAGAATACTGCCGCTGACTCCGGCTTCTAAAATAACGTAACTTTCTCGAGTTGGTTTACCATAAACTTCTACCAAGTCATGGTTAAGCCCTTTTTCTTGTAAAATCTTTTCTAATTTGCTTTTATTCGTTGTTCCGCAAAAACCTAATGCTTGATTCTTTATCCCTAATTTGCTCATCGCAAAAGAACCGTGGTGTCCTTTACCGCCTAAATCATAATCTATTTTGCTCAGTCGGTTGTTTTTCTCTTTAACCAACGTTTTTTCTAGGAATAGCAACCGATCAATAGCTGGATTTAATGTAATGGTATAAATCATGCTCTTTTCTCCCTCCGTCTGCATTATTTTTCTGAACTCTTTTCTTTATCTTCCCATTGTATCATTTAACTGTATCGCTTTCATTTATTAGCTTTCCTGTAGTAGTGAAAATAATGAATTACACACGCTTTTTCACTTAGTCATATTGGAACGTCTATTTTAAATCACTTAATTACAAAAAAACACCAAACTATTAGGACGCTTCCTGCCTAATAATGGTGATTTTTTTTGAGAGCTCTATTTAATTGATACTAGACTATTTTATTGTATTCCTCCGTGATTTTATTGATCAAGGCTGTATCTTTCAAGCTTGTTACTTCCTTAATCACTTCTTCAACTGGTTTTTCTGCTAATAATTCAGCTAGCTTTTGACTTTCTTCGTCAGCAGCATCACGGTAAACCAGTATTTTCGCTACTGTTTTGATCAAATGATCTGTAGACAAATTCCTCTCATTTGCTTCTCGAATAGGTCGGATAAACCGTTCATCGTAGCCTAATTTTCTCATCGGTGTTCTGGCTACACGTGTAATATCATCGGAGATATACGGATTCATGAAACGAGATAATATTTTTTCAATATAAGCTTGATGTTCAGCTGCATCGAAATTCCACTTTTCAACCATTAAGGCGCCTGTTTCCCCTAAAACCTGTTCGACTTGAGTTTTTACTTCTTCATCTTTTAAAGCTTCGTCAATAGTTTTATAACCAGCATATTTTCCGGTATAAGCTGTAGTCGCATGACCGGTATTTACAGTGAATAATTTTCTTTCGATGTAGGGTTCTAGATCTTTTGCGTAATGGACGCCTGACAGCTTAAGGCCTTTGTTTTTCAAAGTACTTTCATCAATGACCCATTCTTTATACGGTTCAACAGAAACAAACAATTTATCTTCATGCGTTTGCAGAGGAACGATCCGGTCAACGGCCGCATTAGGAAATCCGATGTATTGTTCAACGTATTGAATTTCTTCACTTGATAAATGTTTGATGACTTCACTTTTAAGGAAATCACTTCCGCCAATCATATTTTCGCAAGCAATCACATCCACTGGTTGAGTAGAGCTCATTTCTTTCCGTTTTTGAATCCCTTCAGCTATCAACGGTGCAATAAACGGCAGTATTTTCGGGCCAATTGCAGTCGTAACAATGGCTGCTTGTGTAAAAGCTTCCACGACTTCTTCAGGATGGGTACCGTTGTTGATGCCAGAAACATTTTTGATTGTAAGCTGTTTTTTATTTTCTTCAGCTAATTCGATCGTGTACTCTTTAGATTGATTCAAAGCATCAATGATCTCTTTGTTAACATCGATAAACGTGATATCGAACCCGTTCTCAGATAAAATTTCTCCAATGAATCCTCTGCCAATATTTCCTCCGCCAAAATGAATAGCTTGCATATTATTCGACCCCTTCCAATGCAGATAAAACTTCTTCTGCTGTAGTTGCGTCTGCCAATTTAACAACGTTTTCTATATCTGAACAGTAAACGGCAATTTTTGAAAGAATATCCAAATGTTCATTACCAACACCGGCAATTCCAAAAACAACACTGACCATTTTTTCATCTTCCTCTGTTCCAAAGTTAACACCACTTGGAATTTGAACGACAGAGAGTCCTGATTTTTTAATCATGTTCTTTGAATTATCTGTACCATGCGGGATCGCAATAAAATTCCCCATATAAGTGGTTAAGTTTTCTTCACGTTGAATCATTTCTTCAATGTAGGTTTCTTCCACATATCCTTCATCAACTAAAATGCGGCCAGCGTAACGGATAGCCTCTTCTTTATTTGCAAATGATTGGTTTAAACGAATGTTCTCTTTTTTTAAAATGTCCATTTCTTCTTCCTCTTTCCTATTAACTATTTTTCATATTTCTCTACAAATAAAGCATTTAAATAGGTGTTGATTGATTTCTTAGAACCGAAATTGAAGAGTTCTAAATTTACATCACTTTCAACAATAGATGAACTGATAAGTCCTAATATTTCTTGAGCTGTTTCGCTCAATGGATCAGGACCAAGCATCATCAAGACGCGGTTCATTCTAATGGTTCCTTTGTCAATGGAATCCATCACGAACGTTTCCGGTATTTCATAAATAGCAAAGTAAGGTTCCTTTATTTCTGGATCAATACAATGAAATAACGCCATATTGGTTCCTGGCAGCCCAATAGGCGCTACCCTCATTCGCTCTAATAGTTTCAATTTTATTTTATTTGGATTTGAAAGTATGTTTCCTTCTAAATCAAAACAGATAGATTCAATCACTTCTTCTATATCACGACAGCTTTGCCATCTCTCTAAATCGAATCGTTCCAACAACTGCTTCACCAAAGTTAATTTGTCATAAAATAATTTAAACTCATTTTCTTTCGTTGGAGATTCCACTATATTTTTCACATTGGATGGTCGTCTTTTCACCTTCTCAGTTAGAAGTTGCTTGATAGATGTTCGGATACTTTTTATTTCGTCATCCATCAGCAAAGGTGTAACGACTTTATATTCTGATTCGAATCCTTGCAAGAAAATAGTAGATAAAATCAAATCATAGTCTTCTAGACCCAATTGATTCAATTGAGAAATACGCGAAATTTCTATATCGGTTATCTCTGAAATATTTTTCTTTAACCGATTTTGTAATATTTTTGCCATCCCTACTCCAATTGAACAAATAACCAATACTGAAATATTTTGTTTATCCATCAGCTTCTCATAAGTAGAAGCAAAATGAATCACGATATAAATAACTTCGTTGGATAAAAAGTCAATGTCCGTAAAAACTTCTTTTAAATTCTTTTCGACTATAAGGCTCAACTCATAATACTGTGAATGAATTTTTTTTAATAAAGAAGTCACATTTCCAGGCATAGGTGCCATTGCCCGTTTGACTGCAGCAGAGATATGCGCTAATAAGTCGTTGTACAATGATTCATCTTGGTTAAAATCCCAGTTCATTTGGTGAGAAACTCTTCGAATTAACTCACTTACCTTAANNTCAAATCGGCATCATAATCTTCTGAAAAAAACTCCTGCCGGATATGAACATTCAGCCCTTGTATTTGCAGGGCTAAAAAGTAAGTTTCTGCTCTATTTACTTCAATAGGTTCGCGTTCTTGGATAGTTTGAAAAATTCCTTTTGCAATACTTAAGCTCGTCGAACTT
>DIDU01000056.1:0-318 GCA_002418295.1 Carnobacterium sp. UBA5792 | reverse complement strand
TTTTATCCGCATAATGGAAAAAGTCAATAAAATAACAAGATTTTGAAACTGCGTATCGGTCACTTTTTTAAAGAAATCTTGATCAAACTCTTTGAGGACTTGGTATACTTTACTTAATATTTTCTCATCCAATAGCCTTAGAAATAAATTGTCATTTTTTACTCGTTGATCCACTCTACTTTTCTTCGAAAAAATTTCTAATAATTGAGAAAAATCATATTCGTTAATTTCGCTGCTGATTAAACCGCTAATGATTAATCTACGATTGCTTTCTTCAGCAACTGCTTTAATGCCTTTAGATTTTTTTCTCTGAATTTC